>CAMCWI010000217.1 GCA_945882065.1 Akkermansia muciniphila
GCCCGCGTGCGCCATCCGCTTTACACGAGCGTCATGCTCGCTTCCCTCGGGTGGGCATTGATCTGGCAAAGCGTCGCCTCGTTTGTAGCCGCATTGGCCTTGCTCCCGTTCTTCCACGCGAAGGCCCGACGGGAAGAGCGCTGGTTGAACCAAACCTTTCCCGGCTACGTGGATTACGCCCGGCGTGTGCCGCGTTTCCTCCCGCGCCTCAAGCGGAAGGCGAATTTAATTTGTAACTTTTAACCCTGACCCGGCTCAAAGAATCCAGACGACCATGAAGTGCGAAGAGTTATTGAAAATGTTAAATGATTACGTGGACGGCACGGTTGACCCGGCCATCTGCGAGGAGTTCGAGAAGCACATGGCGGGCTGCAATCCCTGTCAGGTCGTCGTGGACAACATCCGCAAAACCATCACGCTCTACAAAAATGGCCAACCTTGCTCGATGCCCATCGGCTTCCGCGAAAAACTGCGCCAGTCGTTGCGGAAAAAGTGGAAGCAAGTCCATCCTTCGGCCAGCAAATAATCCCAAACCATGAACCCCATCTCATCACTAAAGCACCTCGCCAGCCTGTTCATTGCTGTTGGCTGCGTTACCTGTACTTCTGCTGCCGATACCAACGTAACCTACCTCAACGTAGAACAGACTCAGAAGCTAATCGTGGAGAAAAAGCCCGTCGTGCTCGACATCCGCACCCCGGAAGAATTTGCTGCTGGTCACATTGCGGGCGCAACCAACATCAACTTCCGCGCCGCTGACTTCGAGAAAGCCATCAGTATGCTCAACAAGAACCAGACTTACCTCTTGCATTGCGCCTCTGGTAATCGCAGCACGCAGGCACTCCCAATATTTCAAAGGCTGGAGTTCAAATCCCTTTACCATCTCGACGGCGGCATAAAAGCTTGGCAGAAAGCCAAGTTGCCAGTGGAATAGGCGCAAACCGCATTTGCCCCGCTGCATCTCACGGTGCTGAAATTTAGTCTGTGACTTCCGCCGCCTTCGCGGCTCGGTACGGGCAGAGATTGAATTATGAAAATGCACATGATCATCCGCCGCCTCGCTGGCGCGTTCGTTCTCCTGAGCCTCGTGCTCGCGCACTATCACACCGCGAACTGGCTCTGGTTCACGGCGTTCGTTGGGTTCAACCTGCTGCAATCCTCCTTCACGAACTTTTGCCCGCTGGAAATGATTCTCAAGAAGTGTGGCGTGGGCAAAGATGCTGGAAGTTGTTGCGCGGTGAAATAGGCGTAGCCGATTATAGCCGCCGCCGTGAGGAGGCGGAGGTAACGCGCTCTGGGGAATCCGCCTCCTAATGTCTGCGGCTATGGGAGCAAGCACTAACATGAAACTCAAATATCAAATCACCATCGGGCTGATGCTCGCGCTCGCCATTGCATTCATGGGCTGCGGGCACAAGACTGAACGCGTCGAGCCGCCGGCCTTGCCCACCGTTTCCGTCCGCGCGCAATTCATCGAAAGCAAGACGCGCGTCGCCACCGAGGAAGTCGTCGGCACCGTGCGCGCCAAGCTCCGCTCCGTGATCGAGGCCAAGGTCAGCGGCAAGATCGAGCAAATGCTTGTCGTGCCTGGTCAGCAGGTGAAGATCGGTGAGTCGCTCGCGGTGATTGACGCGCGTGAGGTTCAGGCGCGATACGATCAAGCGGTTGCCCTGCGCCAGCAGGCCGAAGCGGAATTGAAACGCATGATCGCCCTCTTCGAGCAAAAAATTCTTTCGCAGGCTGAACTTGAAAACACACAAGCCAAGGCACGCGTTACCATCGCGAGCGCAACTGAGGCCGAGACGTTGCTCAGTTACACGAAAGTCACCGCGCCGTTTGCTGGAGTCATCACGCGCAAGCACGCCGATGTCGGCGATCTCGCCACACCCGGCAAACCATTGCTCGACATGGAAGATTCCACCGCGCTCCGGCTCGAAGCCGATGTGCCTGAAGCCGTCGTCGGCAAACTCACGCTCGGCGATAAACTTCCCGTTCGCATTGCTGCGTTGGAAAAAGAACTCGCCGGGGTCATTAGTGAAATCGCGCCCGCCGCAGATTCCGCCAGCCGCACGTTTCTCGTGAAGCTGGATTTGCCCGGCACGCCCGGCTTGCGCGCCGGACAGTTTGGCCGCGTGGCGATGCCCGTGGGCGAAACGGCGGCGTTGCGCGTTCCGGTGGCTGCCGTGACGCAACGCGGGCAGATGGAACTGGTCTTCATCGTTCGCGAGAAGCAGGCGCAGCTTCGTCTCGTGAAGACTGGCAAACGCATCGGCACCGAAGTGGAGTTGGTTTCTGGCGTCAGCGCGGGTGAACAAGTCGTCGTGGAAAATGTCGCTGGGTTGGTGGACGGACAACCTGTGGAGGTCAAATGATTCGCAGAGGAGAACGGAAGAAATGGAAAAAAGGGGAAACTGTACAGCGCGTAATCCGCTCCTTTTCCCCCTTTCACCTCTGCTCCCTTTCACAACGCCGAAGACAGAAACGAGGGAATGTTTCGTGAATACGCCGCCTTCCCACCTCGGCCTCGCCGGTCGCGTCGCCCGCACCTTCATTGATTCCAAGCTCACGCCGCTCCTCGTCATCGCGTCCATTCTGCTCGGCGCGTTTGCGATCGTCATGCTGCCCCGCGAAGAAGAGCCGCAGATCAAAGTCCCGATGGTGGACGTGATGGTGGCCATGCCCGGTTTCAGCGCCAAGGAAGTCGAGGAGCGCGCCACGCGTCCGATGGAAAAACTGCTCTGGGAAATTCCGGGCGTTGAATACATCTACTCCACGTCACGGCCCGGCGAGAGCCTGGTCATTGTGCGCTTCAAGGTCGGCGAAGACATGGAACGCAGCATTGTTAAGCTGAACCAGAAGTTGCAGCAGAATTTTGATCGCATTCCGCACGGCGTTTCCTCGCCGCTCATCAAGGCCAAGTCCATTGACGATGTGCCGATCCTCGCGCTCACCTTCCACAGCGCGCGCTATGATCATCTCACGCTGCGTCGGCTCGTCGCGCAGGTGGACGACGCGGTGAAACAAGTTCCGCTCGTGGCGGAAACCACCGTCATCGGTGGCGCGCAACGCCAGGCTCGCGTGTTGCTTGATCCTGCCAAACTCGCCTCACGCAATCTTTCGCCCGCCGGTTTGATTCCCATGTTGCGTCAGGCGAACAAGCAATTCGCCGCCGGCGGCCTGACGAGTGAGAACAAAGAAGTCGTCATCGAGACCGGTGCGTTTCTGCAAAGCGCCGAGGATGTGGGCAATGTCGTCGTGGGCGTGTTTGGCGGCAAACCAGTTTACCTGCGCGAAGTCGCTGCGATCACTGACGGCGCGGAAGAGCCAAGCCAGTATGTGTTGTTCGGAATGGGGCGAGGATCAGGGGAAGAACCTGCCATCACTCTATCCATCGCCAAGCGACCCGGCGCGAATGCCATTGCCGTCGCGCACGAAGTCTTGCGCAAAGTCGAATCGCTCAAAGGCCGGGATATTCCCGCCGACGTGTCTGTCTCGATCACGCGCAACTACGGCGAAACTGCCGCTGAGAAATCCAACGAACTCCTCCTGCACATGGGCATTGCCGTCATCGGCGTGATGGTGCTGATCTGGCTGACGCTGGGCTGGCGCGAATCAGGCATCGTGGGAGTGGCGATCCCTGCGACGCTCGCGCTCACGCTGCTGGTGTTTTACCTCTACGGCTTCACGCTAAATCGCATCACGCTGTTCGCACTGATCTTTTCCATTGGGATTCTCGTAGACGATGCCATCGTCGTCGTCGAAAACATCGTGCGCCACTTTCATCTGCCGCAGAACAAAGGTCGCGACTGGTCCACCATCGCGGTCGAGGCCGTGGGTGAAGTCGGCAACCCCACGATTCTCGCAACGTTTGCCGTGATCGCCGCGGTGTTGCCCATGGCGTTCGTCGGCGGTTTGATGGGGCCATACATGCGCCCGATTCCGATCGGCTCTAGCGCGGCAATGTTCTGGTCCATGCTCATCGCGTTCATTGTTACGCCGTGGGCGAGCATCCGCATCCTGCGCTGGGGCAAAAAGTATACCCGGCTTATGGAAGGCGCGCCGAGTGCCGCCGAAGCGGGACACGTCCATCTGCATTCCGAGCATCCTGAAGATTTTTTTACCAAGCTCTATCGCCGTTTTATGGGGCCGATGATTGCCCAAGCGAAGTGGCGCTGGATTTTTCTCGCGAGCATCGTGGGCTTGTTATTCGCAGCGATGGCGCTGGTGGGCATCGGCTGGGTGAAGGTGAAGATGTTGCCGTTCGACAACAAGAGCGAGTTCCAGATTATCCTCAACATGCCCGAAGGCAGCGCCCTCGAACGCACCGCGCAGGCCGCGCGTGAAATCGCCGCCGCCGTTCGCACCGAGCCAGAGGTCACGGATTATCAGATTTACGCGGGCGTGGCGTCGCCATTCAACTTCAACGGTCTGGTGCGGCATTACTTCATGCGCCGCGGAGCGAACGTAGCGGACATTCAGGTGAACCTCGTATCCAAAAGCGAACGCAAGGCGCAGAGTCACGACATCGCCAAGCGCGTGCGACCGCGGGTGGCAGCGATTGCCGCGAAGTTTGGCGCACGAGTCGCGGTGGCGGAAGTGCCACCCGGGCCGCCGGTGTTGCAAACACTCGTCGCCGAGATTTACGGGCCGACCGAGGAAGCCCGCCACGCCCTCGCGCGCAAGACGATTGAGATTTTTAAGAGCACGCCCGGCGTCGTGGATACGGATTGGTATATCGAGGATGACCAGCCCAAGACGCGCTTCGTGATTGATAAAGAGAAGGCTGCGCTGCACGGCATCAGCGCCGAGACGATTTCGCAGACGCTGGCCATCGCCGTGGGCGGGCAATCCGTGGATTTGCTCCACGTCCCGCGCGAGAAAGAGGACGTGAACATCGTGCTCGAACTGCCGCGTTCGTCACGCACGACTCCGGAGGAACTGCTCGCGCTGCGCGTGCGCTCCGGCGATGCGAATGCGCTGCCCGAACCCGGCTCCGCCACCGGCGCGCCGCCGCTGATTCCGTTGCGCGAACTGGTGACCATTGAGCGGACCATTGCCGACAAGAGCATCTATCACAAGAACCTCATGCCTGTGACCTACGTCATCGGCGACGTGGCGGGCGTGATCGAGAGTCCGGTGTATGCGATTCAGAAGATGAACCAGGCGATTGCGAAGTTGGATGCGCGGGAGTTCTCTGAACTTGGTAGCAGCGGACGTGAGTCCGCTCACTCTTCTACGTCGGAGAGTCAGAGCCGACTAACGTCGGCTGCTACAGAAATCAAGATTTACAACGCCTCTCAACCGTTCTCCGACCACGAACCGTCCATCAAGTGGGACGGTGAATGGCACATCACCATCGAAGTGTTCCGCGATCTCGCCACGGCGTTCGCCGCGTGTCTAGTTTTGATCTATGTGCTGATGGTCGGTTGGTTCCGGTCGTTCCTCACGCCAATGATCGTGATGATGGCGATTCCGTTTTCGCTCGTCGGCATCATGCCAGCGCACGGGGCGATGGGCGCGTTCTTCACCGCCACCTCGATGATCGGCTTCATGGCCGGCGCGGGCATCGTGGTGCGCAATTCCATCATCCTTGTGGACTTCATCGAGCAACGATTGCGCGAAGGAATGCCGATGGCGGAAGCTGTGGTGGACGCCGGTGCCGTTCGTTTCCGCCCAATGCTGCTGACCGCGCTGGCTGTGGTGGTCGGAGCGAGCGTAATTCTGGCCGACCCAATCTTCCAAGGTCTCGCCATCTCGCTCATGGCCGGCGAAGTTGCGTCACTCCTCATCAGCCGCATGGCCGTGCCGGTGCTTTACTACATGGCCTACAAGTCAAAGCGAACACTAATAGACTGAAGTGACCGGACTCCCTGTCCGCCGCTCTTCCTCCAAGGCGCAATACAGCCAGGCAGGTTCGAAGCATTTCTCCCACTCCGTCAGTGACAACTGACAAACAAAGAATGGCCAGACATTGCCAAACGAAGGGGAGCGCGTTTGTGTCCGAAGAGATTTGTTTAACTGGGGTTGAAAGTTATGAAAAACCGAGTGCGAAAAAACAATCCGGTTCAAGCAGAGAGCAATGTCAGGCTTGTTCACTTCGAGTATTCCGATCCGCGTGGTTATGTGGATCCGCACACGGGTTCGGTCTGCATTGCAGGTTCATTCAATACCTGGCATCCGAGTGCGACGCCGATGGAGTCCACGGGGACAGGTTTGTGGACTGCCGACCTGTCGCTGCCGCCGGGGACTTACCAATACCTGTTTGTCGTGGATGGTCACTGGAAGCCCGACCCAAAGTGTCAGGAGTTGGTCGAAAACGAATTTGGCGGGGTCAATTCCGTCCTTCGGGTGGAGGAGACAACAACCTGCCAGCATACGACCTCAGCCGCTGCCAATAAAAAATCTCATGAACGCGCCCTTGGACTTTGATCGGTGTCAGGCATTCATCAATGCACAGTTGCAGACTCCGCTTCCGGGCGGAGACGGAATGCCAGAAGACCCGGGACGTTGGCGCGGGATCACGATCTCGCGCCAGACCGGATGCGGAGC
>CAMCWI010000218.1 GCA_945882065.1 Akkermansia muciniphila
CCGTCGGCCTGAACCACGGCGCAGCGCAGGACGCGGATGGCGACAAGCTCTCCAACATCAACGAATATCGCACCGGCATGACGCCAACGGATTCCGCATCCGCCCAACGCATCACGCTCGTCAACAAAACCAACATCCAGTTTCAAGCCAAATCCTACGAGCTTTATGAATTGCACGCCTCCACCAACCTCACCAACTGGGTGCGAGCGGTGAATCCCATCGTCCCGCTTACTTCCACCGGTTCGTTCACCGGATTCACCAACACCGCGCCTCACATGTTCTTCCGTGTGGAAAAAGTCCGGTAGCGTTTTAAAAGGGGTTTAAGAGGTTTTCAACACTATCCGTTCACTATCCGACTTAACCTGTCGCGCGCCCGATTTCTACTCGGTTATTGAAGAAATTGTTGAAGGTTCTAGAGCAGATAAACAAGTTATTATTGCCTCCTTAGACGCTCCAACCTAGTCCCAATATTAGAACATTGTGCGCCATGTTTTAGGGGAAACTGATTCGATAGAATTCTACTGGTAGCAAATCGTTCCAGCATGGTGCTTGTTACAGTTCGGAATCGTATAATTTACAGCCTGAAATGGCCTGTCCCTTGCCGGCTCACTCCCCAATCTTCTCAATTGTAATAGAAAACGGGGTGTTTTAGAAAATTTCCGTCGTGGCGCAGATATTGCTATATCAAATGTGTCAATCAAACCAGTTGGTTACGCACTCTGTACCTTACTTTTTGCTTGTACCGGAATTAACCAGTTTTTGCTTAGCCCGGAGGGTGTCTCACTTTTCAAGTGCCACCGGCCGCGCTTTTCAACCGCCGTTTACAATGGAAAAAAAATCCGCACTAGGCAATTCACTGAAGGCAGCCGAACTGCTCGCCAAAATTGGTGAGGAGTTGGCTTTTGTGTTGCCGGAACAGGATGCCGGACTCCTGCCTATCAACCGGTTTGTCATGGACTTGGAAGAACTGGCGGCGGGAAATGTTCCCTCTGGCTGGGCGGCAGGATTAAAAGCCGCGCGCGGCTGGCTGGATCAGGTTTTGGATGGTGAAGGCAAGTTTACCGTGGAAAACATCTGCCATTTCAATGAATGGCATGCCTACATGAGCTGTGTTCTGGACGCAGGGCCGGGAGGCGAGGGCATCCCACCTTGGCCGGCGGCGTGGAATCATAATTTATCAGTCCCGACTAAAACGTCACCTGCCACAGTTCCTACAGCTAAAGCTGCCCCGGCCGCAGACGAACCCGCCATCCGCCTTAACCTAGCCGATGACCTGGAAATGCTCCGGGAATTTCACAGCGAGTCGGTGGAACTACTCCAGAATATCGAACAGGGTGTCCTGGTGCTGGAAACCAATCCGGCCGATGCCACCACCATTAATTCCATCTTCCGGGCCTTCCACACTTTCAAGGGCGGCGCCGGTATTCTACACCTTGATGCGATGCGTGATCTGGCGCACGAGTTGGAGTCCCTACTAGATTCCGTGCGGAGCTCGGAATTACGCATCACTTCCGAGATAATCAGCCTGATCCTTGCCGGCGCCGACGCGCTGACACAAATCACGAATGCCATTAGCGACCAACTCCAAGGCGTCAACCCGGGCGCGGCCATCGTCGTGCCCACGCGACAGATCATCCGAAGCGCGAAAGCCGCCCTGCGCGGTGAACCAACTTCCTCCGTGACTCCTTTGCCCCCGCCTGCCCCCGCTACAGTTCCAAGCCAACCCGCGAACGTTCAGCCCCCTCCAGCGCAGCCCCCGGCGACCGTCATGGTAGCGCCCGTAACGCAACCAACCGGCCGCACCGAACCGGAAAAACCATCGAAACTGACCCCATCGGCAAAGTCGCCGACGCCTGAAAACGAACCACCTCGTGAGAGGACCGTCGGGAATCCGGTAGCTGGTTTTGTCAAACTCGACACGGCGAAGCTAGACAGTCTCGTGGACCTGGTGGGGGAATTGGTGATTGCGCAATCCATGGTGGTGCAGAATCCCGACGTGCAGAACATCAACAGCCTCCAGCTGGCGCGCCACCTGCGCCAGCTCAGCCGCATCACCACCGATTTGCAGCGCAACGCCATGTCCTTGCGCATGGTGCCCATCCGCGGTGCGTTTCATAAGATGACCCGGCTGGTACGCGATCTCTCCGCCCAGCAACAAAAGCAGGTGCACCTTGTATTCGAAGGCGAGGAGACGGAGCTGGATCGCAACATCGTTGAAAAACTGGGCGACCCCCTTATCCACATGATTCGCAACTCGGTGGATCACGGCATTGAATCGCCCGCCGAGCGAACAGCCCAAGGCAAGTCTCCGCAAGGCACCATCCGCCTCAGCGCCTCCCACCAGCGCGGAGGCATCGTCATCCGCATCTCGGATGACGGCAGGGGACTCAACCGCGACCGGATCCACACCAAGGGCCTCGAGCGTGGGCTCGTGAAAGCCGAGGCCGAACTGAGCGAGTCGGAAATTTTTTCCCTGATTTTCCTGCCGGGGTTTTCCACGGCGGAGAAGGTCAGCGATCTATCCGGGCGTGGGGTGGGAATGGATGTCGTGCGGCGGAACATTGAGAACCTGCGGGGCAAGATCGAAATCCAGTCCGTGCTTGGCCAGGGCACTACTTTCACAATCCTCCTGCCGCTTACACTCGCCATCATTGACGGAATGCTGGTTGGCATCGGTTCCGACCGGTATATCATTCCGACCCTTTCGATTCGTGAATCCTTCCGCCCCCGGCCTGGGATGGTAACTATGATTCAAGGGCGCGGCGAAGTGGTCAGCGTACGCGGCCGCCAGACGCCGCTGCTCCGACTGGGCCACCACCTCGGGCGACCATCCAAAGCCGTGAACCCCGAGGACGGCATCATCGTGGTGGTGGAATCGGGTGACGCCGCTCGAGGATTGCTGGTCGATGAATTGATCGGCAAGCAGGAAGTCGTCATCAAAAGTTTGGGTCAGACATTTCAAAATCAAAACCTCCTCGCTGGATCCGCCGTGCTGGGTGATGGCTGGGTGGGGCTCATTCTGGACGTGGACACGCTGGTCAAAATGCCCAGCCATCAAAAACCGACTGCAACGCCAAACACCAAGGCTAATTTATGACATCGACCTCTCCGACCTCGAACCCGTCCCTGGCCAAGGCCGGCCGTTACCTGACCTTCAGTCTCGGTGCGGAGTCCTACGGTCTTCCCGTCCTCAACGTGCGCGAGATCATCCGGCTCTGCCCAATCACACCCGTGCCCCGGATGCCGGAGCACATCAAGGGCGTCATCAACCTGCGCGGCACAGTGATCGCCGTGCTAGACCTGCGGGCTAAATTCCAGCTCGCGGCGGTAGCCTACAGCGAGCGCACCTGCATCATTGTGGTTCAGATTCCCATCCCCTCGGGCGGGCGCACGCTCATGGGGGCAATCGTGGACGCGGTCGAAGAGGTGGTACAATTGAACGAGGCAGACATCGAGGCAACGCCGAATTTCGGCGGGTCTCCCGACACTCAATTCATCCTGGGCTTGGCCACTCTGCGCGGAGGCGTCAAGACTTTGCTTAACATTGAAAAAATATTCCTGGAAGACGGCCCAATCACCATTCCCCAAAATCTAATGCCTGAAAAAGGAACTAATTAAAATATGCCAACAGAACAAAAAAAACTTACGGTCGCAACAAGATTTCAACGCGTAATCGTAGTGTTTCTGGTGTTGACACTCATCACCAGTACGCTCTCCTTGCTCGCCATTTTCCAGCTCAAGGTCAACGGCCCACTTTACGAAAAAATTACCCATCAAAAAGACTTGCTCGCTGACATTCTCCCTCCTCCGCTTTATCTGATTGAATCTTATGAAGTCGCTCTGCAAATGCTCGGCGAAAGTGACGCGGACGCCTTAAAGGAGCAAATCCAAAGAATACCATCTCTAAGGAAAGATTTTCAACAACGGCTGGAATTTTGGAGACAACCGCTGGCCGGGTCGGAGATTGGACAGATACTGACCGATGAAGCACAGAAGCCAGCCCTAGATTTTTTTGATACGGTTGAAAAGGAGTTCCTCCCGGCCATACAAAATAAGGACAAGGCTACGGCCAACGCGTTGGCCTATGGAAAGATGCAAACGTTATATTTAAAACAGCGCAAAGCGATTGATCAAATGGTTGTCTTGGCCAAGGAAAACAGCAAACTCCTGGAGGCATCTGCAGCGAAACAGACGAAAATAATAATCGGTCTTTTGCTGCTCATACTAATAGCAGGCATGGCCTCCGTCTGGTTCTACAGCTGGAAGACGATGAAGGGACTTGTCGGTATATTGACAACTGCCGCCGACCAGCTGGCCCAAGGTTGCAGCCAGGTCTCGGTGGCCGCTGCCCAGATTTCGGCCTCGAGTCAGAACCTCTCCTCCGCCTCCAGCCAACAGGCGTCCTCGGTGGAGGAAACCAGCGCCTCGCTGGAAGAAATGACCAGCATGATTCGCTCGACGTCTGAGAATGCGCAAAAGGCCAAGGCGGTCGCCTCGGAGACCCGCTCGGTCACAGAGACGGGCTCCGTCACCATGCGGGAGATGGACCGCACAATGATAGAGATGAACCAGGCCATGGCGGCGATCGAGTCCTCCAGCGGCGAGGTGGCCAAGATCGTCAAGGGTATTGACGAAATTGCTTTCCAGACCAACATTCTTGCCCTCAATGCCGCCGTGGAGGCGGCGCGCGCGGGGGAAGCGGGCGCAGGTTTTGCGGTGGTAGCAGATGAGGTGCGCTCATTGGCGCAGCGCAGCGCAGCAGCGGCCAAGGAGACGGCCAACAAGATCGAGGCGGCAATTGCGAGCAGTCGCAATGGCTCGGCCAGCTGCCGCAACGGGTCGGCCAGTTCTGCCAAGGTTGGAGAATCTCTCAGGCATATAGTCGATAAGATCTCTACCACGGACTCGCTGGTGGCAGACATTGCGACGGCTGCCAGGGAGCAGTCCCAGGGGATCGAGCAAATCAACGCGGCCATTGCCCAGATGGAGCAGGTGACCCAGAGCAACGCCTCGAGCGCCGAGGAAAGCGCCAGCGCGGCAGAGGAACTTGCCGCTCAGTCCGAAACTCTCAACGAACTGGTGGGCAAACTGCGCGAGCTGGTCGGCGGCGATGGTGCGGGTGAGGCTGCAGTCCACCCGCCAAAGCCAATCGCCAGAAACCGCTCCGCGGTGGTGGTGTTGGATAGGCGCAAACCAGCACCTCACAATGCCCCTCGCCTCACCAAGGCAGACCCCCAGATCAGCATTCCCATGCCGAAGGAGCATACTGCTCTTGGAACGGGCGAAGACCATGAATTTCGGAACTTCTAGTGCTGGTAAAAGTGTTTAATGCCACAAACGAATACATGACTGCGCTTAAGTTGCATTCTTATACCGAAATACACTCTGGGGCACATGCTCGATTCACCCTCGGGTCGGAGCTCTACTATCCATCCGTTTAAGCCAAATTCACTTATGAACCTCAATAACTGGACCATCTCGCAGCGGATTGTTTCCAGCTTCATCGTTTTGCTCTTGATCCTCCTTGCCTTGGGGGGCTTTTGTATTTGGCAGGTGGATGATCTTCGGAGTGACATCGAAGGTCTGGCGGATAATTCCCTGCCCAGCGTATTGGTTCTGGGTCAGTGCAATTCTTTGAGGCGGGACGTCATGATTAAAATGTCCAGCTACCTCGCGACAACCAACGCGGAAACCCGTGAGGGAATCGGCAAGCAGATGGAAGCCCTCCGGGCCAGGGTGGACGAAAGTCTTTCAAAATATGCGACACTGCTGGCGGATGAACATGAGCGCCAGTCCTTCGAAGAAATCAAGCGCACTCATGTCGCATTTGTGACGACCCGCCACCAGTTGATGGAATTCGTCAGGCTAGGAAAATCCGCTGAGGACGTTAACAATTTTTATATGGCGGATCTTCTTCCCAGGTTTGATGTGGCTGAGAAAGCCCTCGAAGATGCCATTGATTATAATAATAAATTGGGCATGGAATTCGGCAATGCCGGCAAGGCGAATGCCCGCACGAGTGTTCGGCTGATTGCTTTTATTCTTACCATCACCATTTTTATGACTGCGCTCGTGGCGTTTGTGGTGGTGCGCTCCATCAAAAAGTCCCTGGAAAACATAACCGCGAACCTTGACCAGGGCTCATTGAATACCGCCTCAACCTCCCAGCAAGTAGCGAACGCCATCCAAACATTATCTTCGGGTGCGAGTGAGCAGGCTTCCTCAGTAGAGGAAACCAGCACCTCGCTGGAAGAGATGTCCAGCATGATTCAGGCGACCGCCGAAAATGCTCAAAAAGCCAAATCCCTGACGGCTGAGGCCCGCACGGTCGCGGAAAACGGCTCTCGTACCATGGTTGAGATGGTAGCCGCCATGGCGGCGATTGATTCGACGAGCGCACAAGTGGCTAAGATCGTGAAAAACATCGATGAGATCGCCTTCCAGACGAACATCCTCGCGCTGAATGCGGCGGTGGAGGCGGCCCGGGCGGGTGAGGCGGGAGCGGGGTTTGCCGTGGTGGC
>CAMCWI010000219.1 GCA_945882065.1 Akkermansia muciniphila
TACTTTGTAAATGTTGTTCATATCTCCCTCTGGGCCTACCGAACCGCAACAAGGGTAATTGAACGCTCCGCCATTTGCAGAGAACGTGAATACCGCACCTGCACTAACCTGAATACCGGTGGCATTCAACGGCGATTCGGCTGGTGCAGCGTCGCCGCCACCGCCAGTAGATCCATTTGGCATTCCGGCCAACCAAGGGCTGGACGTGCCAGAGACATTGAAAGAAACGGCTCCGTGAGCCGTAAAAGTGCAAATTCCCAATGCGACGATTACCGACAGCAGTTTTAATGTTTTCATAAGTTTGTGTTCCAATTTCGAACTATCACCACATGGAAATAAAGAGGCGCGGACCTAAAGCATTCTTCTTTAGTCACCACTAAGCGCCTTGGAGAGAATAAGCCACGCTGCGCCGAAAGCCGTACAGTCTTTATTATGAACACCTCATCTTTACCCAAACTCCTTTTTGTCACGCTCACTGCTGGCGGGCTGCTGTTGCAGACGGCGTCTGCGCTCATCACGATAGAGACTGTGCCGGTGGGCAATGCCGGGAACGCTGCCGATCCGACCACTGGCTATGGCGCGGTGGGTTACGACTACGGCATTGGCAAGACGGAAGTGACGCTCAATCAATACACCGCGTTCCTGAACGCCGTTGGCGCGACGGACACGTACGGGCTTTACAACTTTAACATGGGAGCTGACCCTCTCAGCCGTGGCATCTCTCGCAGCGGGGTGTCTGGGAGTTACAGATATTCGGTGATTGGGAGCGGGTTGCGCCCGGTGACGTGGGTGAAATGGTATGATTCAGCGCGGTTTGCGAACTGGTTGCATAATGGGCAGCCAGTAGGATTGCAGGCAGCGGGAACGACAGAGACTGGGGCATACACATTGACCGGAAACTCTGGACTCATCACCCGGAATTCGGGCTGGCTCTACAGCCTACCGAGTGAGGACGAGTGGTATAAGGCGGCCTATCATCAGCCTGTGAGTTTGGGAGGGGACAGTGACAACTATTGGTTGTATCCAACGCGGAGCAACGTGCAGCCGAACAGTTGGAACGGGAGCAATAGTGATCCGAACAGCGCTAATTACCTTTTTGATGACGGCGTCGCCAATGGGGTCAACGACGGGTATGCGACGGGCGGCGTAGGTGGTTATCTGACGGACGCTGGGGCGTTTAGTTTAGCTGACAGTTTTTACGGGACGTTTGATCAGGGCGGGAATGTGTGGGAGTGGAATGATGCAGTAATCGGGTCTGCGCGCGGGTTGCGCGGTGGGGCGTGGAACGGCTTCGGGGGCGCCCTGCTCGCGTCGGGTCGGGCCAGCTTCGACCCGGCGGTTGAGTACAACGGTGTGGGTTTTCGTGTCGCCATCGTCCCTGAGCCGAGCGTGGCCGGTCTGATTGCGCTGGGAATGGCTTTAGTGGCGTGGAAGAGGAAGGGAAGTTGAGATAGGAGATTGGAGATGGCAAGCAAGTCTAAGAGCTAAAGTCTAAAACCTAAAGTCGGAGATAGGGTCTGGGGTCTGGGGGGGCAAAGCGTCGTCGTGCCGACGCAGTCCGAAATGGGGGGAACATTCAACATTCAACATCGAAGAACGAGGCGAAGTTAGGAGATGGAAGATAAGAGATGGGCTGGGGCGAGAAAAATTATCCCGGTTAGTGTCAATACTCCGGACTGACACCGTTCCGTGCTGCTGGCGGTCAGTTCTGCAAGATTTTGGCTCCCTTGATTAGGACGTCGCCGACAGCTTTCGCGTTGATATTGCTGCTAGCGTTCAAATTGATGTTGGCGGCATTGATCACCGTGTCGTCGCTCGTGGTCAGGTTGAAGGCATCTGATTCCAACCTGATGTTGGCGTAATTTTTCCAGGTGGCCTGACTATTGTTAGTGATGCCAATCCGCTCGCCGACCTTGATCGCCAGATCCCGCTGGACCGAGATGTTCAGGTTACTGCTGGTGATGGACAGGTTCTGCTCACTCAGCAGATCAATGTCTCCAGCGGAAGTTATGGACACAGTTTTGGCCGACTGAATCACAATGGAACCATCCGGATTGATGGTAAGCGCGGTGCCGCCGGCGGTAACGTGGAGCGACCCCGCCACATGCAGTTTGTAGGCGGGATTGTTGGTCCCTATACCGACGTTGCCGCCGTTGCGTTCGATCGTGACCAGTTCGGTCTCGCTGCCGCTTGAGTAGCGACCGACAACGTGCAGCGGATTGCTGCTTACATCGCCGTCGTAGCGCAGAATCATACCCAAGGTCCCTCCGGTGTTTTCCGACAACATGATCTGCGAGCGGCTGTCACTCGTGTTCGGAGTGACCAGCACCATCCCATTGGTGCCCTGGCCGCGAATATGGAGGTCGGCGAGCGGAGTAGCCCGGATCCCGAGGCTGCCTTGAATGACTTGGTTGCTGGTGAAGGTGTTGGCGGCATTGCGGAACGCGATATTCTCACTGAGGCGGCCATCCGGCACGGTGCCCAAGGCCAGTGTGCTGGCGTTGAGATTGGTTAATCCCGCCCCGTTGCCGGCGAAATTATTCCCCGCGTTGTTGAATGTGACCGCGCCGGAGTACGTTCCGGTCAATTGCGCCGACGCCAGCGGGCCTGACAGACTCGCAGCGGTGACAGCATACGGAGTCGCCGTAAGTTTTTGCCGTGGACTGAGCGGGGTGAAGTCGCCGCCGCCGTTCGTCCGCACGCCGATTTCCAGCCAGCGATCTGCGCCGGGGAACTGATTCCCAAAATCCAGCATGACCGTGAACCGCCCGTTGCTCACGGCGGTGGCGGCGTTGGTGAGGCTGCCGCCGACCTGGCCTGGCCCGCTGCTCACGCTGAAGAGCGCAAAGGTCAGGTCGAAGCCGCCGTTGGCGGGTGAAGCGCCAGCGTTGAGCCGGCCTTGGTACGTGAAGACAGTGCCTTGAGCGTAGAGTTGATCACCAGCGGCCAGCAGGCTCGCAACTACGAACCATGCCATAGCATTCTTTTTTACCCAGCGAGTCATTATTACCCTGCAAGAAAGCAAAATGGTTACGATGTCGCAACGTAATTTCCTTTCTGGCGCATCGGTATGGGGTGGATGATAGGTTGGAAAAACCTGAAACTTGAGAACTGAAACCTGAAATGGGCGCGAAAAGAGTGAGAGGGTTGCATGGCTTGGCGTTGCTGATCTGCTCTGCGCTTGGGGTCAGGTTGCCTCCACCAACGTTCTAAGCTTCGATTTAAGCGACTTTGATTTGTCGCGGGGTGAAAGGCGTCAGACAAACGGCCGCTCTCTTAAGGCGGGCTGAGGTGGAGTCGCCCTACAAGGCGGCTTTTTTGAAAGCGTTTGGGTGGAAATGCCGCTATACAGAAAGCGGAAGCTGTGGTGAAATGGTGCTTCGACCCAGATTACTAAATCAGAGCCCGATGTAACAAAACCCGCAGAGCCGTACCCTCTTTATTCATGAACACCTCATCTTTACCCAAACTCCTTTTTGTCACGCTCACTGCTGGCGGGATGCTGGTGCAAACCGCATCTGCGCTCATCACGATTGACAGCGTGCCGGTGGGGAACGCCGGGAACGCGAATGACAGCACGGGCTACGGCGGCGTTGGCTACAACTACTCGATTGGCAAATACGAGGTGACGCTCAATCAATACAGCGCGTTTCTGAACGCGGTGGGCGCGACGGACACCTACGGGCTTTACAACACGAGCATGGGTTCAAACCCGAACATCATGGGCATCTCGCGCAGCGGAGTTTCTGGCAGCTACTCTTATTCAGTGATTGGGAGTGGGGCGAGACCGGTGACGTATGTGAGTTGGTATGACTCGGCGCGATTTGTGAACTGGTTGCACAATGGGCAGCCAGTGGGAGCGCAGGCAGCTGGGACGACGGAGACGGGGGCTTACACGCTGACGGGGAACACGGGATTGATCACCCGGAATGCTGGTTGGGTGTATGGATTGCCGAGCTAGGACGAGTGGTATAAGGCGGCGTATCATCAGCCGGTGAGTCTGGGCGGGGATCTGGACAACTATTGGCTGTATCCGACGGCGTACAATGCGATCCCGAACAGCCGGAACGGAAGTTTGAGTGATCCGAACAGCGGGAACTTTTTGCGGGACGATTCAATTGCTAATCTTTTCAACGGCGGGTTTGCGGTGAACAACTCAACAACACCTCCAACGGGCAGTGCGCTGACGGATGTTGGCGCGTTTAGTTTGGCGGACAGTTTTTATGGGACGTTTGATCAAGGCGGGAATGTGTGGGAATGGAATGACGCCATAATCCGGGATGGGCGCGGAATTCGCGGTGGGGCGTGGCTCAACGACGAGTACTTCCTGCGCGCGTCAGATCGGTTCAGCCTCGTCCCGGCGGCTGAGTTCGACGTTTTCGGTTTTCGTGTCGCCATCGTCCCTGAGCCGAGTGTGGGTGGGTTGATGGCGCTGGGAATGGCTTTGGTGGCGTGGAAGAGGAAGGGAAGTTGAGATAGGAGATTGGATATGGCAAGCAAGTCTAAGGGCTAAAGTCTAAAACCTAAAGTCGGAGATAGGGTCTGGGGTCTGGGGTCTGGGGGGGGGGCAAAGCGTCGTCGTGCCGACGCAGTCCGAAATGGGGGAACATTCAACATTCAACATTCAACATTGAACGCCGAACAACCAAGGGCGAGCAGCGCGCCAAGTCGCGCTGGGGCAAGGTGCCTGTTACCTCAAAAGGCAATGGTAACGCCGCTGGCCGCCTGCGCCCCTGCCCTGCCTGCCCTGCGCCCCTGCCCCTCGCCCTGCATCTCCACAGGCTGCTCCGATCCTCAAGAGGGATGCTAAATCACGGTGCACCCAGAGATGCCCGCAGATCGAAGTGCGGATGATCAGCACCTGCCAGCATGTCATTAACTTGTAGCCATTTGAGTGAGAAGGATGAGGCGGCGTTGTGGTGGTGGTGCCGCAGGTCATGTTTACGGTGGCGGATGTGAGTGGGTTGCTGGCGTTGCGTGAATTGTGGCGGCACATGAGGATGGGGATCTGCGACTGACGGGATTTTTCTTGGCGGGGCGAAGTTGGTGGACATTGAACAGTCAACATTCAACGGCGAAGATAGGAGTTAGAAGATAGAGGATTGAGGATGGAGTTCGCGTAAAAGTCTGCGACTCACGCGATGCGAGGGAGGCGCGACGTGTCGCGCTGGTGGGAAAGCGGTTTCATGCCACCGCAGTCCGAAATCGGGCGGATGCGCCAGCCGTGCCTGCGATGTAGTGTCCGACCACGCTGCGAAACCCATGAGCTTTGGCGGGTGGCAGTTTCCGGGGGCGCGAGCTTGTGGCACTGCCGGCCTGGCGGAGGGATACAAAGAATAATAAATGGATAGTTCCGCAATAAACTATTTCGCGTCTTTTAAAGCCCTGGAAATCGCTTTACCTAGATCGAATTCCAACGCCATTGAAATTCGCAATAATGTATCCAGGGTCGGGCTGCGCTTGTCGCGTTCCACCAGGCTGAGCATTGATTGTGAAATGCCCGCCTTCTTTGATAACGCATTCATGGATAAACCCGCGCGTTCGCGCTCGTCCTTCAGGCATTTCACCACGGACCTTACCAGCCGTTCATAAATATAATCTTTGGCCACATTCGCATTTTAAGTGAAATATGGTTGACAACACATATGACAATAGTCATAGTTAGCGCCATCGTCTTTTTGGTGGAGAACACCAAATCCAACCATCCATGAAAAACTTAAACTTTGATAATCCACTTCCCACTGCCGGTGCGGCCGAAGCTCTTGGCTTGTCTATCTTGACCGTTCGCGCCATCAAGCGCTCTCTCGGCATCAAGGGCCGCTACATCTTTCTTTCTGTCGCCAAAAAGTTTCTCCGCGACAATCCCGGCTTCATGCCTACACGCGTTTACCACAATGATTCTTGTCATTGTAAGATGTGTCGTTCTAAAAGGGTGACGCTGCCGGTGGCTGCATCGGCTGTTGCGCCTGCGCCACTTCAACCTGTTAGTCCTGTCGTTACCCGTTCCCATTCCAGTCTGGGGCGGATGGTCAAAAAGATCCGGAAGCGACAGAAGATTTCGACTGCTTGGTTGGCCCAGCAGACAGGCCTCAGCATGTCCTGCATCTACAAGCTGGAAAAGACTGGCGAAGTGAGCATTGATGTGCTCGACAAGGTGGCCAAGGAGATTTGTCCTACACACGCAGAATGCATGACATTAGTGGCCCAGTGGATCAGGGAACATGTCGGTAATAGGGTCTGCGAATTGCGTATCGAAACCATCGATAAGGATGATCAGGGTGTGACTGAAACTGCCGCTCAAGAAAAGGCGGATGGAAAGTTTTTTAGGTTCCTAAGAAATAGGCCTGGATCCTTGGAGGGGTTTTGTATATTTGAAGTGGTTCATGAACGATGAACACAAACAAAACACGGGTAAGAAAGTTCCCTTGGAGCAACGGATGGCCAGACGCCCGCGCGTATTGGCGCGGTTTCATTTGATAGCGGATATGATGGATCAA
>CAMCWI010000220.1 GCA_945882065.1 Akkermansia muciniphila
TGACTAGCCGGAACTCCACGCCGTTCCATCCCGCTGTCAGGCTGCCGGGCCGCAGCGCGAGCGTGCCGTGGCGGGTCGGCAGTTCGAAACCCGGAGGCGAAAGGGACGCGCCGCGCCGCCAACCCTCGCGGCCTTGTTCCCGGGCTCAGCGCTCGACGGAAACCCACATGGCCTCGGGCGGGCTGGGCGGCGGCGGATTGGTCTTCGGCGGGAGGGTCGTCGCAGTGATCGGTTTGGGCGGCGACGGCGGTGGCGCGTTGGTGAAGATCACTTGGCGCGGCGGCGGGTTGGTGGCGATCAGCCCCCAGTCGGGCGGCGGTTGGCCCCCGTTTCGCCGAACGTCGCGGCTTCGTGTCGCAACCAGTCAACCCGACCAGCGCGCACGCAAGGATGACCGCCAATTTTAACACGCGGCCCTTCTGCGAATGGAAAAGCTAAAGCCAAGCGAAATGCCCAAGTACCCAAATACCCAATCCACTCATCCATCCTTCCCCTTCCTCCCCTCACCCGCGCCGCACGCGGAAGGCGTGCAGGACATTGCGCATCAGGGCCTGGAGTTTCGGGTCCACGGAAAGCGCCCAACCCGCGCCGATGGCGCCGGCGTGGAAGACCCGCCCGCCTTGGGGTCGTTCCCAGTAAATCATCTCGGCCAGGACGCCGTCGGGTGACTTGGCGGGGTTGGTGAAAAAATCCAGCGCGTCCTGATTGGGCCGTTTGCCGAGCGCGAGCGTCGTGAGGCCGGCGGGTTCTGCGGGCAAGACGCCGCCGGCGGGGATTGTCTCCGTCATCTTGATCAGCGTGCTCAGGCGCACGTCGTACTCGTGGCCGACCGCTTTGTGCGAAGTTCCGTCCGGCGAATGGCCAAAGGTGTCGCCCGCGGCCAGCCCCACCGACTCCGGATGGTTGAAGAGGAAATGTTCCGGGGCCGCCGCGTGATACACGCCCGCCTCCTTCGCCTCGACGCCGCCCCACCCGCAACATTCCAACCCCACTAGCTTCCATGCCGGATAACCGCACTCGCGCATGAGGCTGCCGCGCCGGCCATCGTGGCTGTGAAACAACTCACCGAGCGGCGCGCCGCCGCGGCCCCCGATGCGCTCATCATACTTGCGGCATTCCATTACCGAGCCGTCCGCGTTGAAAGTCGTGCGCCAGAACATCGTGTTGCCGGAAAGCACCACCGCCGCGCCACCCCGACGAAGGTAACGATCCACGCCTTCATACGCTTCCTGCGACCAGTATTCGCTGTGGCCGTTGATCACCAGCGCGCTGTAACCGCGCGGCAAGTCCGGGTCGCGATGCAGGTCCAGGTCGGAGATCATGTCGTAGGCGTAGCCGGCCTGCTCGAGCCAGACAGGCAGGAAACGTTCGGCGCGCACCAGGTGGCTGTAGCCGGTCTTCCGCGAACCGTAGAGGAGTTGCGGCCCCGCCGAGGGCCAGGGCATCCGCAGGCCGAATTGATACGCCGGCTGGCCGCCGTGGTGATTGCGATAACACGAGTAGGCCGGCGCTTCGGGATGCGAGTTGCGGTGGCCGTTCGTGCCGAAATTCGTGCCCGGCGGGACGGTGTGCGCGAAGGGCGCGGAGTTGTAGGCCAGCCAGGTGCTCGAGGAACACAGCACAAGCAGCGGCGCTTTCGCCCGGAAGCGGGCTTTGCGCACGATGAAGGTCACTGGGTAGTCGAGCGCTTTTTCGTCGAGCGTGTAACGAATCCGCGCGGCGTAGAGGCCGGACTTCGCGGTCGGCGGCACGCGCCATTCGTGTGTGGCGCGCCAGCGGCAATCATACAGATCGTCGGCGGCGAGGCGCAGGCCGTGACCGCGCGTGGCGTCCTTGGCCGGATCGTAGGTGCTGAATCGCGGCACCTTCGCGCCGTCGAACGCCGGCCCGCCGATCATCCAGGTGGCGTGATTGATAATGCGCCCATGCCGGCGGTGACCGCTGGCGTCGGCGACGCGCTCCCCGCGTTCCTCGCGCAACGGCCAACTGGCCAGCACGGCCGGGCCGCGCGCGGGCGCAGCGCCTTTGGCCGCGAACCGCCGCGCGATTTCCTCCGGCGCGAGCGCCCGCTCGTAAATCGCCGGCCCGGCCAGGTCGCCGTCGAGGAAGTGGTTCGCCACGCCCGCTTCTGCCATCGCGCCGAGCCGGAGCGGGTGCGGGCCGGGAACGCATTGGCCCGCGAACGGCCAGCGACCGACGAGTTTTCCGTTGACCCAGATTTCCTTCGCCACGCCGTCCCACCGTGCGACAACGTGCTGCCACTGGCGTTTCTCCAGCACACCCGGCTCGGTGCGATGAATCGCCGCGTCGTCCGGCGAAACGCCGTCGCCGAGGAAGAAGCCGACGTAACCATCAGGCCCCAGGCCGAGCGCGAACCCGCGCGCATCCGTCTTGTCCTCCTGGCTGAGCAGGCCTTGCAGGTGGAGAAACCGCCACGGGCGCACCCAACATTCCAAGGTGAGCGCGGCGAGCGGGCGGCGGAGACGGTTTTCAACGTGGACGTAGGAGCCGGGATGAATCGGTTGCGGGGTCGGGGCGGACGGCGGGAAGGCCTGCAACAATTCATCGCTCGCCGGGTCGTCCACGTTCGGGCCGAGGCGATAGACGGAGAGTTGATACGGCTCGGCGCTGCTGACGTGAAAGCGAATCGTGCCGCCCGCCGGAACGCTGTGGGCATCGGGATACGCATGCAGGCCGGGCAGTTCCAGCGGGCGATGCGGCGGAATCCCGGCGGACTCGGCGGGCAGCGGGTCCGCCGCGAGCAACGGCGCGACGCCGGGAGTGACGGCGGCCACGACGGCGGCGGCGGCCCCGGCTTGTTTGATGAACGCACGGCGGGAGGTTGGCTTCATAGGATTTCGGCCGCGAGCTTGGCGGAACACGACGCCGGAGGGAAGGCGTTTTCGTTACTGATAGGAAATTGCTTTCTGGACGCTGCGCGGTTCAACATGCCGAAGAATTTTGCCGTCTCCAAGTTCACGCCGGGTTTGCCGACGTAGTCGCGATAATATTCTTCAGGCACGACATGTGGGCCGTGCGCGGCGTTGAGGGGGATGTAGGTGAAGAACGGTTTGCCCGCAGTGCGGCGGGTGTTCATCCACTGGTTGGCTTGATTGAAGAACAGGTCGGTGCAATAGCCTTTGGTCTTTTTGAACTTTCCATTGTGCCAGAGCGCTGGGTCGATGTTGGTATTGTTCGGCGCATCGCCACAAGATCCGGGAAAAGTCTGTCCGATGCCGCCACCGTCGGGCATGACGAGGACGATGTTGGGCTGCTTGCCGGAAACAGATTCAATCAGACACGCAAAGATTAAAAAGCAACCAAACCAAAGGTGGATAAAGTTGGGCAATGTCATTGTTAACGTGTGTCAGACTGAGCAGCCTGATCAGAACTTGGCTGCTAGCTGATTCAGATTCCGAAGCATGTCAGGATCTACGTCGGACGAATCTTGATACCAGTATGCAATCCGGTTTCCTCCGGTGTTCCAACTATGAAAATAGTACATCTTTTCAAACTTGGCCCAAGATACAGAGCCGTCTGCGTAAACTTGGTTGCCGCCGTCAGGCAAATTTTTTGATCTGCGATGCGGCGGGAGATTCGCATAGGCAGAGTCACGACCACCACCCCAGGAGTTGTCAACTTTCATGACCATGTCAGCCGCGACGCACCAACTGGGTTTTGAAGTGCTCAGCTTGATCGGGCTGCGTGATGGGAAGATGCCGAGCGGGTTCGTCCATTTCGGGATGCCGCAAAAGTATTGGTATCCGATCACGAACTGAGTGTTGAAATCTTCGTACGTCGGAAAGCCGGGGCGATTCGGACAAGTCCAAATGGAATTGATGTTGGTTTTGATGTTGAATCCTATGCTTTTCCAGACGTCTTGCTCGGGCGGGTTGATGGCATTTTGAACCTGACCGCCTCGCGCGGGTATCAATTTGTCGTTGTTGTCACCCGCATATAAAAAACACGCGATGCCAAGTTGCTTGAGGTTGTTGAGACACTGTATCCGTTTGGCCTTCTCCTTGGCTTTGCTCAATGCAGGCAAAAGCATCGCGGCGAGAATTGCGATGATCGCGATCACGACCAACAGTTCGATCAGGGTGAAAGCTCCCAGTGGTCGGCGGTCGCCGGCTGTGAGCGCAAATCTATTCTTCATCATTATTTTATGAATTGGTGTCGATCAGTTCGTGGTCACCTACCGACTGGCGGTTTGGCAGGTGTTCGTTGGACAACCAGCCATTGGATGTCCGGGTCTTTTAGGCCTGGAGCGAAGTAAGCGGCCAACGACGTCCAGTCCCCATACTTGACCGGTTGAATTGTGTTGGCTGAACGCCATTTGTGAACCTCTGAATGACCGTCGGCGAAGGATACCCCCGCCGCTCCACCGTGATAGCTTGCCGGAAAATCGACGTAACCAGGCGTGTCGGTATCCACAAACATGGCGCCGTCATTGATTGAATCAGGATGTTCGTCGATGAACGTCCACGCCATTGATGGCGACATGCGAAGTTGGGAAAACTTCAGCACCTGATAACACCCGGAGGTGTACGGGCCGCTTCCCCAAACTCCATTAAGAGCCATGCTTCGCACTCGAGCGCGTGCGCCCAATGGCGTCGGAATGAGATAAACATCGGCAGGGCACTTGAAAATGCCGGTGGATTTGCCCGTGTAGGGCGACAACACGTTATAAGTGGGATCTGTCAGATAGAGCGCGTTAAAATTATCAGGATTGGCAGACGACCAGTCCAACGATCCCTTGACCCAGGCATTGTCCGCCTGCCCGCCACCGTTGTTGTTGCAAAATGAGTCTCTGTTATCGCCGGCGTACATCAGCCATGCCAGAGTCAACTGCTTGGTGTTATTCATGCATTGAATGGCCTGAGCCTTCAATTTGGCCCTACTCAGGGCAGGCAAAAGCATCGCAGCAAGAATTGCGATGATCGCAATTACCACCAACAGCTCGATCAAAGTGAATGCATTTGCCAAAGAGCATTTCTTCCTACGATTGGTCATGCATTGAGACTACACATCGTCAAAGCGAGCAGCCACAACTCAATTACTGATAGTAAATTGCTTTCTGGACGCTGCGCGGTTCAGCGCTGTTCTTGGTTCTTAGTTCCTAGTTCTTGGTTGGCTTCGCGCTGCATTTTCGAACCAAGAACCAAGAACCAAGAGCTCTCAAGAACCTTTCCTCTCCTCCATCAGTCGATTCAACTCTTTAACAACCTCCGGTTTTGTTTCTGCTAGATTTTTCGTCTCACCTTCTTGACTGGTGTGATCGTAAAGCTCGTATGCAAAACCATCGCCTTTCTTTGAATGTCGGATCAAACGATACTGTGCGGTACGTATGGTTTCTGCTTGTGGCGAAAACGCCAAGGCCACATCGCCCGCTGCATCGGGTTGGGAAAGTTGTGCTTTGAGAGACTTTCCGGAAAGCCCCTTAGGAACAGGAATCCCGGCAAGCTCACAAAGGGTCGGGTAAATATCTACCGTCTCAACCACCGCATCGCTCATCACCCCAGATTTTTCCATTCCCGGATAACGGATCACCAAAGTCGACCGCAAAGATTCCTCAAACAGGGTATGTTTTCCCCACACCCCATGTTCACCTAAGTGCCAACCGTGATCACCCCATAAAACCACGATGGTATTTTCCGTGAGTTTCAGTTCACCAAGTTTCGCTAACAATTTCGCAACTTGCGCATCGGCATACGACACGCATGCGGCGTAGGATTTCCTCATTTCATCGGCGCAAGCAGGATCGGTGCGTGGATCGCCGCTGACATAGTTTCCGAAAAACTCACCGCTCGCGTGCCAAGTGCTGAGACCAGCGGGCTTGTCTGGATGCGGGATAGGTGGAAGTTTCACGTCCTTATAAATATCCAAATAGGATTTCGGACACGCAAAGGGCAAGTGCGGTTTGATCAGACCCACAGCCAAAAAGAACGGCTCTTTTTTACCTGCTAACTCATTCAGTTGCCCAACTGCCTCCCGACTAATCCAACCATCGTGATAACGAAAATCATCTCCTTCTTTGTGTTCGTTGACCGGACAAGCCCCGGAAACGCGCGGCACTCCGTCCGCCAATCCATGCATCGCTTTCTGCGGAGTCTTCCACGGTCCAGTTGGCATCAAATTCAAATCCCATGAACCCGGCATCTCCACTTTTTCAGGATCACTCCAATCCGTTCCGCCCAAACCTCCCGGATAATGCGAAATTTTCCCTATCGCCACGGTTCTATAACCCTGCGACCTAAATTGTTTTGGCATGGAAAACGGTGCAGTGCCTGCCTGGTCCGCAACCGACATCAACGCGTCGTTGCTTCTGAGTTTAGGAGAAGTTCCGTATTTCCCCGTCAAAAGCGAATACCGCGAAGCCCCGCAGGTCGGAGCTTGGACATAGTGTCGCTTAAACCCACGCCCGCTCGCCACCAACGAATCCATCGCCGGAGAATGCACATATTCC
>CAMCWI010000221.1 GCA_945882065.1 Akkermansia muciniphila
CTCCACCCCAATTTCAACCGCATGGATTCGGCTTAGAGCCTGTTTGAAAAGTTGCTTTGGTGGCGGCGACAGATTGAACCTGAACTCCGAGTGGGATTCCGCAACGAGCGGGATGGCCTGGGTCGTGTTTGAAAATATCCTGCGACTTGATTGGCGTAGGTTGCTGCGCTCGAGGACGGGCGCACTCCGGTCTGGACTATTCAAACAGAAAACACCGGCCTCAGAGAGGCCGGTGTTTGTGCGAGCGGAAGATTAATCCGTCGTGTAAATCCGATCAGTCTTTCGTGCCACCTTCTTTAAACTTGCTCCAGTCAAGCGGCTTGCCGCTGTCCCAAGCAGTCCACTCTTCTTTCAATTCTTCGCTTCCGGTCTGTTGCAAATAGTCCGTCTGCGTCGGTTGGAAGTCTTTGTCTTGGACAATCGTCGGCGTGATGAAGATGGTCAGGTTTTCACGATTCAACTCCTTGCTGTCGTGGCGGAACAGTCTGCCGAGAAAAGGTATGTCGCCGAGAATCGGAACCTTTTTGTTGCCGCTGATGGTTGTGTCTTGGATGAGTCCACCCATCACCAATGTATTTCCGCTTGGAATCAACACTGTGGTATCCAGCTTACGAGAGAGGAATGAGTTAACGTTATTGTTCACTCCGCCGACTTCGCTTTGAACTTTACTACCGAGACGGAGAACACCTTGTTGTACTTTGAGTTCAACGAAGTTATTTGCCGCAATCCTAGGCGTAACATCGAGATTCACTGTGAGATTTGAATAAGTGGTAGTTGAACCACCTGCTGTTTGTGACGTGCCTGCGGCGGTATTCACAATTGGGAAGAGCAGTCCAACTTCAATCGTCGCCTTTTCGTTATCCAGAGTGACCATGCGCGGTTCGGAAACCACCTTGGTTTTACCTGATGTGTTCAAGAAAGAAACGACTGCACTGACGCCGTCAGCGTTAAGAAAGGCAGCACCAGGGTTAAACTTGAACGAACCTGCAAGGTCATTCATTAGAATTCCCGGGGCACTGCCTAGAACACCACCAAGTGTACCAGCTTCATTTTTAACACCGATTTGTGTGGCCGGAACGGAATCGTTGAAGATGGGAGTTGATGACGCAGGAACGCCACCCAATGCACCGTTTCCAAACTGCACGTTTTGACCAGCCAGCGTTCCAGACCAATCAACACCCTTGGTTGTCTTGGGGTTGAGTGTGGTTTCCAGAATCTTTGCTTCGATCAAGACCTGCTTGGTCTGGGTATCGAGGCGTTCGACGAGTTTCTCGACGGCTTCCTGTTCCTTTTCAGTCGCGGAGACGACGAGTTGGCTGGTGCGCACGTCAGCGATGACTTTACTAGGTATAGGCTTGCGCGTAGTTTCAATGACAGTATTTACGGCGGCGACCATGTTGCTCGGCGAGGCGAACTTGAGTTGCACCACTTTTGTGATGAGCGGCTCGGCGGCGGCGGGGTCTTTGACAGTGACGCGGGAGATGCCAGTCTTGTTGTCCGTGGCGAGTTGCAGGCCATAAGTGCCGATGAGGGCATTCAAGGCTTGTTCAGCGGTGAGATTTTCCCAGCGGATGGAGATGTTGGGCTGGGCTTTGACCACGCCGCGTTCGTCGGGTTGGCCGTAGCCGACCTTGGGATCGAGGATGTAGTTGATGCCCGCCTGTCGCGCCAGATTATCAATGGCGGTGGTCAACATGACCTCGCGAAATTCAATGAGGGGAATCTTGCTCGGCGCAGCGGCGGCGGCGGCGGTGGTGGTGGGTTTATCGGCGGTGGTCTCTTGAGACCAAGCCAGATTGCAGGCTGTTAGCCCGACGAGTGTGACGATGGCGATGTTCGCTTTCATTTTTCTATTTTGTTTTGTTCGGCGATTGAGCTTTGACGAGTTTTACGTCACGCAACTACTCAACGTGTGGTTGAATTCAGCAGAGTCAGTGCCATGCAGCGGGTTGACGTGGAAAGGCGGTTTTTATTGTGGTTTGCGAGGAATATCCCGCTGCTGGTTGTACACCTACGAGACAAGACTGTTTGATGAAGATGGGCGGGGCGCACGGGCGAAAAAAGCAAAGGGAGAAAAAGCGGGTGAGGCTCTGGCCTCGGTGTGGGAGCGCCGATCTTTGATCGGCTTTGCGCTGACGCAAACCCGCGAGGCTGGAAATAGCGGGCGAATCGTTAATCGAATGATCCAAGCCGGTCACAGACCGGCGCTCCGGCGGTTCAGTCTTCGCGAACACGGTGTCTCACGCGCTATTAATCACACCTGGTGAAAGTTGGAACGGGAGAAAAACAGAACACGGACAGTTTCAACCATTCCGCTGTCCAAACTATCCGTGACTGTTCGGGGTGGTGATTAAATCAATGGGACTTGAGCTTCAACTGCCGGCGTGAGCCACCATACTCGAAAAGTACGGTGCCGGCGGTCATGTTGATCTCGACGCAGCGAATCTTGATGCGCTTGCCCTTGATGATGACTTCGTTTTCTTCGCCGGTGGTGAAAGTGGTGGTGTTGATGATGGCGAGCGGTTGCTCAGGAGTGCCAGAGATGCCTTTGAGCGAAAACTCAAACTCAGGCACAGACGCGTCACTGGTGGGTTTCGGCACCGTTTCAGACGCGTAGGGGCGCGAGGAGTTGGGGAAAAACGGGTCGCGCCCTTCAGCAACCTTGCGAGGCAACATGAACTCCGATTTTGCAACGATGGTTTCCATGCGTTGTGCAGCGGGTGACTTGTCCACCTGTTGTTTTGCAGGCGCGGTTTTGGCGGCTGCGGTGATGGTGGGGGAGTCGCCGTATGCAGCAACAGTGGTGATAGCAATCACTGCGACAGCAGCGGCGATAGTGAGGGAGGAGGATTTCATGGCGTCAGATTGAGTTGTGAATTTAACCCGGCCGTATGAGAGAGACGATGTCCATCTTGAAGGCGAGTTTTTCGTAGTCTCCCGCAGTGGGGCTGGAATTGAGATCAAGTGTGAGGTTTGAAATGCGCATGTAGGGGAAGGCATTCTCAAAATCAGCGATGAAGCGTCCGATCTCGTGGAAATGCGCTGAGCCGCCGACAGAAACCGTGGCTTGTTGATACGGGAACCTGGGCAGCAGTGTTACGTCACCGGAAGTGACGGGACTGATCTGCGGAATCTCCACCTTGTAGCCCTTCTGGAAACGGCGCAGCGTGGTGAACATCCAGGAATACAGGTCGCCAGTGGCCATGCCTGTCTCCTTCTCTGTCAGCGACTGGCGCGTGTCGGTGAAAACTTTTTCGATCTCCTTGGAGCGCTTTGTCAAATTCTGCATCTGGTCCAGCTTTTCCTTCGCAGCGATTTTCTTTTGCTCCAAGGAACTGAGCTTGTCGTACCCACCCTTGATGAAGAAATATCCGAGCGCGGCTAGAATCGCGAGGGTGCCGATTGTAACCAGGGCGAGGTGTTGTTTTTTTTCTTTTGAAAGCTTGCTCATAATCAGCGGGTTTTCTCGGTGTAACGGCACTCCAGTGTAAAGGTCACAATCGCCTTGCCCGTATCGGGTGAGATTTGAGGCGACGACGAGTTTTTCCAGAGGACAGGGTTTGTGTTGTCCAGTTTTTCCTGGAAATAAGAGTATGAAGTGATGGTGTCTTTCATCCGGGCCACTTGCTCGCCGGGATTGGGTGAGGAGTCGTTGCCGTCAAGGGTGAGCACCAATTTCTCCGTGACCTTGGCGGGCGATCCCGGAACAACACTGCTGCCATTGGTCTTGGCCTTGGTTTCTTCTGCGATCTGATAGGTTTGATTCAATCTGAGATGAACAAATTGAACATTCTCGACAGTCGTCTGCTGGAGAGCATTGAGCAGCGTGCCGTTGAGGAAACGATTAGTGGAGAGTGCTTGAAGCGCGGTGAGCTTCTGCGTCATGTCGCCGGTTTTTTTCTGCATCTCGACCACCTGTTTATATTCGTTGGTGCAGGTGTTCATCTCTGCGGCTACCGAGCCGAGAGCAGAGTTGGACACGATGGCTTTGAGTTGCAACGAACTGGCCCAGGCCAGCACGATGGCGATCAGCAGCGCCGCAGCCCAGATAGCGCGCTTGACGGGATCCTTGCGGCGTTGCTCTTCGGCGGCCTGTGATTCGGCAAGTAGATTGAGGCGGATAGGCATAGGTCAAAAATTAGAGTGCGGCGATTCCTGCGCCGATGGCGACGGCCAGTTGGGGCGCGACTTGTTCGAGTTCGCCGGCTTGTTGAGGCGGCAATTCCAGTTTCATGAACGAGCAGGGATTCCATGTCTTGGCTTCGATCATGAGTTCCTGTTGCAATCCTTGCACAATGAATTCAGACCGGGTTGAACCGCCCGTCAGGTAGGCGCAGGAGACTGCGCGGTCTGCCTGATGTTCATAGAAATCAATGGACGCGCGTAATTCGCGGCCCAGCGGTGTGATGATGGATTCCAGTGCAGACTGCACCTCGCCCGCCATGCCCACCTTGATGCCCTCGGCTTCGGCATAGCTGATGTTCATGGAATCGGCGACGGCTAAACTAAGCCGATCCCCGCCCATGTTGACGACGCGACTCAAAACCAGTTCACCATGTTGGAGAATACAGATCGTCGAGGATTTGAAGCCCACGTCAATGAGCGCGACGACTTCATTTGAGAATGCCTGTGGCTGGGCCAGCTCAAAGGCGTTCACAGGACCAATCATGCCGGGCAGGATATGATTTGCCACAAGCCCGGCGTTTTTGACGCCTTCCACCAATTCGTTCACGAATTGCGCCTTGCCACCGGCAACGAGGACCTTTTGCTTCGGCACAGCCGAGGAAGGCTTGGAAGTGTCAGGTGCTGATTCCGGGAGCAAGTGACAATCAAAAATGTAGTTCTGCAAATCCTGCTGGAGATAGTTGCGTGAATTATGTTTCAGGATCAGGCGCATGTCGTCCAGCGGCATGCGCGGTATTTCAATATGCTTCACCAACGCGTCATTGACGTTGGTGGTCAAGCTCACGAGCCGGGACTTGGATTCCATGGCTTGCGAAACCGCCTTCAAATGTTCGGTCAACAATTCGGGCGGCAATGCCTTGTCGAAGATTGGGGCGTCGAGCAGGAGGTAGCGGGACAACACATGGACATCGCCACGACGCTGCATGATGACGGCCTTGGTCGTCCGTGTTCCCAGATCAATCGCGAGGATTTGATCCCGTTTCTTCTTTGATCCACTGAAAATGACTGGCAGAGCCATGCGAATGTTTCCTGTTAGTTGATTGTTCACGCTTCGATTCCGCCGCAAAACCAGACCCAGCGATGCGGAAATCAGCTTTCGACACCCGATGATTAGCAATTGGTTTGCCACACTACCGGGGCGACTACTAACCATCCCCGGGTTTGGTAAAATGCAGTCTGAAACTTCACTAATTGATTGGTTTCAAGCCTGCGAAGCGGGAACGGGTGTGAATCTAAAAAGCCGCTTGGTTTCCACGGGTGGTACATGCCCGTCTCAAACTCTGCGGTGCAGAAGGGGAAGGCTGTTCTTGAAAGCGTACCGACTTAGCCGAACCAATGTCGTTGAAACTGGACGGGAATAACGCAGAGGCGCAAAGACCGCAAAAAAACGCAGCGTGGAACGGGTTGCCAGCACACATACCGTTCAGTGATCGAATCACGATAATAAATTCTCCGCTCCGCTCCGCGTTCTCAGCAGCTCTGCGTTTATCCGGCCTCCGTTCGTCTGCATGGATATTCGCTCAGGGCTGATTTGAGCCGATGACGTAATCAAATCGCCCATTGATTCCCGTGCGGAAGGTGAGCATTACCAAATTCAACTCGTTCAAACCGGACTGAAACTTTTCCGGGCTGGTGGTCAGAGTAAATTCCAATGTTCCGTTGGCCGTTGGAAAGAATACCGTGCGAGTACTGCGAGTGATGTCCATGTCTGCCTTCCAATTAAAATCCACACCGGGCGCACACTGACCACTGGCACACACGACTTGATCGCCCAAGAACTGCACCTCGTAATAATTTTTGATGACGTAATCGCGCAAGGTTTCAGCCGTGCTCACACTGCCAGCTTCGCCTCCACTACTGAGTCCCACCACAATGAAACATGAACAATCCGGACTGATGAGTTTTACTTTGGCCGGATTGGAAGAATCCACGCGATAACGATCCGGCACGAGGAAGGTGTATTTGGCCGAGCCTGCCGTGATGAACGCATAGCGGTATGGCATGAACGAGCCTTCCACTTTGGCGTGGACGGCCACACTCATCGCGAGTTGGTTCGTCGAGGCGACAGTAGCCTCTTCGGATTCCGCCGCGCTTGCAGAGAACCCAATGCCCAGCAGGGCGACCGCCAGAAGACTTAGTTTCCCGCCGGTTAAAAAA
>CAMCWI010000222.1 GCA_945882065.1 Akkermansia muciniphila
GGGGTACGGTGCCGACACCACCCGCCATCCTCAACTAAAACAAAAACGACTCGAACACAAGTGACGCGTCATGACTGAACTGTTTCTTACGTCATTGCCCCTCGTCCGACGAGGTTGGTTCGCTAACCATGCGCTGCAGCGAACCCGGCGGGGCGTCGCGGTTTGCAATCGGCGCGTCTTGTGTGCCGGGTCGCTGAGCTTGGGTCGTTAGGCGGCAGTGACGTGACAAAAGGTTGTGGGTATTGTCTGAATCATCGTGAGCCAATCATCTCAAACAAGGAAATGGAACGGATTCACTTTGATCGAAGTGCTCGTTGTTGTAGCCGTAATTGCAATACTCGCTGCTCTAATGCTACCCGCCGCGAACCGAGCGAAAGAAAAGGCAAAGCGCACGAAATGCCAGCATCAGCTTCACCAGTTCTACACCATCGCTGTAGAGTATGCGGAAGATCATGGTGGTTACCTGTGCAGCTACGAAGACATGCTGAAGCAAATGCCAATGTTATGTCCGAGTGACAAAAACAATGGTAAGAGGCAAATGGTGTTCACCTATAATGTGCCCACGAGTTTTTGGGCTTCCACAGAAGTCTTTTTAGAGGTCACGAATAGGGGTGTGCATCGAGATACTTGGAGTAAGGCGAAACCGGGGGTGAGAATGCCGTATGCCATGCTTTGCGAATATGAACCGTATCATGATCTTTCCAGAAAGCCTGCTTTTGAGCGAGGCAAGTCGGAAGGACGGTTTCTGCAATTGTTGCTGGATGGCTCGACGCGTTGGCAACTGTTTACACAATAATTGGGATTAAAGCTTATGCACAGCGAGCATAGAATCTTTCATTGCCACCTCCTGAGAAACTAGCCACATAAGTCATTGGTTTAGAACGAGACGGTAGTTCAGAGAGGTGGCCATTGCCTCCAAGCGCGCGAGCTTCTTGCGTTTCATTTTGGCTTCTTCTTTGGCGAAGACTTCCGGGTTGAACGATTGTTTGGACTTCAACGGATGCGGTATTGATTAAAGTCGGATGAGGCGATGATTGCCGCCGGAGCGCCGACGTGTCGTCGGCTTTACGTTTCCGCAAACCAATGCTGTTCGAGGCTCTGGGCAATTGTGATGTGGACTTCCGTTTGGCGATCCAAAGCCGGTCAAAGACCGGCGCTCCGTCCGAAACCCGTAAGCCTCACCGGTCTTTAGTCACACCCAATAGATGCAACAGCACTCGAGCCAGCTTGGGTGACGTTGGCTCACATGCTTTCCGTCAGTTCAAACCGGACATGACACACGCCGGAATCTAGCGAGGTTTCCATTTTGCCAGCAGCCGCGTTGAAGATATGAAGCATGGCGTGGTTATCCGCCAGTACGTCGGCGGTGAATGCTTGGATTCCATTCTCGCGTCCAATCCTCATCAGTTGCTTCAATAGGAACGAGCCGATGCCGCGCGTCTGGAAATCATCATGCACGGTGAAGGCTACTTCTGCTTCACTGCTCGCGGTGTCACGAATGTATCGTCCCACGCAGATCATCCGCTCGCGCCCTTCGTGAGGGATCAATCCCACCAGAGCAAAGTCGTTCTGATAATCCAGCGTCACAAACTTCTGCACCTGCTCGTGCGAGAGATGCCGCGTGTGCATCATGTAACGTTGATAAACAGTTTGCTCCGAGTGCGAGTAAAATAATTCCTTGAGCAACGCCTCGTCCGTGGGCTGGATCGGTCGGAAGCGGACGTTCAATCCGTCTTTGAACGTCTCTTCTACCTCGTGTTTGCGCGGGTAGGGTTGTTGTCCGGCCGGCAACGCGATCTGTTGCGGATGCACGAACCGAGCCTCGCGCGCCTCACGCATGAGTTCGTCCCGGAACTTCGGATGCGCGATGTGGATCAACGCCAGTGCCCGCTCCCGTACAGATTTCCCGTGCAGGAACGCGATGCCATATTCTGTAACCACGTAATGCACATCCGCGCGCGAGGTCACCACGCCCGCACCCGTCTTGAGCCAAGGCACGATGCGGGAAATCTTGCCGTCGCGTGTCGTGGAGGGCAGGGCGATGATGGGTTTGCCGCCGTCGCTTCGCGCCGCGCCCCGGATGAAATCCACCTGGCCTCCAAACCCGCTGTAAAATTTCCCGCCGATGGAATCTGCGCAGACTTGTCCCGTCAAATCCACCTCGATGGCCGAGCTGATGGCCACCATCTTTGAGTTGCGCGCGATCTGAAATGGATCGTTTGTGAATTCCGTGGGACGGAACTCGAAGAACGGATTGTCGTGGATGTAATCGTAGAGCTTGCGGGTGCCAAAGCAGAACGACGTGACGATCTTTCCCGGCAGCAGCGTCTTACGTCGGCAGTTGATGACGCCGCTTTCGATCAATGGAATTACCGCTTCGGTGAACATCTCGGTGTGCATGCCGAGATTCTTGCGATGTCCGAGACAGGCCATCACCGCGCTTGGAATTTCTCCGATGCCCGTCTGTAACGTCGCTCCATCCTCGACGAGCGACGCGATGAACTCACCCATCTTCAACGATTCGGGGGACAGAGGATCGTTGGCAAACTCCAGTAACGGCTCATTGCTTTGCACCAGTGCATCCAGTGCACTGACGTGGACAAAACTGTCACCCAATGTGCGAGGCATGTTGGGATTCACTTCGGCCACGACGTAATCTGCGTTCTCAACCGCAGCTTTTACCACGTCCACCGAAACGCCGAAACTGCAAAAACCGTGCGCGTCTGGCGGGCTGACTTGCACAAGCGCAATGTCCAGATGGATTTGTTTACGTCGGAACAACGCCGGGATGTCGCTCAGAAAAACTGGCGTGTAATCCGCCACGCCCTGATGCACGGCGGCGCGCACGTTTGGTCCGATGAAGAAGGCGTTGTGGCGGAAGTTGGCCAGCAGTTCGCGATGCGAATAGGGCGCGTCGCCGAACGTGAGGATATGGATGATCTCCACGTCAAACACATCCGCGCCACGTCTGGCGAGTGCGGCCACAAGTGATTGCGGCGCAGCGCAACCTGAGCCAACGAAAACTCTCATGCCGCTGCGAAGCTGCCGCAGTGCGTCATCCGGTGTCGTCCAGTTACGGTGCTTGAGGTCAGTGTTGGGAAACCGCGAGCTTGATTCTTTCATTCACAGACAAGTTACTTGAGTGATCCGTATCTGGCCTTCCGTTTTTTTGGGAAACACACAACGAATCTTGCCGTGTCATTCGCCTGTCCCCAACGCTGCTTGGCGTCCCCCGACGATTTCTTTGATTTCGCTGGAGTCAAACGCCCGGAGCGTTTCTGTGCGGACGTTGCCTTGTGCGACGAGCTTCGCCAGCCAGTGGTGGATTTTCTTTTCATCGCCGCTCAAGATGATCACGCCGTCGTATGAACCAGCGATCCATAATTGCGATTCCACCGTGATGCCGTCCTTTTGAACGGCTTTGCGGAACTCCGCCGCGCGTGCAGTTGTTTTCTGCAGCGCCGCCGCGCCTTTGTCTGTGAACCGGAGGAGACTGATGTAACGAGTCATGGTATTACCTTTCATTTTGTGAGTTGTTTATGCTGCCAAAATATCACGCTCTTGTTCGCGCACGACGAACACAGGGCAGGGCGCGCGTTGGACGACGTGTTCAGCCACGCTTCCGATGAAAACGTGTTTCAAACCCGTCCGCCCATGCGTCGAGATGACAATCAGGTCGGCGGGGAGCATGGTGGCGACCTCGACAATCTCCTCCCAAGCCGCGCCAATCTTCACAAGCGTGACTGCGGAGACGTCTTCCGGGATTTGTTCCTGCGCCACTTTTGCCAGTCCCGCCTCTGCTTCGTCCGTCGCGCTCCGCTCCAGATACGCGTAGTCCACGCCGCCATACACGCCACCGCTGTATCCCGGATTGGCCACATGGAGCAGCGTGATCACCGCCTTGTGTTCACGCGCCAGCGGCAGGGCGTAGTCGAGTGCTTTTCGGGAGCAATCCGAGAAGTCAATGGGCACGAGGATGTGCTTGATATTGAATGGCGATTTCGCCGCTGCGCTGGACGCTGCCGCCAATAAAGAGTCATCCTTGTAATTGAGTTCAAAAGTCACTTCGCCGGGATGTTGAGCGGGTTTGGCTTTCATAACGATCCTTTGTGTTGAGTGGTTCGCGAGCGTGCAGTTGTTTAATCATTGATGCCTCCATGCCTGTAACCGCTGTGCGTAGGAATAGCTTCAAACACCACCGTGATGGCCGTATCACGCACCATGTCTGCTATCGCGGCCTGTGTGCCGGTGTTGGTTTCTTGTGGTGACAACCGTGACACGCACATCAGAACCTGGCACGTTGTCTTCGCCTCAGTGTCGGGCGGATTGCCTTTTGCTTTGTCTGGTATGTCTGGTTTCACTTTCATTGACTCACTATGGAATCAACAACAGCGACTGCTCCACGAATCTTGCCGAATGCACGCCGGATTTTGGCAGGGAGAGTCAGATCATTGCGGCTTCCTTCGGTAGATGAAAATCGCGCCTTCGTTGTTCATCGTGAAAGTGTCGCCTTCGAGAGTGCCTATAGTTCGCCCGTCACCATGCCACTGCATGTTGAGTTTGTTTGCCTCCTGTTTGTATGTCGCGCTGACTTCCCGGCTTGAACTTTTGCCAGAAGGCAGTGCAAACAGGATTTTGCTTGTGCAGTTGCCGTCCGGTTTGATCGTGAACGTGCCTGAAGTGACCAGAGGTGCGCCTCCCTGGTGCGGCGGTGTGTATGGGAGGGTGTTTCCGTTGATGGTTGCCAAGTTGTAGCTTCCGCTGATGTCCGGATGTGTTGTCGTTTCGCCTTGTTGCTTGCATTGACACCCAGCCAAGAAGATGCAGATGGCGAACGTCGCAGCGATATATCGCAGGATCATTGGGACTGTTTTGCTGGCGGCTTCGCCATGTCGGAGTGGAACGGTCTTCATCGGTTTAACATCAAGCAAACGGCTATGCCCGCTCCACGGTTCTTGTCGAACGCACGCCGGATTTTGGCCGCAGAGTTCATTCCAATTGGGTGATTTCATCATCGCCGAGCAACTCTCGCCTCCTCGCGTCACATCTTCCCAACGCCGCGTCGTCCGTGGTGCGCTCCAGCGAGAAGGCCAGCACGGAGAGGCGTTCAGGCAACACGCGCGCAAAGCCGCCGCTGACCAGATAGACATCCCGTTGCCGTCCGTTATGGATCACCAGTTCGCCCACATCTAAAACCGTGATCAATCTCTCGTGTCCCGGCATCAAACCGATCTGGCCGTCCACAGTGTTCAGTTCCACAAGCGTTGCCGCCGGTTTCAAATGTTCACCGTCAGGAGTGACGATCTCGACATGCCACTTACCGCTCGTCCCGTCGCCGATTGAAGCTCGCTGGTTGAGCATGATTGGAAGGCTATGCCGCGGTGACGTTGGCTGCTGCACTTGGTTTGGCAGAAGCGTGCCGTTTCTTGTCGGTGCAAGGCCGTGACGGACGGCATCGCCTCTGTTAGTGGGACAGCGCGTCCCGCCTGTCCGGTTTCGCTAACCACTTGAATCCGGTCTCTAGAACAAGGGTCTGACTGAAAACTTTCTGCAAACTTTCTCCCAAAATGACATTGAGTCAGGCATCATCTCCGCACTCGCAGGAATGAACGCCAGCCTCACTGATGCCGAACTGGTCCGCGCCGCCAAAAGCGGCGACCTTGCGGCTTTCGAGGAATTGACCTCGCGCCACGAGCGGAAGATTTATTCCCTCGCGTATCGCATCCTGCAAAATCCCCACGATGCCGAGGACGTGACCCAACAGGCGTTTCTTAGTGCGGTGGAAAATCTCGCCAAGTTCCGTGAGGAATCCAGTTTCGCGACGTGGCTTTATCGCATCGCCACGTTTGCGGCACTCAAAGTCATCCGCAAACGCAAGGGCCTCGACACCGTCTCGCTTGATGAGGCCACCGAACCGCGCGAGGATTACGATTCCATCCCGCACCCGGAATACATTGCCGACTGGAAGCAATCCCCCGAGCAACTCGTCGAGCGAAACGAAACGAAACGCCTGCTCGACGACGCGCTCGCCAAGCTCGACGAAAAACATCGCCTCGTGTTTTTGTTGCGTGACGTGGAAGGATTGTCCGTCACCGAAACCGCTGAAACGCTCGGCCTCACTGAATCCAACGTGAAGATGCGGCTGCTCCGCGCCCGGCTGCAATTGCGCGAGCAACTCACCCGCACTCTCGGCGATCCCGCCACGCGCCTCCAACGCGGCCATCATC
>CAMCWI010000223.1 GCA_945882065.1 Akkermansia muciniphila
CTCGCGTTCAAAGAGTCGGTCAACAACGTGGTCAAACACGCCAAGGCCACGGAAGTAAAAATCCGGCTGCGCCTGGATGCGAACAAGTTCACCCTCGAGATCGAAGACGATGGCAAAGGCCCTGGCGATGCCGCGAAGAAGACTGGCAGAAATGGATTGCGCAACATGCGCAAGCGCATGGAAGATGTCGGCGGAACATTCGTGATGAAACCTGGCGACGAGCGCGGCACGATCGTGCGCCTGACATCGCCCATCACCAAACGCTGACACCACATGGCCATCAAAGTTTCAATCGTCGAAGACAATGAACAGTTGCGGACCACACTCGCAAAGATGATTTCACGCTCCGAAGGCTTTGAATGTCTCGGTCACCATCCGAGCGCGGAAGCCGGACTCGCCGGGATCCCAAACGAGAAGCCCGACGTTGTGTTGATGGACATCAACCTGCCCGGCATGAACGGCGTGGAGTGCGTGCGGAAGTTGAAACAGATTCTGCCGAACACGCAGGTGGTGATGCTCACCGCTTACGAAGACACGGAAAATATTTTCAACTCACTCGCTGCCGGTGCTGCGGGCTATCTGCTCAAGCGATCCAAGAGTCAGGAAATTCTTGACGCCGTCCGTGACGTGTTGGCTGGAGGCTCGCCCATGTCCACGCACATCGCGCGGAAGGTGGTTCAATCATTTCAAGCCAGACCGACTGCTGCACCTGCGGAACCCGAGGCGGAACTTTCCCCGCGCGAACAGGAAGTTCTAAATCTTCTCAGCCAAGGTTTCATGTACAAGGAAATTTCCGACAAGCTCGGTATCAGCTTCGAGACCGTCCGCACCTACATCCGCCGCATCTACGAAAAACTTCACGTCCGCACCCGCACTGAGGCTGTGGCAAAGGCACTAAGGCGTTGAGTTGATGCAATCGAATCAATGGTTTCAGGCGGGCTTGTCCCCCGTGGGTGACAACGTCCCCCATAATGGGGACTGTTGGCATGAAGAACCTCCTGTATGATGACAGCGTTGTTGGACGGGAATTTGCAGAATGTTACCGTGTGTGTTGTAAGGCGTAAAACTGCAGCGCCGCTGGAAGACAACTTTGAATCTTGAGCGAGAAACTTGATTTGTTCTCAGGTTAAAGGGCCAGACGCAAGTCTGGCCCTCTCGCTTTTTAGGGAAGGTTTAACAGGAGGAACCAGAGTGATTGTCGGAAAGGTTTTCCGAACCTCAACGCATCCGCTTCGCCGACATAAACTTCTCGGCGTATTTACCCAGCAAGTCGGCTTCGAGATTCAAAACATCTCCAACCTTCCGCTCGCAAAGTGTCGTGACCTCGAATGTGTGTGGGATGATCCAGAGTCGGAAGCCCTTCTTGGTCACACCCGCAACCGTGAGGCTGATGCCGTCCACGGCAATGGATCCTTTGAAAACGACGTAGCGCATCACATCGGCTGGCGCACTGATGTCGAGCAAGTGGTCTGCGCCGGACTTTTCCCAGCGGACGATTTTGCCGACTCCGTCCACATGGCCCGTCACAAAATGACCGCCGAGTTCGCCATCAGCGCGGAGCGGGCGTTCCAGATTTACGAGGGAACCGGTCTCAAGGAATTGCAGATTCGTCCGCTGCCAACTTTCTTGAAGCACATCGAACTGAAGCAGTCTGGCTTTGCCGCGTGTGGAGATTTCCACCACAGTCAGGCAACAACCGTTCACAGCCACGCTCGCGCCGAGCTTCACGCCGCGCGCGATGCTTTTCGCGCGAATGGTCAGTGCGATGGATTTCTTGGTCGGCTTGATCGCTTCGACTGTTCCCGTTTCTTCCACAATGCCTGTGAACATGCGCGCATGTTGCCGGTTGCGGGTTGTTGGATGCAAGCGCGCAACGGCACGATTCGCCTGGGCGCCGAGAATATTGATTGGATTTTTGCGTGTCATCGGAGCGCGAGGCAGCTAATAAATCTGGATGCGAACTCTTTTGATCGGCATAGACAGCGGCACGCAATCCACCAAAGCACTCGTGATGGATGCCAAAGACGGCAAAGTCCTCGGCAACGGGGCAGCGGGCTATGATTTGATTCCCAACCTTGGCCCCGGCGCAAAGGAACAACATCCGCACGCGTGGATTGAAGCGACGGCCTCCGCCATCCGTCAGGCATTGCGTCAGGCCAAGGCAGTGGCGGCGGAAGTCGTCGGCATCGGCGTGAGTGGACAACAGCACGGGTTCGTGCCCTTGGACAAGGCTGGCGCCGTGATCCGCCCGGCAAAATTGTGGTGTGATACTTCCACCGCCGCCGAGTGCGAGGAGATCACTGACAAACTTGGTGGGCCGAAGAAAACAAACAAAGCTCTCGGCAACGCCGTGCTGCCCGGCTTCACCGCGTCAAAGATTCTTTGGCTGAAAAATCATGAGCCGAAAAATTTTGCGAAGCTTGCAACGGTTCTTCTTCCGCACGACTACTTGAATTTCTGGCTCACGGGCGAGCGCGTCATGGAGTATGGCGACGCGAGCGGCACGGCGTTGTTGAATGTGCGGACACGCCGCTGGTCCAAAGCCGCGTTGGAGGCGATTGATGGCGAGCTTGCGGATAAATTGCCGCCGCTGATTTCGAGTGACGAACCTGCCGGAAAACTCCAGGCCAAGACAGCGCAGTCGCTGGGGTTGAACCCCGGCGTGTTGGTGAGTGCGGGCGGCGGCGACAACATGATGGGCGCCATCGGCACGGGCAACACACGCGCTGGAATCATCACGGCGAGTTTTGGAACGAGCGGAACGATCTACGCCTGCGCGGACAAACCGGTGATTGATCCCGATGGCGAAATCGCTGCGTTCTGCGATTCCACGAACCGCTGGCTGCCGCTTCTTTGCACAATGAATGTGACCGTGGCGACGGAGATGATGCGGCTGGATTTTGGTTACACGCATGAACAATTCGAGAACAAGGCGGCTAAAGTTGCGCCCGGTTCAAGCGGGTTGTTGCTGTTGCCGTATCTCGAAGGCGAACGCACACCGAACGTTCCTGACGGCACGGGCGCGATGATTGGCATCAATACGAAAACCTTTAGCGCGAGCCACTATTGCCGAGCGGCGATGGAGGGCGCGACGTTGGGAATGAATTACGGATTGCGTCGCCTTGCCGGACTCGGCGTGAAGGCAAAACAAATCCGAGCGACGGGCGGGGGAGCGAAGTCCAAGTTGTGGCGGCAGATCATGGCGGACGTGTTCAACGCGGAAGTCGTGACGTTGAAGGTGAGCGAAGGCGCGGCGTATGGCGCGGCGTTGCAGGCGCTCTGGTGCTGGCGATTGCAGCGCGGCGACAAGGCGCGCATCGAGGACATCACGGATGAGTTTGTGACGTTGAACAACGCCGAGACTTCTACGCCCAAGGCTGATGCCGTGGCCGCATATCAGGAATTGCAGGAGTTGCAGGATGATTTGTCGCGTTCTCTTCGCGGCGTGTTCGCGAAGCACCGGAAATTCTTGAGCCGATGAACGACGAGATTTCACAACGGTTGGAAAGACTCGAAGCGAACTCCGCGCATCTCGAACATCAGGTCGAGCAGCTCAATCAAGTCATCATCGAGCAAGCTAAGACCATTGATGCTTTGAAGAAGCAGGCGCAGCGACAATCTCAGACGCTGGAATCCATGGAGCTTGATCGCATCAAAGCCACGAACGCCAAGCCACCGCATTATCAGTAGGTTGCGAGGAACGCCTCACTGCACTGTGACGCTCTTAGCTAGATTGCGTGGCTTGTCCACGTCGCAACCACGCGCGACGGCGATGTGATAAGCGAAGAGTTGCAGCGGCACGCTCATCAACAGCGGATAAAGCGGCTCAATCGTCTTCGGCACGTAGATCACGTCGTCCGCAACTTTCTTGATCGCTTCGTCGCCTTCGGTGGCCACGGCGATGATCGGGCCTTTACGGGCGCGGATCATGGCGAGATTCGCCATCGTCTTCTCATACATCGAATCCTGCGGCACGAGGAACACCGTCGGTGTCTTCTCATCAATCAACGCGATGGGGCCGTGCTTCATCTCGGCGGCAGAATAACCTTCGGCGTGGATGTAGGAAATTTCCTTGAGCTTGAGCGCGCCTTCGAGTGCTGCGGGGAACGTGTAGCCGCGACTGAGGAAGAAGAAATCTTCCGCCTGCGCGTACTTCTCCGCGAGCTTCTTGATGGCGTCGTTTTGTTTGAGCAACGATTCGATCTGCTTGGGCGCAGCTTCGAGAGCTTTGAGAATTTCAGAAGCGCGACCCGCTGACAACATCCGCATCCGCCCTAGGTGAACTCCCAGCAGCGTGAGAATCGTTAGCGTAGAGATGAACGCCTTGGTGGACGCAACGCCGATCTCCGGCCCGGCGTGCATGTAGATGCCCCCGTCGGATTCGCGGGCGATTGTGCTGCCGACGACGTTGACGATGGCGAGTGCTTTGTGTCCGCGACGTTTCGCTTCGCGCAATGCCATGAGAGTGTCCGCCGTCTCGCCGGATTGCGAGAGGACGAGTAGAACAGTGTTCTTTTCCAGCGGAGCGTTGCGGTAACAGAACTCGTGAGCAAACTCGACTTCCACAGGCAGGTGCGCGAATTCTTCGATCAGATACTCGCCGATCAATGCCGCGTGCCAGCTCGTGCCGCTGGCCGCGATGACGATGCGGTCAATGGCGCGAAGTTCCGCTGAACTCAGGTTCAAGCCGCCGAAGCGCGCGGTCGAGCCCTCGTGATCAATGCGACCGCGAGAGGCGTTCTCCACCGTGCGAGGTTGCTCAAAAATTTCCTTGAGCATGAAATGGGCGTATTCGCCGCGCTGGGAATCTTCCGCCTGAAACTCAAGCTGGCTGATCTGCACCTTGGCCGTGTCCGTGCCGAGGCTGATGACATCGAAGCGGTCGCGCGTCAATGTGGCGACGTCGTAGTCGTTCAGGAAAACAACCTGGCGTGTGTGGGCAACGATGGCGTTTGCATCGCTCGTGAGGAAGTTTTCTCCATCGCCGATTCCGATGATGAGCGGGGATCCGCGTCGAGCACCGATCATCACGTCGGGTTGCTCGGTACAGATCACCGCCAAACCGTACGTGCCGATGACTTCACGCAACGCGTCGCAGACAGCTTGCGTGAGCGGATTCGACTCGGATTTTTCCTTGGCGCGCTTCGCGTAATGCTCGCCGATCAAGTGTGCGATGACTTCCGTGTCTGTGCTGGAGTGAAACGTGTGACCCGCTTTGATAAGCCGTTGCTTGAGCTGATCGTAGTTCTCGATCACGCCATTGTGGACGACAGCGATCTTGCCGGATTGATCCAGATGCGGATGGGAATTTTCATCGCACGGGGGTCCGTGAGTGGCCCAGCGTGTGTGGCCGATGCCGATGTCGCCGGGCGCAGGGTGCGCCTGCACTTCACGCGCGACGCCTTCATCAATCTTGCCTTTCTTTTTACGGACGATGAGTTTGGCATCATTCAAGATCGCCACGCCAGCGCTGTCATAGCCGCGGTATTCGAGGCGACGCAATGCTTCCAGCAAAACGGGCGAGGCCGCTTTTTTTCCGAGGTATCCGATGATGCCGCACATAATAGCGTTCTTGTAGTCGTGGACGTGAGTCCGCGCATTTCTATCTTTGGTCAGTCAACGCCGACTAACGTCGGCGGCTAATGCTATGGTTTCTGTCAAAATCCAGTCCGCCGCTGCCGACAAATCATCCACGACGATGGCGCGGTTCATTTCGGCAACGTTCCGTTGTTCAGTTTTTCGCCCGTAACCCGTGCGAACGAGGATGCTTTTCCGCACGCCCGCGTTCCAGCCACATTCGAGGTCAATCAACTTGTCCCCGACGATGAAGCTATTGGCAAGGTCTATGCCGAACTCATTGCGCGCATCGAACAAAAACTGCGGCGATGGCTTCCGCGCACGGCTTGGTTGATCCGGTGCTTCCGGCGCGACGTAGATTTTCTGGATGGAAACTCCGTGTCGCGCAAACTCAGCGAGAATGTGCGCGTGAACCTTGTCCACATCCGCCATCGTGTAGTAACCGCGCCCCACACCGGATTGATTGGTGACGATAATGAGTTGAAATCCGGCAGCCGCAAGCCGCTTAAGTCCGGCAATAGTTCCGGGCGTGAACACGATCTCCTCAACGCGGTGGAGGTATTCACGTTCCTCGATCAACACCCCGTCGCGATCCAAAAAAACTGCG
>CAMCWI010000224.1 GCA_945882065.1 Akkermansia muciniphila
GCGAAGCAAGTGCCAGTGGTGGTCGGAGAGATCGGTTTGGTAATGGGCGATTTTCATCGCCTGAAAAGCGCTGCCGCGAATCAAAGCCGCAAAAAGCAGCCAGTCAAATCAAGTGATTTGTGCGTTTTTCTTTTTCAAACAGGCTCTTAGGCAACACGGGATGAGTTCATGGTCGATGAGGCCATTCTAATATGGTAATGGTCTGTATATTCATTAATGACACCGAGCGTAATTGGCATACTGGCGTCAGTAGCATTGCCTCAATGCTGCAGCCGATCAAGATTTCACAACTCGAAGTTGTTTCGAACTTGCGGTTAGTCCGCGCAACGCGACAAAATCACCCTACTTCAAGGTAGTCGCAGCCCAGAAAAAACCAATGAAACTTGGTCTCGGACTCTATCGCCACATGCTGACCCGCGAGAATTTTCAATACGCGCGGCAGGCGGGCGCGACTCATGTCATCGTGCATCTGGTGGATTATTTCAAAGGCGGAGCACACAATCCGCAGGACAATCAGCCCACCGGCACAGAGCGCGGATGGGGGCAGGCGGGTGACCCGAACAATCTGTGGAGTTTGAGTGAATTGCTTGATTTGAACAAAGCAGTCAAAGCGGAAGGATTGAAAATTGAAGCGATCGAAAACTTTGATCCGGCTCACTGGCACGATGTGTTGCTGGATGGCCCAAAGCGGAAACAGCAGATCGAGAATGTCAAAGAGTTGATCCGGCGCATTGGTCAGGCGGGCATTCCAGTGATGGGTTACAACTTCAGCATCGCGGGTGTTTGCGGGCGGACTCATCAAGCCTACGCGCGTGGGGGGGGGCGATGTCCGTAGGAATGGAAGGTCACCTAGAAACGCCGATGCCGCGTGGCATGGTGTGGAACATGGTTTATGACGAGAACGCTCCAGTGGGGAGCGAACCTTTTATCTCACACGAAGAACTCTGGCGGCGACTCGGCGCGTTTCTCGACGAGGTGATTCCGGTGGCGGAAGAAGCCGGCGTGAAACTGGCGTTGCATCCGGATGATCCGCCGTTGCCCACGATGCGCGGACAGCCGCGACTGGTTTATCAACCGCATTTATATCAGCGGGTGATTGCTCTAAAAAATTGGCACCCCGTGAAAATACTCGAACGTGCTGTAAACCATGTAATAGTCCTCGCCCACGCGGCAGATGCTTGGGTCGGCGTGGAAACCGGGAAGGATGGGATTGGTAAAAATTTGTTCCCGCGCGCGCCTAGGTTGGGAAGAATCAGGCTCACCAGCAAGCCCACCCCAAGAGACTGTTTGGTGAAGGCTTTTCTTGATGGTCGCCAAGATTTGCTGAAGACTTTTGAGGCATTTGCGGCGACTGACTCATTCGGGAGATTCATGCCCCAAAAGTTTATCAGGACTCATTTGTAACTCCAATGGACAATCCTGTGAATCCCACCGCCCTTGGACCTCCCGAACCGGACGGATGACGGTTTGGTCCATAGGGTTTCGGCATATTATTGAAAACACGCTTTCATACGAGCATCTGTGGATCATCTGCCAACGAGTTTGGATGCGCTTGTCTTGACGGCGGAAACAGCGGTGAACCGATTGTTTTACCTGCTGATTTGTTGCTCAAGTTGAAAGGATTGCTGGAAATTTATTCCAGAATAGTGTTGCGTTCACGCAGGTTTGCCCATAAAACAACGGCGAATCGAAGGTCTGATCGCTGTGTGAGGATGTGTTTTCCCTAAGTTTGGTTGACGGATTCTCCCGGCAGCTTCCAACAATTCAACATTCAAAGTCTGGTTAATCGGGGCTTTTTCCACCTTCGACGATACAACGACAGTTATGAGCAAGCACATTGGTAACAATAGACACGACAATCAAAGACGCGGTAACGCGCCAGGCAATGCCCCTAGCAACGCCCCCAGCAACCCGCCAAGTAATGCGCCTGGCAACGCGCCCGCCAGCACTGCGGGTGGCGATTATGGCTTCGGCCATCTGGAAATCTCCGAGAAGGGTTTCGGTTTCCTGCGCACCGCCGCCGCGCATTTCCATCCCAAGCCCACGGATATTTTCGTGACGCCGGATACCATCAAACGCAATTTCCTCCGCGAGGGCAGCCTCGTGGCCGGGCCGACGCAGCCTCCGCATCGCGGCACGAGTCCGCAGCTCAAGTCCGTGGACAAGGTCAATGACATGGCGTTCGAGGATTACACCAAAGCGGTGCGCTTCGAGAATCTCACGAGCATTGATCCCATCGAGAAATTCAATCTCGAAACCACGCCTGACCTTCTTGAGACGCGCGTGATTGATCTCGTCACGCCCATCGGACGGGGCACGCGCGGATTGATCGTCGCACCACCGCGCACGGGCAAGACCACCATTCTCAAACAGATCGCCAACGCCATCACTACGAACCATCCCGAAGTTCACGTCATGGTGCTATTGATTGATGAACGTCCCGAGGAAGTCACCGATTTCCAACGCTCGGTGAAAGCGGAAGTCGTCGCGTCCTCGAACGATCAAGACTTGGAGACACACGTTCGCCTTTCGCGTTTCATGATTGAGCGCTGCCGTCGCATCGTAGAATCCGGCAAGGACGTGTTCGTACTACTCGACTCATTGACCCGCGTGGCTCGCGCCTATAACAGTGTTCATGGTGGTAGCGGTCGCACGATGACTGGCGGTGTGGATGCCCGTGCGTTGGAAATCCCGCGCAAGATGTTCGCCTCCGCCCGGAAGATTGAGTTTGGTGGATCACTGACGATTCTCGCAACAGCGTTGATTGACACTGGTTCGCGTATGGATGAGCTCATCTTCCAGGAATTCAAGGGCACAGGTAACATGGAATTGATTCTGGATCGCAAGCTCTCGGATCGCCGCCTGTTCCCGGCCATTGACATTCCGAAGAGCGGCACGCGCAAAGAAGAAAAGCTTTTCGCACCCAAGAATCTTGAACCGCTCCGCAAACTCCGCCGCATGATGGTGGACTTGAATCCCATCGAAGCGATGGAGACGCTCACCGCCGCGCTCAAGAAGCACAAGACTAACGACGAGTTGCTGGCCAAACTCGGCGGCTAGTTCTCTGACTCAATCTTTCAGAAACCCGTGCGCCTCACAGTCGCACGGGTTTTTTATGTGATGGTGGTTAAGTCCTTCGCGTCCGTGCCGATGTAGGAATACGTGAGAACTATTAAATCGCTGCTAAATCAGATTCCCCAAACCCTTATCGCTATCATCTTCATTCTCCCTGTTCTGTCATTGCTTGCCACATCGTGTGCCACCACCGGCTTCAACGAGGCAAAGAACACCAATTTGGAACTCCGGTTTTATACATGGGATTCCATCAGCATCGCCAAGCCAGACACTTGTGAGAATGGTTTCGTTCCCGTGTATCAGCTTTCGGAATTGACCCAACAACTCGCCAAATTGAATATTCAGCGTGATCTCGCCGTGGTGGTTGTCGTGAACAACTACGACGGAAAACAAGCGGCGAGCATTGGGGCAAAATTCAAGGATCATCTTGCCGTCCAAGGTTTCAAGCGCGTGGTCGCGCTTCGTGGTGGCGATCTGATGCCGATTGCTGGATTGCCCATTGCCTTCGACTCGGCTATCTCATCGGGACATGGTCAACCAAGATTCACAGATGCCGCGACACCGCCCCCCGCTGGAGCGGATGCTGCGAATACATCAGTCGCTTCAGTCCGGTAAGTTTCCCAATGCCACCATTCTTGCCGCAGAGCTAGAAGTCAGCACCAAGTCCATCCAGCGCGATCTGGATTTCATGCGGGATCGGTTGGAGTTGCCCATCGAATATCATCCCCAGAAATTTGGTTACCACTACACTGGCGAGGTCACGTCTTTCCCGACGATGCACATCACCGAGGGCGAACTTGTCGCGCTGGTCATCGCGGAGAAAGCCTTGGAACAATATCGCGGCACGCAGTTTGAGAAACCTCTCCTCAGCGCCATCCGTAAGATCGAGCAATCTTTGCCCGATACCATCTCGTTGAACCTCGCGGACATCGAGCAGACCATTTCCTTCCGCACACGCGCCGAGCCGATTCTTAATCTGGAAATCTTCGACGCACTCGCCAAAGCCACGGCGTCGCGGCGTCAACTTGAACTCACCTATCGCAAAGCGGGTAACAGAGAAGGGGAGTCGCGTCTCGTTGATCCCTATCATCTCGCGAACATCAACGGTGAGTGGTACCTCTTCGCGTTCGATCACGCGCGCAAAGACATCCGCACCTTTGTGCCCTCGCGCGTTTCCGCCGTGAAACAAACGGGCAAGACATTCGCGAGACCGCAGAAATTCTCGCTCGAGAAACGCTTGCGCGACAGCTTTGGTGTCCACTCCGGCGACGGGCAGTTCGATGTGTTGCTGCGTTTCGACACCCGCGTGGCTGATTACGTTCGCGAAAAAAAATGGCACGAGTCGCAGCAACTGCGTGAGATGAAAAACGGTGGCGTGGAATTGGGATTGAAGCTGTCGAGCCTCATGGAGATTCAGCGCTGGGTGTTGAGCTGGGGTGGAGATGTGCGCGTGATCAAACCTCGCGAGTTGATCGCTACCGTGCGCGAAGCAGCTAAGAAAATTTTGCAAGGTAGCGCGGCGTAAGCATCCTGACGCGTTAATCTGACTCAAAGTCGCTTCTCGTCTGCGTCTATGTAATCCACAAAGTTCTTGATGTCATCGCGATGGAAAATGTTTGCCTGCTCTTTACGCATTTTTAATCGCGCCACGCCTTCTGCGTCATCAGCTGCAGGATAGTTCAGCATGTCCGCGAGAAACGCCGCCTTATCCGCAGCAGATTTTTTCACGTTCTGCTTCACCCAGTCGGACACCTCGCCATCGGTGGTGGAGCATTTCACGACCGCAACCATTTGCTCGTGAGTAACGCCAGCGGCTTCCAGCCAACTCTTGTCAAATCCGCGCGCGCCGTAATTCTGCTGGTAATCAGCGTGAAGTTTTCCTGCCAGATGCAGGCGGATTTTGTCCACGTAACGCGGCAGATGCGGCCAGCCGTCCATTGTTTCGCGCGGACTCCGGGGGTAGATAATATCGCTCATGCGGACATCATTGGCAGACTCATCTACCCTGTCAATCTTGCGGGCGGGTGATTAAAGTCGTTTGGGGCTTGTTGGTTTCTTTTCTTTTGGCGGAGCGCGAGCGGGTCCTGCTCGCAGCGCGTGAATACAAAGAGTGCGTGGAATCATGCGGACTTTTCATCGCGGCACTGCGCTGCGGGTCGCAGACCCGCGTTCGTGCGCCTGAGAAGGCGAGAGGATGGAGCGGTGGCAGTCCGCACCTGTGAGGAGAAGAGCCGTGCGGAATCGAACCGTAACTGCGTCGCAGTAATGCGGGGTGGAGAGCAAGGGAACGAGAACGACCAGACCGCAACACAGACCTGCGATGAGGCAGGTCGCGTTGAACTCGGATTCGGTCAGTGTGGACGGGCGACCCTTCGAGCGACTGGCGAAGCCTGTCAGCAGGGGATATGTGAGACGACGGTTGAGAAGTCTGCTGCAATGGCAAATGGATGGAGTGGGCAAAGGGATTGGAGACACCCACCAACGCTGGCCGAACGAATGGGTTGCGCACTGTGGGCTGATGAGCTTGAAAACAGAACACGAGTGGACGCGTACAATCGTAGGACTACGACCCCACTGACTGGAGAGCCGGATGCGGGAAATCCGCCCGTCCGGTTCGGAGGCAGGGGCAAGGTCAAAACCCTTGTCCCTACCCCTATCTATGTTAACAAAACACCTCCGCAGCAATTCGTCTTTCGCCACTCACCTCACACGGACTACACTTCGTCCGATGTCTGAAACACTGGTCGTCAACGAAGTCTATCTGAGTTTGCAGGGTGAAAGCACTTTCGCCGGACTACCGTGTGTCTTTGTGCGATTGACCGCGTGTAATCTGCGTTGCTCGTATTGCGACACAGCGTATGCGTTCAAGGAGGGAAAGAAGCGTGAACTCAGCGAAGTGCGCGCGGATGTATTGCGGCTGGCGCAACCGTTCGCGGAGCGCGGCTCTGTGAGCCGCAGCACGCCGATTGCAACAGACAACACTGCGGGTCACAGACCCGCGCTCCGACTGCCACTTGTCGAACTCACCGGTGGCGAACCGCTACTTCAACCCAACGCGCTCGTCTTGATGAAG
>CAMCWI010000225.1 GCA_945882065.1 Akkermansia muciniphila
GGGGCGAGGGAGGGTGTTACCGCAAGTCATATCACCATTCAGTTTGATCGCGCCCCACCAGTCTTCTTAATACATCGTCCGATAGAACTTCCGCGCTGCTGTCGGTTGGAGAAGCTCCGGCGAGAACGCATCCGCCACAGCCGTCCACGGGCCGGTGACTTCGCTGGCTTCCTGCAATGCACCGCGATTCCATGTAAGTTGAACCTGTGCGCCGATGCGTTGAATCGTCAGCGTCGGCAGCGTGGGGGTGACGAGGGATTTAATCTGGTAGATCACTCCCGCGTTTAATCCAGCACTGAGACTGCCACCCGGAACGAGATCGGCGACGAACAGTGAATCGCGCATGGAGAGCAGTCCGTCCAGATGTCCGATGCCGGGTTGTTGGCCGAGGATGAAGTGAAAGTAGCTGCCGGTGGCGGGGTCGGCATAGACGAGCGGATTCTCTTCATTCGCAAGTCCACCGCCGCTGGACTGGCCGTGGAAGCCCAGGAACACGCCAGCATTCAAGCCGTCAGGAAATCCCGGCGGCGCGTAGGCGATCTGGTTCGGGCCTTCGCTTTCTTTTCCGGTGAACGGATTGGGGATCGGCTGAAACGCGACGAGCGGTTGGATGCCCGCGCCGCCGATGGAGGCGTTGGTGCGATACGAAATGTAGTTGCTGGGAAACCCGAAGAACTCCACCGGCCCGCCAAGATTAGTGCGCGCGATGATGTTCAGTTCATCGGCACTGTGCGCTTCGGCATAGTTGATAAGTCCGTCAATGCCGTTGTCTTCAAAATAAAAATCTCCCGTGGCGGGTTGAAACGCGAAGCCCGCCGGGTTGCGAACTCCGGATGCCACACGCGTGAGGTTGGTGGCACTCAACGCCGCGCCGTGGTCCATGATCGTAATCATATGGATCGAATCCCCTGTGAGGCTGGCGGACGCGCCGGGGATGCTGTCATTGGTGAGCGTGGCGGTGACGGTGGTCGCGGCGAAGTTATCTCTGGCGCCGACTTGAAAGAATAGGTCGTAACGGTTCGTGAAGCCGGGAGTTTTGCGCAGGCCGAGTTCGGAGTGCAGGTGCTGATTCCAACCGCTCGGATACGTGATGATCAATCGTCCAGCCAGAGTGAGGGGGCTTGCGGGAGTTGCGCCCATGCGAAGAACGGTGATGGGATACGGACTGCCGACGACGAATACCAGATTGTCCGCGACGCGCAACGAGGTCAGCGCAGGCGAGAGGTTGCTGTAAAGAATTGTTCCCGCGCCATCGGCGATGCCATTGAGGTTCGTGTCGGTGAGACGAACCAGTCTGCCTGGGTTCGAGCCGCTGAAAAAATTGGCGTTTTGAACCGTCGTCACGAGCAGCGAACCATCCGGCAATCCCGCCATGCCAAGTGGGAAGCTCAATCCGCTGGCAAACGTGGTGACGCGAAAGTGGTTGGTGTTCACGCCCGGCCCTTGCACGGTGAAGGGTTGGGCGATGACGTGCGAGGTGATGAAGCAAAATGCGAGAGTAAATGCCAGCCGAAGAATGGCTGGTTGCGTGTGAGATTCTCTGATCAGCATGAGTTGGGTATGCCCGCTGTTTGATGGGATGGCAAGAGTGGAGTGGAGAGCGGCTGCGACGGGGTGTTACTGAGTTCGGTTCTTAATCTTACTCGTAATCTTTTTCTTAATTTTAGGTCGTGCGGGATTAAGAAAAAGATTGCGATTAAGAGCCGTCAGCGCGCGGCAGTTTCAGTCACACCCATTTGCGACCGCACACTTGCAGAAATGTGTGTCGTTCAGCCAAACTGCGTCTTGTGACCGTGACCTCAGATCAACTCCTCGCTCCGCTGAAGCAATACTTCGGCTTCGGGTCGTTCCGTCCGTTGCAGGAGGAGATCATCCGCGATGCGATTGAGGGGCGCGATGTATTTGCGGTGTTGCCCACGGGCGGCGGAAAGTCTCTTTGTTTTCAACTCCCGGCGTTGGTTCGCCCTGGTCTGACCGTCGTCGTTTCGCCCTTGATCGCGTTGATGAAAGACCAGGTGGACGCGATGACGGCGGCGGGTGTGGCGGCCACGTTCCTCAACTCGTCTCTGGGCGCAGGTGAATCGCGCGGGCGGTTGCGCGGTCTGCACAATGGCGAATTCAAACTGCTCTACGTCTCGCCGGAGCGCTTGTTGATGTCGGGTTTTCTCGATGATCTGAAAACGTGGAACGTGACGGCGTTCGCGATTGATGAAGCGCATTGCATCAGCGAATGGGGGCATGATTTCCGTCCTGATTATCGGAAGATTTCTTCGTTGCGGGAAATTTTCCCCAACGTGCCGTTCATGGCGTTGACCGCCACGGCCACGGTGCGTGTGCGCGCGGACATCGTCAAACAACTGCACCTGCACGAGCCACGCTGTTACGTGGCGAGCTTTAATCGTCCGAACCTGACGTATCGCGTGGCGGCCAAGGCGGGCGCGTATGAGCAGGTGTTGAGTTACATCCGGACGCGACGAGGCGAGGCGGGGATCATCTATTGCCTCGCTCGCAAGACGACGGAGGACATAGCGCGGAAACTTTCTGAGGATGGGATCAAAGCGTTGCCCTATCACGCCGGGATGGATGCGACCGCACGCGGCAAGAATCAGGAATCCTTTCTGCGCGATGGATCGAGCGTGGTGTGCGCCACCATCGCATTCGGCATGGGCATCAACAAACCGAACGTGCGCTTCGTGATCCATTACGATCTGCCAAAGAACATCGAGGGTTATTATCAGGAGACGGGACGTGCGGGGCGTGACGGATTGCCGGGCGAATGTCTGATGATGTTCAGTCCAGGCGATCGCGTGAAACAGATGCGGTTTATCGAGGACAAGACGGATGCAAAGGAGCGAGAGATCGCGCGGGCGCAATTGGAGAACATGATCCACTACGCGGAGGTGGCGAGTTGCCGGCGGGAGTTTTTGTTGGGTTACTTCGGGGAAAAGTTTTTAGGGACGGGTGTTGAATCCGAGGCGGATGGTAGGGCGCGTCACTCCGTGCGCGCCGATCTTGGCCAGACAGACGACGGCGCGCACGGAGTGACGCGCCCTACCGAACCCGTCAACTGCGAAGGTTGCGACAACTGCCTCGCGCCCCGCCAGACATGGGATGGCACGCTCGCGTCGCAAAAGTTTTTGTCGTGCGTGTATCGCATCCGGGAGAAGGGAAGTTTTGGCGTGGGCATGAATCACGTCATCGAAGTGCTGACCGGCGGGGACACGGAGAAGATTCGGAAGTTCGGGCATCAATCCCTCTCCACCTACAACATCGGCGGGGAACACATGCGCGCCGAGTGGGGTGCGATCGGGCGCGAACTGGTGCGGCTGGGATTCTTGTTCCAGAACACGGAGAAGTTCGGCGTCCTGGAAATCACCGACGAAGGTCTGGCCGCGCTCAAGTCGCGACGCAAGATCACGCTCACCAAACCCGTAGCGCCCACGGAAGTCGCGACGCATCGCGCGGGCGAGATCGCATGCGACGAAGTGTTGTTCGAGACGCTGCGGGTGTTGCGGAAGCTGTTGGCAGACGAGCGGAGTGTGCCGCCTTACATCGTTTTCTCGGATGTGGCGTTGCGGCAGATGGCACGGAATTATCCAGCGAACGAACGCGAGTTCTCCCGCATCAGCGGCGTGGGCGAAAAGAAACTGCGCGAGTTTGGGGAAACATTCCTGTGCGAGATCGCGAAGCATCTGGAGAGGAACGCGCGCCAGATGTTCGCGGAAGATTCGTTCGGGCAAGTCGAGCCGATGGCGCGGCGTTCGCGCTTGACCGAAACGGTGCTTGAGACGCTGCATTTCTTTCGGGCGGGAAAATCTGTGGCGCAAATTTCCCAAGTGCGCGGTTTGAAGGACGGAACGATTCTCAGCCACATCGAGGAAGCGATTCTTGCGGGCGAAGCCGTGGAGGTGGAGCGCATCATGGACGCGAAGGCGCGGAAGGAAATCACGGCGGAGTTGACGGGTTACCGGCAGGCATCATTGACGCCACTGTTCGAGAAGCTCGGCGGGCGTTATCCGTTCGGGTTTCTGCGAATCTGCCGGGCACTGATGCAAATGCAGCGGGGCGGCTGAACGCATTGTCCCGAGTTTAGGTTGAATTGCGTATTGGCTCTTGCGGTGGAGAATCGGTTGTTGCAGTCTCCGCTTGTTGCGGTCAACCAAATTCAGGAAGCGTTATGTCACTCGAACTTGAACTCCAAAAATTCCCGATAGACATCAAACTCAAAGACGGCTCGAAGGTGAAGCTGCGTCCGCTCAAGCGGTCGGACGAGAAAGAGTTTCACGCGCTGTTCCAGACCATCCCCGAACAGGAGCGCATGTTTATCAAGCATCGCGTCACGGACATCGGCGTCATCCGCGAATGGTGCGAGGGCATTGATCTGGGGCGCAACCTGCCGTTGCTCGCGACGGATGGGAACAAAATCCTCGGCGTCGCCACGCTGCATCAACAACTCGGCGGCTGGAAGCGGCACATCGGTCGCGTAAGCGTGCTGGTGCAACCGGCGACTCGGGGTCGTGGCATCGCGCGAGGTTTGATTCAGGAGATTGTGGAGATCGCGCGCTCGACCGGTCTTGAGAAAGTGGAGGCGGAATTCATTGGTGGGCAGGCGGCGGCGATCCACATGTTCGCGATGCTGGGCTTCAGCGAATTGTTGCGGCTGGATGATTACGTGAAGGACATGCAGGCGATCAAACACGACTATGTTCTGATGGGGCTTGATCTCACCACGGACGAGGAATACACCAGTGCCGCAGGGTGAATTCAATGCGTCCGCCTGAAACCTGTCCCAACTGTGGTGCGGATGTACCACGTAACGCGAAGGCTTGTCCCAGTTGCGGAGCGGATGAGAACACAGGTTGGGCTGAAGATGCGCAGCAAGCCACCGCTGCCGACCTTGGAGTGCCGGACGAAGATTTCGACTACGATGAATTCGCAAAGCGCGAGTTCGGCAAGCCATCGGCCAAACCAAGCGGACTTCATTGGGTCTGGTGGTTGGCAGGGATCGCGGTGCTGGTGGCAATTCTTTTCACCTGGGTTTTATGAGCAACACCACTTCGCCTCCCGCCTCCAACCGGCTCATGTCGCTTGATGCGTTGCGCGGGTTCGACATGTTTTGGATCATCGGCGCGGATTCCCTCGTGTATGCGCTGAGTCGCATGAGCCAGAATCCCGCGACCAAGTTTCTCGCCGAGCAGCTCGATCACGCGGAGTGGGCGGGCTTTCGTTTCTACGATCTGATTTTTCCGCTGTTCGTCTTCATGGTGGGCGCGTCTATCGTTTTCTCACTGACAAAAACCGTAGCCGAGAAGGGCAGGGCGGGAGCGGTGAGTCGCGTCATCAAGCGCGGAATTCTGCTGTTTGCGATTGGAATCTTTTACTCCGGCGGGTTCACCAATCCCTGGCCGGACATGCGACTGATGGGCGTGTTGAACCGCATCGCGCTGACGTACACGGTGGCGGGGTTGTTGTTCTGTTGGTTCAAGCCGCGAACGCTAGTGGCAATCTGTGGTGGCATCTTGATCGGTTATTGGGCGATGCTGAACTTCATCCCAATCCGCGACATTCAGTTGGAGAAAACCAATGTCGCCGCACTTGCAGAGCAGGGGGGCGATGCGAAGTCGGCAAAGTTATTTCGCGAATCTGGCAATGCTGCATCAATCAATCCGTCCGCCATCAAGGACAGCCCTGTGTGGGCGATGACGGAAACGATGTATGCCGCGACGACGAATCGCGTCACCGGAAAGTTTGATGCGGGACTTAACGTCGCGAATCATTTCGACTTCGAGCATCTACCCGCGCGCAAGTATGACTTGTTTTTCGATCCGGAGGGAATTCTCAGCACCATCCCGGCGGTGGCGACGTGTCTGCTTGGTGTCTTTGCCGGGTTGGTTTTGCAAAGCGCGACGTTCTCGAACAGCCGCAAGCTTGCGTGGTTGTTCGGAGCAGGCGTGGTGTGTGTGGCGTTGGGCTGGCTATGGGGGCTGCAATTCCCCGTCATCAAAAAGATTTGGACGTCATCTTTTGTGCTGGTGGCGGGCGGATACAGCACGATGTTGCTCGGCGTGTTTTATCTCGTTGTGGATGTCTGGAAATACCAGAAGTGGTGTCAGCCGTTCGTGTGGATGGGCATGAAC
>CAMCWI010000226.1 GCA_945882065.1 Akkermansia muciniphila
CCGCACCCACTGTTCTTCCCTTTCTGAATGGGTAAAATGTTCACCATTGTCAGTTAAAACCGCCCGCTCCATTCTTTACTCATGAAACTCAATCGCCGTCGCTTTCTTGCCAAATCTGCCGCGCTCACCAGCCTCGCGCTCGCCGGGCCAGGCTTGCTCTTGCGCGGTCAGGAAACAGCCAGCAAGGCGGTCGGCTTGTTCGGCTCGCATCCTGAACTCGAAACCAGCACAACGGGTGACTGGTGGTTGATCAAAGGCCCGACCCCAGACGCACCGCCCGTCAGAAAGCTGCGGCCTGATGGCGGCGAAGAGCCGTTCCTCGATATGAATGTGCCGCGCGATCAAGTCGTGGCTTTTGCGCTCTACACCCACGATCGCAGCGTTCTAAAAGTCACAGCCCAACTCTTCCCGTTGCTGCCCAGCGAGCCGCGCCGAGCCCGGCTCGAATTGAAACGGGGTGGGAAGTGGATCGAAGTCGCGACATCGGAAGTATTGTATCCGGGTTGGGACGCGCATTTCCGCGTGGAGAATTGGGATAACACCAAGAATGTTTTTTACCGGGTGCGGCATGGAGAAGCGGCTTTGTTTGATGGCCTGATCCGTCGTGATCCTAAGGAAAAGAAATCCATCATGGTCGGGGTGTTGTCCTGCAATTCGCGTCTGACCAACGGCTCCCGCAAAGAAATCGTCAACAACCTCAAAGCGCAAAACCCCGACCTGCTCTTCTTCGGTGGCGATCAGAGTTATCATCACACGGAACACACCGCGGGCTGGCTCGAGTTCGGCCTGCAGTTTCGCGACATCATCCGCGACCGCCCGACGATCACGATTCCCGACGACCACGATGTGGGCCATGGCAATCTCTGGGGCGAGAACGGCAAGAAGTCGCTCGACAAGGACGGCAACGATGGCGGCTACATCTATCCGGCGGCATACGTGAAACAGGTCGAACGGCAGCAAACCTGGCATCTGCCCGATGCGCCCGACCCCGCACCGGTGGAACAAGGCATTGGCGTCTATTTCACCTCGTTGCGCGTGGGTGGGGTTGACTTTGCGATCCTCGAAGATCGCAAGTTCAAGAGCGGACCGAATGGCAAGATTCCCAAGCTCGGTCCGCGCCCCGACCACATCACCGACCCGAGTTACGACCGCAACGCCATCGATCTTCCGGGCCTGCAGCTTCTGGGCGAACGCCAACTCCACTGGCTCGACAGCTGGACGCAGGATTGGACCGGCGCGCAGCTCAAGTGCGTGTTGTCGCAAACCGCGTTCTGCGGCGCCGTGCACATGCATGGCAACAAGAACAATCGCCTGCTGGTCGATCTCGACTGCAACGGCTGGCCGCAAACGGGTCGCAATGCCGCATTAAAAATCATCCGTCGCGCAAGCGCTCCGCATCTTTGCGGTGATCAACACATCGGCGAGGTTGTGAAGCACGGCATCACACAGCATCGCGACGGCCCGTGGAGTTTCACATGTCCCGCCATCGTGAACACCATCTACGGTCGCTGGTGGCATCCGCTGGACGAGAAGCCCGGAGCGAATCCGCGCGCTGGCTGTCCCCTGCCCTGGACCGGCGATTACAAGGACGGCTTGGGCAATCGCATCAGTGTGATGGCGTACGCAAACCCGGAGGAGATGAAGGATGAGAAGCAACGCGGCGATGGCTACGGCATCGCGCTCTTCGATAAGAAGAAGCGTACCGTCACGTTCGAGTGCTGGCCGCGCTTCGCCAAGGTGAGTGATGGCGATAAGGCGCAATATCCCGGCTGGCCCATCACGGTTTCAATGGATGATAACGACGGACGCATCCCGACCGGTTGGTTGCCGGAATTGAATTTTCGGGGTGCGACGAATCCGGTGGTTCAGGTCATAGAGGACATCACGGGCGAGGTTCTTTATACGACCCGCGTGGCGGGGAAGAGTTTTCGCCCACGGGTGTTCAGCAACGGTAGCCACACGATCAAAGTAGGACGCAATAAACCGGACGGCCCGACACTCAGGGCAACTCCCTCTGACAAGAAAGACGATAACAGGATGATTCCGGTCGTACTTTCGTGAAAAGGTGCTTGTTACGATCGCCGACTGGTCGCTCCTGAGCTATTTCTTGCTGGGTGAATCGTCACACCTCAAATCACCCAACGCATATTGGATGCCGGCCAGATACATGCCGAGCACACCGGGGTTGGTGAACACTTCCGCATTGTGGCCCAGCGAGCAATAAAATACACGGCCTGCACCGTAGGGCCGAATCCAACTCACGGCGTTGTCCTTGTCTTCGCGTTTCTGGTTCGGTCGGTTGCGGGTGGCCTCGTCGCTTAAGTCCACGCTAATCAACACGCGGCATTTTTCTCGACTGTATGAGCCTTTGAACTGATAAATTTCGTCCTTGATCTTGAAGTTCTGCGCATTGAACGCCTTCACTATCGGATGCGCTGGCTCATCGAGCTTCAACGCCCACGTGCCGTTTGCGCCCCAAGGATGACCGTCGAACAACCCGCCGATCATGGCCGAGCCTTCCGGCCAGTCGGCAAAGTTATCGGATGCGGAGTGGATACCGACGAGCCCTTTGCCAGACTTCACGAAGTCGAGCAACGCGGCCTTCTGTTCCGACGAAAGTTGCAGGTGCGTTGTGTTGTTTAGAATCACTGCATCGAATTGCTTTAGTTCAGCAGGCTCAAAATATTTGTACTCGTCGGTGACGACCGTGACTTCCCACGCGCCGGTCTTTTGCCCAAGGATCTTCATCGCCTCATTGCCGGCGGGAATGCCTTTGGCGTGGAAGAAGCCTTCGCATTTCCAACAGACCAAAACCTTGCGCGGCTTGGCGGGTGTAGCAGGGGCTTTGGCGGGAGCGGCGGCGCTGATTTCCGCGAGGAACTCCGCCGTGACCGGTGTCAAAACTTTCGCTGGTTTCGGCTTGGGTGCGTCAACAGCATGGACAACAGCAGAGGCTGCGAGAAGGAGCGCAGTTAGGATCGCGAGTGTTTGTTTCATGGTTCAATTCTTTTTCAAGCCGCCGGGATAGTCTGCGCCGCTCAGGCTTTTATCCACAGACTTCTGCCAAGCGGCTAGCACGGCGGTCATCTTTTTAACACGCTCGGGTTCTTGACCAGCGATGTCGATGGTCTCCCTTGGATCTTTGGACACGTCGTAAAGCAGCACGTCTGCAGTCCGCTTGTTGGTATTTGCTCCCTGGTTGCTACTGCGGGCGATCTTGGAATCGGTGTGTAATTTGAAGGGCCAGTCGAGCAGCACCGCATGACCGGGATTGCCGGCAATAATGTCGCCATGTCTCCAGAACGGAATCGCCTTGGACCGGACCTCGGTTTTGCGGTCAAACAGGGGCAACAAGCTGATGCCATCAAGTGGCTGGATCTGATTCTTAACGCTCACCCCAGCGGCTTCAATTACTGTCGGGTAAATGTCGAGAGTGGAACAGGCCATCTGGCTCACGAAAGGTTTCGCGATCCGTGCGGGCCATTCAACGATGCCGGGCACGCGTATTCCCCCTTCCCACAAGCCGCCTTTTTGTCCGCGCAAGTTCCCTGTGGATTTCGATCCGAATGCGCCGCCGTTGTCGCTGCAATACCAGAAGATGGTGTTGTCGGCGATTTTCAGTTCTCGCAACGCCGCGCGCAATCGCCCCACACTTCGATCCACGGCCGTGAGTTCGCCATAGTAATTCTGCTCCTTTTCAGGCAGTCCAGCGTAGGCCGCCTTGTCCGCGGGCAATGCTTTGTGGGGTGAATGTGGTGAGCCGAACCAAACGACACTCAAGAATTGTTTTTCCTCCTTCGCCTGACGGCGGATGAATTTGAGCGCCTCATCGGTAATGATGTCCGAACTGTCACCGTGAAATTTCTCCGGAACACCGTTGCGACCCAAAACCGCATCGAGGTCAAAGAAGTTGTCGGCGGAAACCCATTCATCAAATCCCATTTTGCCGGGTGAGAGCGGATCATCGGCAAGAATCGCGCGCCCATTGCCCTCGGTCATGTTCTTGTCGCCATTCTTGCCATTGAGATGCCATTTTCCAAAGTGACCGGTCGCGTAGCCGGCAGACTGTAATACTTTCGCAACGGTTAATTCTTGGGCGCGGATGGGTGCGCCGGGACTGAACGTGCCGTAGCGGGCCGGGTGCCGACCGGTCATGACACTGCCGCGCGTCGGCGAACAGTTTACGTGAGCGGCATAGAAACGGTCCATGCGCAGCCCACACTTGGCCAAATCGTCAAGGTTCGGCGTCTTCAGTTCGGGGTGGCCGTTGTAGCTGGTGTCCCCCCACCCCTGATCGTCGGCCATGATGAGGATAACATTTGGACGCTTGGACGCAGCCGCAGCCTGCGCTACCAAACTTGATAAGATTGTCAACGCGAGCCAGCAGTTGATGATTTGCCGGGAACAAAAGTTTTGTTTCATGATTATTTTATTAGAATAGTCGGGCTTGGGTTTCAAAGCGTCCAACCTTTGCGATACGGAGGATTCACAAATGCATTGGCGGCATCGTTGTTGGTGAATCGCATTGAAACATCGTCCCACTTGAGGACTTGTCCCGGAAACCGAAGCGCAATCAGCCCAAGGATGCCGACCTGACTGAGCGGCCCACCATAGCCAAAGTGTGAGCCAGCCTTGCGGCCGTTCCGGATGGCATCTGCCCAATCCCATGGATGACCTTTGACGCGTGGAATTTTTTCCGCAGGCGCGTTCTTGCCGGAGTGTTGTTCCATGAGTTCATCGGGAAGCAACTGACAGTTCGCGCCCCCGTGCGAGCCGTGAACAATCATCCCCTTGTCGCCAAAAATGATCGCTCCCGTGCCTGGAACTTTATCTTCAGTAGTGAATTCTTTGGGTTTCGGAATAAGATTTTTGCCATCAAACCAGACGAGCTTCACCGGCCCCCGACCATTTTTTGCCGCAAACTCAAATGTAAACTTCCCTGCGGACGGATAAGTCAGCCCATGCTTCACTACGTCGTAATCTGTCGGCTCGGCAAGAACAGTTGTTGGTGCGCCGAGATCCAATGCCCAGAAAGATGGATCCACGACGTGGCAAATCCAATCTCCAAGTGCGCCGCCGCCGAATGGCATCCAACCGCGCCAGTTCCACGGAATCCACAAATGCGAGTAGCGCCGAAATTCTGTCGGACCAAGCCACTTGTCGTAGTCCAACCCTTTGGGGACTTCTTCTTTCTCAGAAAGTTTTGGGAGATTGGGAATCTGGCAATAGACGTTCTTGAACGCTCCAGTCCCGGCATGGATCGTGTGAACCTGCCCTAGCGCGCCTGACCAAATCCATTCACAAACGCGGCGGATGGAATCGCTCGAATGACCTTGGTTACCGAGTTGGGTCACGACTTTGTATTTCTCGGCAGCGGCCATGAGTTCACGGATTTCGTGAACCGTGTGAGCGAGAGGTTTTTCGCAGAAGACGTGTTTGCCGCGCCGCATCGCTTCCATGGCGACAATGGCGTGATTGTGATCCGGAGTCCCGATGACCACGGCGTCCACCTCTTTACCCATCTTGTCGAACATCGCCCTGTAATCGGTGAATCGCTTCGCATCGGGGAACGCTCCGAATGTTTTCGCGGCAGATTTTTCGTCCACATCGCAGAGTGCGACGATGTTGTGGCCCAGTGCCGCAACCTCGCTCACATCCGTTCCTCCACGACGACCGATGCCTATTCCAGCAACGTTAATTTTTTGGCTTGGGATCACGGCATCCGCACCGAGCAACCGACCCGGAAGAATGTTAAAAAGGGCAACACCCATGCCGGTGTTATAAATAAATTTTCTGCGATTGATCATATTGATGGTGGTTTGGAAATTACTTCTCAGCTTGTAAAGCGGTATTCAACTTGCGAATCCACACATTACGAAAGCGCACTGGATTGCGGTGATCCTGCAAATAGAGCGGGCCTTTCTCAGCGAAGCCTTTGATCGGCGCCGCTGCGGTGTGTTTCTCTCCGACGGGAACATGGTCTTGGATCAACACCCCGTTTTGCAGAACTGTGAATGAACCTTCCTGCACCTTGCCGTCGGCTAGCCGCTTGGGAGCATGAAAGATGATGTCATACGCCTGCCATTCACCCGGTTTGCGACACACGTTCACCAACGGAGG
>CAMCWI010000227.1 GCA_945882065.1 Akkermansia muciniphila
AAGCCCTCGACCAAGGGACAGCCGTTGGTTTGACTTGGGGCTATTAAAAAAACAAATCGCCAAACGCCTCACCAACCTGTTTCTCCAGCAAATTCTCCAGCAGTTCAATGAGGGGCTGATCGACGTCACCGATGCCTCCTTCCAGCTCCCGATCGGCCGCACCCACCTTTACCGGCTTCCTCAGCGAACGCTCCCACTTCACCGCCAAGCTCTCAGGCGGCGACCATTGGCCCGACTGGCCGCCGGAAGCCACCCAACTTCCAGCTCGTCGCCGACGAACTGCAAACCCGCCTCGGTTTCAAGCGCCATCGCGAGTCGGTCGCCGCCTTTGCCAGAACCCATTTTCCAGAACTCATCTGCCAGCCGAAACCTCGTCCCAAAGCCCGACATCGCTGGAAACGCTCACGCATCGATGAACTGTGGCAGCACGATTCCTCCATCCACCAGTGGTGGCCCGCCAATGAAAAGCAAACCCTGCTGCTCACCGTCGATGATCATTCCCGCAAACTCCTGGTCGCCTTCTTTGTCCCCACCGACACCACTTGGAATCATTTCGAGCGGCGGATCAGTAACGACCTGTCCTGAAAAGTTAAATGAAATCACTGTCGGTTTAACCTTGTAAAACAGCAGAAAAAGCCTGATTCTATTGGCGTGATTTGAGTGCTAAATGACTGCTTCTCAAAGCCCACCAGAGAAGACCAAAACAACGAACTTGGGGCGTTGAATCAAGCAGCCGACATGAGTAAGCACTGACTCAGACAAGCGTCGGTTTATCCAATAGGGATTTTGCAGCACAATTGCGGTAAACTTCCCCGCAGTTGAAACGTAAACTCGTCATCGCCGCAATCGTCACGCTGGTTCTCGCCATCGCCGCCATCCTGCTCGTCCGCGATGAACAACAATTCCGCCTCGCTACGCACAACGGCAAAACCGTGAAGGAATGGGCGGGCGAGCTTTACCTCAACTACGATCCGCGCACGACCAACGCCGCCACCTCCGCTTTTGTCGCCATGGGATCAAACGCCGTTCCTGCGCTGCGCTCAATCCTCAGTTCACGCGAACCGATTTACGAGCGGACCTTCCTTCAACAAGCCAGACGCATCCCGCTCGCCGCCCGCAAGTATCTTTTCCAGAAACTAAAACCCGGACAAACAATTCAATACCACGTCGGTGCTGCCCGCGCGCTCGGCGTCATCGGCCTCGCGGCGGGCGATGCGCTTCCCGAAATGCTTGAAGCGCTTTCCGAAACCAATTCTCAAATCCAATGGGTCGCCGCGCAAAACATTCCCGCGCTCGGCCCACAAGCCATCAACGCACTCATGACACTCGTCACCAACGCCGGGGACACCGTGCGTCACACCGCCATCTACGCCCTTGGCGAAGCACGCACCAACGCCCTGCCCGCCACGCCGCTTCTCATCCGAGCGACGATGGATACAAATCAAAACATCCGCGCCTCAGCCTTCTACTCACTCAGCCGCATCGGGCGATCCGCCTTGCCCGAAACTGTGAAAATGGCTGCGAGTGATCCTGACGAAAACCTGCGAAACGCCGCCTTCCGTTCACTCGTCGTAATGCTCCCCGCACCAGGAGGCGTTCCTCAAGCGTTGTTGGTCAGCTCCACCAACAACGCCGCGATGCGCCGCCTCGCCATCCTGTCACTCAGCCGCTCGCGACTCACCAACGACCACGCGATAAAACTGTTTCAATCCGCAACCCACGACGAAGATGCTTCCGTCCGGGAGGCTGCCAATCGCTCATTGCAACATCTGATACCAGCGACCAGAGAAAATCCGTCGAATCACTGAACGCCCCTTCCTACGAACTGCTACTGTGGCCGGCTCTGCACCTTTGGCCAATGTCCCAAAGGCAAACCGGAGTGCCGCGTGCCCGGCTGCGGCGCGCAACTCTTTCTGCAACTCTACGAAGACTTTGAAATCCACCCTCGCGTCTTTGCCGAACGTCCGTACGTGGTGCTGCTTGAACGGACAGCCTAAGTCACAACGTGCCGACATCGTGGTGTTCTTCTCACCACACGACGGCATACGCCTCGTCAAACGCGTCATCGGCCTGCCCGGCGACACCATTGAACTCCGCAACAATCAACTCGTCCTCAACGGCGCGCCCGTCGCATACCAACCCATCACCGAGGAACTGCTGCGTTACATTCCCGCCGCCGAACGCAAGAGCCGTGTCTTCGCCAGCGAAAAACTCCCCGGTCAGACGCATACAGTCGGTGGTTATCCCACTGCGCCCGCACCGCGCAATCTCGCGCCCATCGTCGTGCCACCAGGCGAATACTTCATGATGGGCGACAACCGCGATGACAGCTTTGACTCCCGCTTCTACGGCCCGGTGAAACGTGAGAAGATTGTGGACCGCGCCACTGCTGTGGTGCTCTCGCTTGACAAGAGCAATTACTGGATGCTGCGTTGGAAGCGGTCATTCGCCTCACTTCAACCTGATGCGGAACAAAGGTAGGGCGCGTCAGTCCTCTGCGCGCCGGGTATAGCTTGGAAACAGGATCGTTCGGATTTAACCCGACGGCGCGCAGGGGACTGACGCGCCCTGCCATCCTTACCAGCTTCCGTTTAACCCTGGAGCGCGGACGGTCCCCGTCCGCAGTGGGTGGATGAGGAGAGACGCGTACGGGTTATTCTACGTCTCACTGTCTGGCGGAGCGCTGCGAGCGAGGTACCGCTCGCGTTCCGCTGTTTTACCCAAACAAATCCATCTGCGGGGGCGGGGCGAGTTGCTTGAGTTTGTCGCGCTCCTGCTGGCGACGCGGTTGGCGCACGTTGCCTTCGGGGGTGAGTTCGGATTCTTCGAGGTTCACTAGGATTTGTTTCGCGCGTTCCAACACTTCCTTCGGCACGCCGGCGAGGCGCGCGACCTGGATGCCGTAGCTCTTGTCCGTGCCGCCTTCGACGATTTTGCGCAGGAACACAATCGCATCGTGCCACTCGCGCACGGCGACGTTGTAGTTTTTGATGCGCGGCAGGCGTTGGGCGAGTTCGGTCAATTCGTGATAGTGCGTGGCGAACAGCGTTTTCGCGCCGACGATGTTGTGCAGATATTCCACGATGCTCCACGCGAGGCTCAAGCCGTCGAACGTGCTCGTGCCGCGTCCGATTTCGTCGAGGATGATGAGGCTGCGCGGCGTGGCGTTGTTGAGGATGTTGGCGGTCTCGCTCATCTCGACCATGAACGTGGATTGCCCGCGTGCCAGATCATCGCTCGCACCGATGCGGGTGAAGATGCGGTCCACGAGGTCAATGCGCGCGTCCTTGGCAGGAATGTAACTTCCGGTATGCGCGAGCAACGTGAGCAGCGCGACCTGCCGGATGTAAGTGGATTTGCCCGCCATATTCGGCCCGGTGATGAGCGCGATTTGGGGGAATGAGTTCGTCTTTTTGGAGTGCGCGGACACGTCCGCGCTTTGATCGGCGCGACATGTCGCGCCGTTGGAAAGCGGCGACATGTCGCCGCACTCCAAAGCCGTATCATTCGGCACGAAGCGTTCATCAACCAGGCTCTGTTCCAAGACGGGATGTCTGCCATCGGTGATTTGCAGCACGCCTTCATTGCTGACTTGCGGGCGGCAATAGTCGTGCAGGCGCGCGATTTCGGCGAAGGACGCGAGCACATCCAGTTGCGCGAGCGCGGATGCGGTCTGCTGAATCGTCGCGAGCTGGCCGAGGATTTCTTCGCGCACGCGCTGGAAAAGTTCGTATTCCAACTTCACGCTGCGTTCTTCAGCGCCGAGGATTTTGCCCTCCATGTCTTTCAATTCGGGCGTGATGAAACGCTCGCCATTCGCGACGGTCTGCTTGCGGATGTAATGCGGCGGGACTTTGTCGAGGTTCGACTTGGTGACTTCGATGTAATAGCCGAACACGGAGTTGAATCGCACCTTGAGCGAACTGATGCCGGTGCGTTCGATTTCGTCCTGCTGAAGTTTGGCGAGCCAATCCTTGCCACCGCGTTGCGCGTTGCGAAGTTCGTCGAGATCAGTGCTGAAACCATCACGAATCATGCCGCCTTCCTTCACGGCGAGCGGTGGTTCATCCACAATGGCGCGACCGACCAACTCGACGAGGTCGGGAGATTCGGAGAGTTGCGCGGTGAGGTTTTCCAATAAGCTTGTTGCAGCGGACGTGAGTCCGCTCTGATCTGAATCGGGAATTTTGAGCCGACTCACGTCGGCTACTACAGAGCTAAGGGTTTGTCGTAGCGCGGGAATCTGTTCCAACGCTTGACGCAGCACGACGAGGTCGCGGGCGTTGCCGCTGCCGGTGCTGAGACGACCCAACGTGCGTTCCAAGTCGCGGACGTTGGTGAGTTGCGCGCGGAAGGTGTCGAGGTTGGGCGTGTTCTCGATGAACGTTGCGACGGTTTCCTGGCGTTGCCGAATCAGTTCAACGGCGGCGAGCGGTTGCGAAAGCCAGTTGCGGAGGAGGCGTGCGCCCATCGGGGTGGCGGTTTTGTTCAACGCGCCGTAGAGACAGGCGTTGCGCGGGGCGTCGCGATGTTGCGGTTCGAGGATTTCCAGATGCCGCAACGTCGTGTAATCGAGCGCGAGGAAATCCGTGCGTTGATAAAACGACAGGCGCGTGAGGTGTTTCACGTCGCGCCGGAGATTTTGCACGAGGTAATGCAACGCGCCACCCGCCGCACCGATGGCGGCAGTGCGGTCTTTCAGCCCGAAGCCGTCGAGCGAGGCGACCTTGAAATGCTCGCGCACGGTGAAGACGGCAGTTTGCGGGGCGAAGGTCCAATCGTCGTAGGCGCTGACGGTCCAGCCGGAATTGCGGAGCAAGTCGCGGAGTGCGGTCGCTTCCATCGGATGCACGATCTCGGCGGGGCGGAGGCGTTCGAGTTCGGTGAGCAGCGCGGCTTCGGTTTCGACTTCGGTGGTGAGGAAATCGCCGGTGGTCAAATCCACGAGCGCGAGGCCGAAGGTTTTTCCGGCGGTGCAGACGGCGGCGAGGAAGTTGTTCCGTTCGGCGACGAGTAGGCGTTCGTCGAAGTGCGTGCCGGGGGAAAGGATTTGGGAGACCTCACGGTTGACGAGTTTGCCGGGCTTGGCTTCCTCGGTCTGTTCGCAGATGGCGACCTTGCGTCCGGCTCGCAGCAAACGTCCGATATAGGAATTCGCCGCGTGATGTGGCAGGCCACACATCGGAATTCCGTTACGGGCGGTGAGGGCAAGATTGATGAGTTGCGAGGCGACCTGCGCGTCCTCGAAAAACATCTCATAGAAATCGCCGAGGCGGAAGAGCAGGAGCGCGTCCTTGGGCAGTTCGCTTTTGATGCGGCGATACTGGGCCATCATGGGAGTGAGTTGCGCTTCGTCAGACATGCGGCGTGGAAGTTAATGACCGGCGGCGCGAATGGCGAAGGGAAATTATTCACAGCCAAACATTTCGGGGAGCATTCTTCTGGGCAACCCGTCGAATCTGCATATGAAAATGACGATTAATGTGGACGAAATCCGGGTGGCCTCGCCGTGCAATGCGCGCTGGAATGACATGGACGGCGACGAACGGGCGCGGTTTTGCGGGCAATGTTCCAAGAATGTTTTCAACCTGTCCGCGATGACGCGGGTGCAGATTGAAACTTTAGTGCGCGAGAAAGAGGGAAAGTTCTGCGGGCGGTTTTATCGGCGACCAGATGGACGAATGCTGACGGCGGATTGTCCGTCGAGGCTGCGGCGGGTGCGGGAGCGGCTGGCGAAGATCGGCGGAGCGTTGTGTGCGTTGGTGCTTTCGGTGGTGGGTTGTTCTTCGCGACGCGGGGACGAAACGACGGGCCAAATCAGAGTTGTCATGGGCGATGTGGCCGTCCCGCCAGTCGTTTGCCCGACAAACAATCCGCCGGAGATCATGGGGAAGATTGCTTTGCCTACACCACTGCCGCCGCAGAATACAAACTCCCGCGTGCTCATGGGTGAGATTTCAATCGCGCCGGAGACAAATTCCACCGCGTCAACAAACACAAAAAATGGAGAGTGATGCTCGGAACAATGCTCCGTGTGGACTTGATTGGTAGGGCGCGTCACTCCGTGCGCGCCGTCGTCTGACTGGCCAAAACCGGCGCGCACGGAGTGACGCG
>CAMCWI010000228.1 GCA_945882065.1 Akkermansia muciniphila
TTCTGGGAGTTTAACCACAGAGCAACATCGCCCGACGCCACGGGCTACATGCGCCGCGAGATTTTATAGCTGCCAGCATCCGCGAGACTTTGCATTATTTCGCCCGTAGGAAAATTTACCGAAATCAAAACTATGAACCAGATGCACGAAATTGATTATAAGATTCACGGCGATGCGATGCAGTTCGTCGAAATCGAACTCGACCCCAACGAAGCCGCCATCGCCGAGGCGGGCGGCATGATGTACATGGACGACGGTATCGAGATGGAAACCATCTTCGGTGACGGCACGCAGTCGAACAGCGGCTTCATGGGCGCATTGCTCGGTGCGGGCAAACGCCTGCTCACCGGTGAGTCGCTCTTTATGACCGTGTTCCAAAATCGCGGCATGGGTAAGAAACGAGTGGCCTTCGGCGCACCTTATCCCGGCAAAATCATTCCCTGCCACCTCGCCGAGATTGGCGGTGAACTCATCGCTCAGAAAGATTCCTTCCTGTGCGCGGCCAAGGGCGTGAGCGTGGGCATCGCGTTCAACAAAAAGATCGGCGCGGGTTTCTTCGGCGGCGAAGGTTTCATCATGCAACGACTGCAAGGTGACGGCTGGGCATTTCTCCACGCAGGCGGAAATATTTACGAACGCCAACTCGCGCCCGGCGAGGTTCTCCGCGTGGACACCGGCTGCATCGTGGCGTTCGAGCCGACCGTAGATTTCGACATCCAGTTCGTCGGCAAAATCAAATCCGCGTTGTTTGGCGGGGAAGGTTTGTTCTTCGCCACGTTGCGCGGCCCGGGGAAAATCTGGCTGCAATCCCTGCCTCTAAGCCGCATGGCGGATCGCATCGTGTCCGCATCGCGCGTCGGTGGCAAACGGCGTGAGGAAGGTTCAATGCTCGGTGGTTTGGGCGGATTGTTGGATGGCGACAATTGATTTGTCACGGAATTGAATGGGCCGGCAGGCTTTTCGTCTGTGATGCGAATTATGAATGATGTTCAAACGCCCCGATCAACCCACACGCCAGCATTGGCGCGCTGGTTGGGATTTGCGCTGGCGTTGTTTCTGGCAACAGGGTGTTCCTCCGAAGCGCGCGACGTCACCGTTTTTTTCTCGAACAACTGCGCTGCGTGTCACGGAATAAACCTGCAAGGCGGTACCGCACCAAGCTTGTTGACGAATGTTTGGACGCAGGGCGCGGACGATATCAGTATCGCCCGCGCCATCAGAGAGGGAAATCCCACCAAAGGAATGCCCGCGTGGAAAGAAGCTCTCACCGAGGCTGAAATCCGGGCGATGGTTGTATTGCTTCGCGAGAAGATCGCCAAAGCGCAGAGTGAAACCAACATTGTCGCCAAGCCGATTGATGGCGAAGTCGTGGCAAGTGTGGAACACAAATTCCGTTTCAAGACCGTCGCGGAAAAACTCGATTCGCCGTGGTCCATCGCTTTTTTGCCGGATGGACGGATGCTGGTCACGGAGTTGCCGGGGCGTTTGCGGATCATTGAGCAGGGTAAGTTGCTGACCAACGCAGTGAGCGGCACGCCGAAAGTTCGTGCGCAAGGTCAGGGTGGCTTGATGGCCGTGGCGGTGCATCCCGGCTACCAGACGAACGGCTGGATTTATCTTGGCCTCAGTCACGGCGTGAAGGTGGATGGCAAAGATGTGAGCATGACGGCTGTGGTGCGTGGCCACATCAAAGACAACCAATGGACCGACGAACAAACCGTCTTTCGCGCCGCACAGGATTCGTATCTGCCGAAAACATTTCACTACGGTTGCCGGCTCGTGTTTGATGACAAAGGGCACTTGTTTTTCTCCATCGGCGAACGCGGCATGAAGGAGCACGCTCAGGAGTTGACGCGTCCCAACGGCAAAATTCATCGCGTGTTCGATGATGGTCGCATTCCTTCCGACAATCCGTTCGTGGGTCAATCCAACGCCGTGCCGAGCATCTGGAGTTATGGAAATCGCAACCCGCAAGGTTTGGTGCGTCATCCCCAGACCGGCGATCTCTGGGAAACCGAGCATGGCCCGCGCGGCGGCGACGAGCTGAATCTCATTCAACGCGGACGCAACTACGGTTGGCCGGTCATCACGTTCGGCATGGATTACAACGGCACGCCCATCAGCGCGCTCACCGCCAAGCCCGGCATGGAGCAACCTGTCATTCACTGGACGCCATCCATCGCCGTGTGCGGCATGGATTTTTATTTCGGGGATTCTTTTCCCCGCTGGCAGGGAAATCTTTTTGTCACCGCGCTCGCGCAACAGGAATTGCGCCGCATCGTCCTCGACGGCCAACGCGTGACCCAGCAGGAAGTGTTGTTCAAGAACATCGGGCGCGTGCGCGATGTTTGCACCGGGCCGGACGGCTTGATTTACGTGGCTCTTAATGGCCCGAACAAAATCATCCGGCTTGAACCTGTGAAGTGATGAAGGCGCGCGGCAAAGACCGGAGTGTGGTCGTCCCCGGCCATAGCAACTCACGCCTGAGAGAGGGTCTTTCGCATTGCCGAGCTTATTTGCATAGCGGTGGTCGCTGCGTCCGAGGACGGGCGCACTCCGGGCTCACCTCCGCCTTCACTCTCATCGAACTGCTCGTCGTCATCGCCATCATCGCCATTCTCGCGGCGCTCTTGCTCCCGGCGCTATCCCGCGCCAAACAAGCCGCCCGCCGCACCTCGTGTGTTTCCCAACTCAAACAGCAAGCCGTCGCGTGGCGAATCTATCTTGATGAAAACGAAAGCCGCTTTCCGGATGCGCGCTCGTTGAAGACTTCGCTTGGCTACAAACCTTGGAGCAGTTGGCCCACGACAAGCGATCCGCGCGCAGGTTGGGCGGCGATGATATTGAGCAACCTCATTCGCGCGCCGGAAATCTGGAGTTGCCCCTCGATGCAAACCGCATCTTTCAAAACTGCGGAGCAATCATTTCAGTTCGCTGGAGCGGACACCAACACGACGACCACCATCGTCCGTTACTGGATGTGGCGGTTTGATCGCACGGACGATCCCGTGCCGTTGGATAATTTCTGGGCACGCACGGAAGCCGATAGCGTTACGTCACTCCGCGCCGCGAACAATCCGCAGGCCGGTTCACCCGGCGGCGCATCCGAAGTGGAACTGACCGTGGATGTTTATTTCCCTAATACCATCGGCACCGCCACGCCCGAGCTCAAAGGCCGCACCGCGCATCCGAAAGGTCGCAACCGCCTGATGCTCGACAGCCATGTGGAATTCACCCGTGACGCTCGAACCCCGAACGGCTAGTAACTGTTGTTTGATCCGAAAGTAATTTGCGTTGAATGAAGGTGGAGATACCATGCCGGTGTTCGCCTGAAACTAGGATTAAAAACTAAAAAGAATTCGCCTGTGTGTTGCTTCTCTCAACCCGTCATTTCGGTCAACGCCACCAACATCTTCGCACGACCCGATGATGGCGGACGGCAGTTCCTAGCATATAGCATGACATTTCGCGCCACCAAGGAATTGGCAATGGTGCTACCGTTGCCAGTGCAGCTCGGCACGGATGAAAAAGATGTCAGTTTCATTGACCTCAGCATCTATGCTGAATTCTTCGTTGATCTGGAAAGAGGATTTCCACCTCCACCAGTTCAAGGTGTTAAATCACGGGGCAAGAGTGTCACCTCACTCTCGGCCCACCCACTCGAAGTTGTGCGCGTCGGCAACTTTGAAGCCTCGTTCGTCCCGGCCATGAAAGATTTTTCCCGATTGGACGAACGGTTTCGTATCAGCGACAAAGCCTGGAAGCAGTTGCCAGCGTACAAGGATTTCGGGTTTGCCGTCTTCAAACTCAAGGCCAGCTCGCCGAAGGTTCATCCCATGGCGTTTTCGTTTCCGCGACGCGACTTGAAGACGTTGTTCTTTCCAACCGTTCACATTCACGACGGCGAAGTACACACAAAAGCGGAGTTTGATCACACCCTCTATTGCCAGCAAAGCGAACATGAACAGGTAACCGTCCGTGATTGGCGCGAGTCAGCGGGCAACGCGGGGAAGTTTATGAAAGCGGACAAGTCCAAAGGACTCATCCTCGCAAATCATCATTGCTACCAGAAAAAGATGCTCGGCAATCTGCCGAACCAGGACACCTACGTCAAAGTCACCACCTGAATCTACACAACGCAACAGTCAACAATATTATATGCCAGAAAAAATCGGAATCGTCGGAGTCGGACGCATGGGCGCTAACATGGCGCGGCGTTTGAAGGAATGCAGTTTCCCCATCGCTGCAGTATTCGATGTCAACACCACCATCGCGCAATCACTCGCGCAGGAATTGGGCTGTGTGGCGGCAGATCAACTCAAAGGCGTCACCGCGCTTTCCGATGTGATCCTCACCGTCGTCACCGACGACAAGGCCATGAAACAGATTTTCTCCGATGGACTGTTGAAACGCGCCAAGGGGAAGCTTTTCATCAACTGCGCCACCGTCACGCCGGCGGTCCACCGTTGGGTGGAGCAAAAGTGCGAGGCCAAAGGCGCAAGCTCACTCGAAGCGTGCATGGCTTCGAGCATCACACAGGCGCGTCAAGGCTCGCTCTACCTAATGTGCGGGGGGAAACCTGAAGCATTCGAGCGCGCGAAGCCGATTTTGGAAAAACTCAGCAGTTCACTGCGTTACATCGGCGCATCCGGCAAGGCCGCTGAAGTGAAGGCTCTCGTCAACATGGTGATGAACGCCAACACCGCCGCTCTGGCTGAAGGTCTCGGCCTAGGTGCCGCGCTGGGCCTTGATCTCACCATGCTGCGCGAAGTGTTTTCACAAACTGGCGCACGCTCCGGCGTGTTGCAGACGGATGGGGAGGACATGCAGAACCGGGATCACTCGTGCTTTTTCTCCGCGGCCCACGCCGCGAAGGACTCTGGCATTGCGTTGAAGCTCGCGAAAGAGCAGGGGTTGAACTTTCCGCTCGCCGTCGCCACCAAGAAACAATACGACCGCATGATCCACGAAGGTTTGGGTGAACTCGACAAGTCTGGCATTGCCGAGTTAACCTTTCCGGGGAGACACTTGTCAAAGTGTTGAGCAGTCCCCAAATTGATTTTTTAGTCAACAAGTCTGTCAATAAAACAAACACAACATCTATGTCAAAAATTGTTCCCTTGATCAGTTCCGGCATCGCCGGCCCACTTGGAATCCTCCACCTGCCGCGGCTCTGGTTAAAAGTTTCGCTCGAAGCCTGCGGCAAAATTGCTGACGGTTATCCAGGCATCGGCAAAGGCTACGACTCTATGGTCTGCGCTGCCCTCGGCCTGAACCCAGAAGCGGTAAAGCAGTTCATCTCCAGCAGTAAACCCACGTATCCGCAGTTTGAGACTTGGGTGAAGAAAAACGCCCAGCATCTCGACAAGGCGACGATCCACAAACTTAATGTCGCCATCCAAGGTTACATCCACGAATCCAGCGTTTGCGACGGCATCTTAAAGGCGAATGGCATCTCCGACGCTGGCTCAGTCTGCCCAGATGCGATCAACTTGAACAACCTCGACGATTGGTATGAATTCCATCAAGCGGTTTTGAAGTAACATGTTTGCGCATGGCTAGCGCTGATTCTGGTTGGCGCTGGCCATCATTGTTTTGTTTCCCAATGACGGTGATCCGTTCCGGAGTATTGCAGACGGATGCTGATGACATGGACTTTGCTCATTCTTGAGGTCGTTCAATCGCGTTTTTCAGGTTCACCATTCTTCGCCCCTCCGAACAGCAACCGCAAACTGTTCATCACCACAATCACCGTGCTGCCCTCGTGTCCCACCACGCCGACAGGCAGCGGGATTTTCCTGATCAATGCAAACACCACCAGCACCGCCACCGTGCCAAGCGAGAAAAAAAGATTCTGGCGGATGATGCGCCGCGCCCACTGACTCAAGCGAAACGCCGCGAGAAAATTCTCCAGCCGGTCGTGCATCAAAAGCACATCCGCCTGCTCCAGCGCCGCATCCGAACCGCGCGCCGACATGTGCCACGGCGAGACTCGGCGCGTCGTTCACACCATCGCCAATCATCGCCACACGATTCTTACCTTCGCTCAGCGCTTTTATCGCTGCGACTTTTTCCTCCGGCTTCAACTCGGCGCGAACTTTATCAAGAT
>CAMCWI010000229.1 GCA_945882065.1 Akkermansia muciniphila
TGGCTGGGAACAGCAGTCGGAATTGGATTTCTACTTTGGAAATGGATTAACCGCGAACCACGCGAAATACACGAAAAGCTAACGCAGGAAAAACCTTCAACCTTTAACTTTCAACCTGCAACACATCGCATCTGGCTTCCATCCTCTATCCTCATAGTCTCCATGCTCGTCATTTCGTTCTGGCAATTTCGGCACACGGAATCGCCGTTGTTGCGGCGTGTGTTTTCGGTGGGGAACGTGAATGATTTTTCCTGGCGCAATCGCGTGACCGCATGGCAAGGCGCAGGCCGCATGATGTGGGACAAGCCAATCATCGGCTTTGGCTGGGGCAAAGCAGAGGAAATATACAGCAAGGAATATCGCGCGGCACGATTGGAAGAATCCGCCGCCGTGCAGTTGAATGATTATTTGATGATCGGGATTTCGGCAGGTGTGCCAGCGTTAGTGTGTCTGTTGGTCTATCTCTATTTAGTGGTAGGGCGTGGAGCAGGAAAACTTTCAACTTTCAATCTTCAACTTTCAACCGCCGCAAAAGCCGGCGTAGCGGTGCTGCTGATTGGATTCTGGTTTGATGGCGGGTTGTTCAAGCTGCCGACGTGCGGGGTGTTTTGGGTGTTGTTGGAACTTTGTAGGTCGCGAGGCTCGCTCGCGATTTATCGGAGTGACGACACTCATGCAAACGAAGGTAGGGCGCGTCACTCCGTGCGCGCCGTTGGGGACAATGAAACAGATGCTCGACACCTCACCCAAAGCCCCCACCCCCAGCCCCTCTCCCATCCGCTGGGCGAGGGTGGCGTCGGTCTCTCCCCGGTCGAGGCGGAGAGCGGATGCGGCGCGCAGAGGACTGCACGCCCTACCATTGTGCTGCGATGGTTGGTGGGTTTGTTTGCATTGCTCGCAATCGGTTTGACCACGCTGCATCTCGGCACGCGACAACTGGCGGTGAGCGAGCGGACGTTGAACATCGCGCGCAAGTTCATTGTGCCGCCCAATGAGAAAGCGAATTTTGAATATCTCGCAGCGAAAAACATCTGGTCAAACACGCCGCTCAAGACCTTGCTGCAACACGCGCACTTGGCGAATTACAACCGGACGCTGGTGAATTGGAAACTCGATGATGATCTGTATCGCGAGTTCGTGTTGTCGCCTGAGATTTTAGTAGCAGCGGACGTAAGTCTGCTCAAACAAAACGCCGAAGAAATTAGAGCCGACTCACGTCGGCTGCTACGTGATGGAGGGAGGGTGTCCGGACCATCAACGCTACCCACTATGAACCATCCACTATCCACTGATTTGAATTGGCGTCGTCCCTTGTGGGAATATTTTTATCCACGCATCCGCAAGGAGAGCAGTCTGGAAGCAGCGGCGGAAATTGTGGTGCGTCATTTACGCGAGCGAGTCACAATTTCAGAAGGCGAGAATTTGCCAGTGGATGTTCAAAGTATCTGGCAGCGACAGATTACCAGTGTCGCGGGTTTTGAGCGGATTTACGTGGCGGCATTGAGATCCGCAGGAATCCCGGCGCGTTTAACAGCAACCGGCCAGGCAGAATTTTGGAATGGAGCGGAGTGGAAATCGGCACCGAGGCCAGTGGAGGCGAAGGGAACAACGGTTGAGAAATGAAGGACAAGGCAACCACGTCGCGGTGTTCGTGCCGATGGTACTAAGCCGCTGGATGATGAATGGATAGTCAAAAATCCGTGCTAATCCGTGTCTGGGAACTAGTTGATAGTTGAAAGTGGATTGCGGGTAGAGGCAGAGCTGCGGCGTAACGGACTGGCGGCGATGATCTGGCTGCGGTGGCGCATTTTCTCCACAATCTCAAGCTTGCGGGCAAAGGGGAGTGCTGCCAGACGTTCCCGTGCTGCGCGTTTTTGCTCAAGGATTTGTTTTAGTAACGGGATCATTCGTTGGTGTAGTTATCCTTGAACCGCTCCCATTTTTCAAGCAACCCGTGCCGTGCGATAATCTGCTCCAACTTGTCCACGTTGAGACAATTACTCTCGCGGAATAGGGAGTTGGTTGATAGTAGATAGCCTGACGGCGGGCGGAGTGACGCGCCCTATCACTACAGTTTCAATTCGTGTTAATCCGTAAAATTCGTGTCTAGTGCTGTGCGAGTGTCTTCAGTTTGGACTCGAATCAAGGCCGAGGCTGTCGCAGATGGGTTCGTTGCCTCGCGAGAGATGTATTATTGGAAGCGTGAGTTGTAAAATTGGAAGCGCGACACCGCCGGTGCCTCGCACGAGGTGTAAAATTGGAAACGAGAGATGTGTTATTGGAATCAAGCGGTCATCCCAACTGTGCGTGCCGGTGGAAATGAAGCGCGAGGGGTGGGTTATTGGAATGCAGACATTGTCTTGAGACACGACCTATGCGAAAACGCCCCGGCATTGCTGCCGGGGCGTTTGGAATCTAGGTCTTGATTATGCGCCGACGCTGGCGAGGTCTTCGTTGTTCGTCACGTTCTGGATCTTGAACTGTTCCGCGTGCATCGCTGGATCAGCACGGAAGCTCAGTTTTCCGAAGTAACGCTTCTCCATCTCGATGAGATGTTTCTCGTCCTGTGTCCGCAGACGTTCCAGCACGGTGGGGTGTACCACGATGCGGAGTTGGAAGTCCGATTCGTCACGCGTGCGTTTCTTGAGGATTTCCTGAAGCTTGCGCTGAATCTCCACGCTCATGGTTTCAACGCTCTTTACTTTGGCGCGGCCTTTGCAATACGGACAATCATCATACACCGCCGAACGCACGCTCTCGCTGTGACGTTGGCGGGTCATCTCCATGAGTCCGAGTTGGGAGATGGGCAGGATGTGCGTTTTGGCTTTGTCGCGGCGCAAACCTTCTTTCATGCGGTTATAGACATTCTGCCGGTCGCGCCCGGATTTCATGTCAATGTAGTCGAGCACGATCAATCCACCCATGTTGCGGAGGCGCAATTGACGGCAGATTTCGTCGGCGGATTCGAGGTTCACTTTAAGGATGGATGCTTCCTGATCTTTACCGCCTTTATGACGACCAGTGTTCACATCAATCGCCACGAGCGCTTCAGTTTCATCAATGACGATGTAGCCACCGCCCTTGAGATGGACCTGGCGCGAGAACGCATTCTCCAATTGCTTGGAGATGTTGAAGCGGTCGAACACGGGCTGCGCTTCGGTGTAAAGAATCACCTTGCGTGCGGCGCGATGGGAGATTTTTTGGATCATCGCCTTCATGCGCTCGGCAGCTTTCGGGCTGTCCACCACGATGCGCTCGACGTCTTCGGTGAGGAAGTCGCGCACGGTGCGCTCAATGAGGTCAGGCTCCTGGAACACGCAGGTAGCCATGCCTTGGGATTTAATTTTGTCCTGAATGCCATGCCATTCTTCGAGCAGCAATGCGAGGTCGCGCACGAAGTAACGCTTCTGCTGGCCTTCGCCCGCAGTCCGCATGATGACGCCCATGTTCTCCGGGATGGCGAGTTCGCGCAGAATTTTTTTAAGACGCTGGCGTTCCGATTGGCTTTCGATCTTGCGTGAGATACCGGATTGATCCGAGTTGGGAAGCAACACGAGGTAACGACCGGGTAACACGAGATTCGTGGTGACGCGCGGGCCTTTTGTGCCGATGGGGCCTTTGGTGACTTGGATGATGATCTCTGCGCCGGGCGAGTAGAGGCGTGGGATGTCTTTCTGCGTGATCTTCGGACGGTCACGGCGTTTGGTGGGGCGATCCACGATCTCGACGCCGCTGTCGAACTGGTTCGGCACGATGTCCCAGTAATGGAGGAAGGCGTTCTTCTCGAAACCGATGTCCACGAACGCCGCTTTCAATCCGTCTTCGAGGTTGCGCACCTTGCCTTTGAAGATGCTGCCGACGAGGCGCTCCTCAGTGGTGCGTTCGATGTTGAACTCTTCCAGCTTGCCATCTTCGGATACCGCCACGCGCGTTTCGAGCGTCTCGGCGTTGATGATGACTTCCTTGTGAATTTTCTTCTCCGGGCGGATGAGGCGTTGGACTTTCTTGACAAGGTTCGCAGCGACATCGGTGATGCGTTCGACGAGGCTGCGATTTTTTTCAATCACCTTCACCGGCTCGAATGCCTTCTCTGGCTCGTTTGAAACAGGCGCGGGCGCGGCGGTTTGGTGTTGATGCTCGTGACCGGGCAACACTTCCGGCGCGCCTTCGGGGGGCAGACCCGCAGCGATGTTTTCCGCGCGTTCGATCTCGTTCGTATGACGGCGCTCGAACAGTTTCTCCTGTCCGTGTCCGCCGACGACTTCACCGACGGCGTCCGCGCGTGCGTCTACGGCGTCCTTATCGTTCTTGGGTGGTTGATTCTGGTTCATGCCGCCGCTGGGTTTGAAACGCATCCCACCGCGTCGGCGTCTGCTGCCGAATTGTTTTCCGTTACTCATAATCAGTATCCTTTTCGATAGATGTGAACGTTTTGCAACATGCCGAGAGCGATCATAGAGGCCAGCACTGAAGACCCGCCGTAAGATAACAGCGGCAGTGGAATACCTGTCACGGGCATGAGCCGGATGTTCATTCCGATGTTGATAAATATGTGGCTGAACAAGAGTGTCACCACTCCTGCTGCCAACACTTTGCCCAAGCGATCTCGCGCCTGGCCAGCGATCCTCAATCCGGTGAAGAGAACCACCGCGTACAGCGTGATGACCATCACGCTCCCGACAAAACCTTTTTCCTCCGCGATGACGGAGAAAATAAAATCCGTGTGCGACGCGCCCGGCGGCAAAAAACCGAGCGCAGTCTGCTTGCCTTCGCGCCAGCCGCGTCCCCAGAATCCGCCCGAACCAACGGAGATCAACGCCTGCTGACCTTGATAGGATTTCTCTGCCTGCAACTGGCGGGCTTTACGTTTTTCTTCGGGCGTGGCGTTCGGCGGCGCGAAGTCTTTACCAAAATAGACGAGCAGGCGATGGCGTTGATATTCCTCCAGCTTGATCTGCCAGCTTGGTGGCGCAAACAAAACATCCACCAGAATCAGCGACGCCAACACGCCGACAAAACCCACCAGCCGGAAAAGAAAACGTCGAGGCACACCCGCCACGAGCATCATGGCAAAACCCGTCGGGATGAACACGAGCGCAGAACCGAGGTCAGGTTCTTTCAAGATCAGCACGAACGGAATCGCCAACATGCCGAGCGCTTTCCAGAAATTGCTGGCCAGCCGAAGTTCGTCCACCGGACGACTCAGGAAATTGCCGAGCGCGAGGACGAAGGCGAGTTTGGCGAACTCCGAAGGTTGCAGGCTGAAGAAGCCGAGATCGAACCAACGCCTCGCCCCGCCGCGTGTCGTGCCGAAGAACATCACTCCTATGAGCAACACAATGGAAATCCAGAACGCGATGCCTGCCCAGCGTGTGAGTGTGTGGTAATCCATGAGGCAAAGTGCAAACGCAGCACCGCCTCCGATGACGTACCAGACGATCTGGCGAAACCAGAGTTGTTTGACGAGGGGCAGGGCGGCGGCGGATTCGTTGACCATCGTGGCGCTGAACACGAACGCCACGCCAACAAGCATCAGTCCGAAGATCGCTGCCAATTGCAGGCGATCCACGCGCGGAGAGCTTTCGTTGAGGGCGAGGTTGTTCATCTCGTCGAGGCCTTCAAGGTTCTTGGTTGCGCGCGAGTCTCAAATGATTTCAATGCCACATAAACATCGCGAGCTATCGGAGCGCAGGTTGCTCCGCCACCCGCACCGTTCTCGACCATCACGATGACGGCGTAGCGCGGCGATTCGTACGGTGCGAAGGATGCAAACCACGTCGTGTTCTTTTTCTGGCCGTCTTCGCGCAATGATTGAAGTTCCGCCGTGCCGGTTTTTCCACAGACGCGGAAGCCGCAGGGTTGGACGAGCCGCCCCGTGCCTTCCAACTGATCTTCCGTTTCCGCGAGCATGGCTTCATGGAGTATGTTGAGGCTGCGCTTGCTCACGCCTAGGCGATCCCGGACTTGTCCGCGCGGAAAAATGGTCGGCAGTTCGATGCTGGCCGGGTCTTGCGATTCCAGACGATCAACCATCCGGGGTTTCAAAACAGTTCCACCGTTGGCGATGGCGGAGATCATGACGGCGATCTGCAT
>CAMCWI010000230.1 GCA_945882065.1 Akkermansia muciniphila
TGCTGCCTGCTTCGATAGGCGCATCGCGAGGAGATGATTGGGCCGATTCAGAGTTTTGTAATCGCCGCCTCGCGGTGACGAGTTGGGATGAACACCGGCTCTGGCAGGGGGCTCTGGACCACACCGCCGCGCCTCCATTCAGCACCCAAGCCAGCCACTTCAGCAGTAAGCAGTATTGTGAATTCCGTCGTCAGGAGGTTATTGCGCGGATGAATCCGGAATCGCCCGCCCGCGACCGCCGACTGTATGAGGAGGCACTGGCGGCAGCACCTGATGACAGCCTGATACATGCTCGATTTGCCCAGTATCTCGAGGCGACCGGGTCGCGACAGGAGGCCATCGCCAAGTTCCAGCGGGTGTGTGAATTGTTACCTGATCTGGAGTGGCCTCAATACCATTTGGGCGATCTGCTGGCACGGGCCGGGCGAATGAGCGAAGCCGCTGACTGTTTTAAGCGCGCGCTCGCAATTAGGAGCGACTTTGCACAGGCACGCAAGGAACTCCGCCGAATTCAAGCCAGCAATCCGCAGGCATTGGGCGTTGGGCGCTGATATTTTGAGAATTTCAACGGATGTAGGTCACGTCAGATATAGCTAACTAGCTCTACTTGGCGGATTGGACGCTGATTCCGACTATTTTCGGGGGTGAGGCGTGAGGATTTGCCCATGAAAGGGCATCGGTGTTCTGCAAAACGGTTTGTAGTGAACACCTACACGTCTTCCCACCTGCGGCGGCGCGTGTATTCTCTCCGGTCATTATGTTTCTGCGTTCTCAAATTCCCAAAAAAGATGGCAAGGAACACACCTACTGGAGTGTGGTCGAAAACAAACGGCTGCACGACGGGCGCGGGGCGAAGAACTGATTTCATGCGACAAGCTTTCCATTCTGCGCGGCCATTGTTGTTTTTCAATTGGCCGGGCGAAGCACCGGTTGAGGTTTGCGACCCTGAATCTATGGACAGGCGAAGCGGGAAAATGTTCGTGGAAAGTTTCTGGGCGGAAACGCTAGGCAGGCGGGGTTGTGGGATTGCATCGGACGGAGCGCGGATGGTCTCCGTCCGCAGCGGGTGAATAGCGAGAGCGGCTCAAAGTTTTATTGCGATCCTCTGGCTGGTGGAACGCTGCGGGCGAGGGACAGCCCGCGCCCCGTCAGAAAAGTTTCCGGGCGGCGGCAATGTCGTGCTGGATCTGTTCGCGCAGCGCATCGAGGGAGGGGAACTTTTGTTCATCACGCAGTTTTCCGGCGAAGACGATCCCCAACTCCTGACCGTAGATGTCGCCTGAGAAATCCAGCAGGTGAACTTCGACGCGGACGTGTGGCGTGAGGTTCGCCACAGTGGGGCGGCATCCAATGTTTAGAACGGCGCGGTGTGTTTGTCCGCCAACGGTGGCTTGGGCGGCATAGACTCCGTTCGTCGGAAGAATCATTCCCGTGGTATCGAGGTTGGCGGTGGGGAAGCCGAGTTTGTGGCCGAGTTGATCGCCGTGAATTATTTTTCCGGCAACGGAATAAGCGCGGCCAAGCATCTGGCTGGCGGCATCGAAATCATCTGCGCGGATGGCTTCGCGGATGCGCGTGCTGCTGACGGTTTGTCCATCAAGCGCCACGGCGGCAAGACCACGCACATGGAAACCAAGTTCTGCGCCGAGCGTCTTGAGCAGCGCGACATTGCCGCTGCGTTTGTGCCCGAAGACGAAATCCGCGCCGACACAGATGCTTTGGATGCCGCCGAGTTCGCGCGCTAGATTGCGAATGAATTGCTCGCCAGTCTGCTGGCTGAAGTCTTTGTCGAAGCGGATTACAAGCAGCGCGTCTGCGCCGAGAGATTCGACGGTGCGAATTTTTTGCGACTGCGAATAAATGAGCGGCGGCACGCGATCCGGCGCGACGATGGCGCTGGGATGCTGATCAAATGTGACGACGACCGCGAGGGCATTGTGTTGTCGTGCATCGGCGATGGTTTGCCGGATGATCTGTTGATGACCCAGATGGACGCCGTCGAACACGCCGATGGCGAGGCAGGATTTGCGACCGCGCGTGTCGAGTTGATTGGCGTGCTGGATGAGTTTCATGCCACGGCGAGTTTCAAATATGGGATCACGCGCTTCTCCAATTCTGCGCCAGACAGATTCATCACTGCATCGAGCGTTATCGCATCGGCGACATCGAACTTGCCGGAGACGCTCCGGCGGAGCGTGGTGAGGTGTGCGCCACAGCCGAGTTTGTTTCCGAGATCATGCGCCACGCTGCGGATGTACGTGCCCTTGGTGCAGGCGAGTTTGAATTTGGCGAGCGGCTCGGTGTAATTGGTGAAACGGAAATTGTAGATGTGAACGAGGCGAGGCTCGCGTACGACCTCAATGCCTTGGCGCGCGAGTTTGTAGAGCGGCACGCCGTTTTTCTTGATGGCGGAAACCATCGGGGGAACTTGCATCTGATCGCCGATGAATGTGGCGGCGTCTTCATTCAATTGCTCAAGCGTCATCAGTGGCACGGGCAACGAGCCGGTGAGTTCGCCGTCGGAATCATAGCTATCCGTGGCTTCACCAAACTTCATCGTGCCTTCGTACACTTTGTCGTCGCCCATCAAGCGTTCAGAGAGTTTCGTGCCGCGACCGAGGACAATGATGAGCAGTCCGGTGGCATTGGGGTCAAGCGTGCCGCAATGGCCGACTTTCTTGATGCCGAACCTGCGGCGGATGGCGTCCACGACATCGTGCGAGGTCGGGCCGGAGGGTTTATCAATCAGAATTGCGCCATCAAGCGCGGTAAAATCTTGCATTGTTGAAATGTGAAATGGTTTATGGGAAACAAATCTCCCTGCCTCAAGGCGCAAGGAGTAGAAGTGTTCTGCCTTTGTCGTTCAAGCAAAACAAATGAACGCACTGCTGACCGGATCAAAAATCGTTACGATTTTTGATGCCTGCGACGTGACCGTCAATGTAGAGACGATTCCAATAGGATGGACCATGAACGGGCCGGGGCGGCAAACCATACGATGCGGGCAGGGTGGAGATGCTTTGATCCAAGTCCATGGACATCCAAGCATCGGATGGACGGCGGATAGCGGTGATGCGCACGACAGGACGTGATTGGGCGATGGGAGCGGCGGATGAGTCCCAGCGTCCGAACGGATATTCGGTTACGTCGAGCGTGGGCGTGATCTGGTTGGTGATGAATTGATTGATGGAATAGCTGTAGATGTTGGTGCGCTGAGTCGCCTTATCAAATGAGGTGCAGATGGCAACATTGCCAGTGCTGTAACCGGCGTAGGCTGCCGGAACGCGGATGGCCATGTAGGGAGCGAGGTAGCCCAGCAACTCTACAGGGCCTTGACTGAATACGCCGCCGATGTTCCGATCGGTGATGTAGAAGCGTTTGCTGATGACGAGTCCGCACGGGCCAGGGAGAAAATCTTTTGAGTCATTCAAATACATCTGGGTGGCGAGGCCGATCTGTTTAAGGTTGCTCGTGCAATTAATCCGAAGCGCTTTTTCTTTCGCCTTGGCGAGAGCGGGCAACAACATCGCTGCGAGGATCGCGATGATGGCGATGACGACGAGCAGTTCGATCAGGGTGAAGCCACCCCGTCTCGTTCGTTGCGACTGTGTGTCGGCTGAGTTCATAGTTTGTCTGATAAAAAATTATTGCCGCGCGCGATAGAATCCTGCGTCGGAGTTGGTCGCTGAATGGTCGGTGAAGGACGATGTGCCGTTGGTGTTCATCAGGTTGGTAATCTGCTGCCACATGGCGAGGTTCGTGGAGTAATCCACGGAATAGGCGTAGCCGGGTTCTCCAGTGACCACGAGTGTCATGCGTCCATCGGGCAGCGGTGTGATCGCTTGAAACCACATCGGCGCGAGCGGCAAGACGGTGAGCGCGGCGTTGGAACTGCCGGGCGAGCCAGCGATGTTGGTGACGAGGACGGAATAATTTCCCGCGTCGGCGAACTGGGCGTTGCTGCGGATGTAGATGCTGGATGTCGCGCCGGAGATGGGTGAGCCATTGAATTGCCATTGATAACCGGGCGTTGGCGTGCCCGATGCGGTGACTGAGAACAGCACGTTCGAGCCGAGCTTCACGATCTGCGGTTGGGGTTGAGTGCTGATGGAGGGCGCGGAGTTGAGCGGGCCGACGTAGGTGAGACGGACGCCATCTGCCATGACGACCTTGCCTGAGAACCCGGTGTCGTTTGAGAGGCGCACGTAACCGTTGGTTCCTGTTGCGAATGGTTTCGCGGCAGCAATGAGACGCCATGCGCCGCCGTTGATGGTTTGATCCACGGCCACGTTGGTGCTGCTGCCGCTGAAGACGACAGACCACGGCGCGTTGGTGGCGCGGTTCGGGCCTTGGGGATACCAGATGTAAACGTCGTAGTAACCGTCGTTCCCGATGGATGGACGATACGTGGCGGTCAATGTGCCGCCCGCCGCCGTGTTGGCGAACCGGTAGTCGGAAAGATATTTGTCGAGAGATGACGTTCCGGTGGACCATGCGCCGCTGTAAGCGACTTCGGAGTTGGTGTTGTCGAGGAAGATATCGGTGTTGGTGTTGACAAAGGTGGCGGTGATGGCGCGGTTTGTGAGCATGACGATGTTGACCGGATTGTTCGAGCCGCTGGCGTCGCCGCTCCATCCGGTGAAGGCGTGACCCGTATTTGGCGTCGCTGTCAACAGCACACTTGTGCCGGGCGAGTAGCCCTCAGGGTTGGGTGTCGGCGTGACGGTGCCAGCACCGTTGACAGGTGTTGTGAGGGAACAATTCACCGTGAGCGCGGCCACAGAACTAGTGATGGAGCCCAGGCTGTTGGTGACAACGACGGTATAATCACCGGCGTTGTTGGTCAGGGAATTGGCAAGCGAATAAGTGCTATTTGTCGCGCCGCCAATGTTCGCGCGCAAGAATCGCCATTGATAGGCCAGAGGCGTACTGCCCGAGGCGATGGCTGAGAAAGCCGCAGGCTGGCCGAGAATGACGACGAGGTTTGTCGGCTGTTGAGAGATAGAAGGGGGCGTTCCTGCGCCACCGATCGTAATGAGAACCGCACCGGTGGAAACACCGCCGTTACCGTCGGTGATCTGATAATGGATGCGATCACTGCCTGCGGAGTTGTTGTTGTAAAATATCTGCGTGGCATTCGTTGCGATGACGATGCCGTTGGTTGACGTGAGTGTGATTCCGGCGAGCGCAACAGTGTCGCCGTCTGCGTCGTTGTCGTTGGTCGTCAGGTCGGCGATGGGAATAATCAAGCCAATGCCGGGACTGACGTTGTAGGAATCAGAATTCGCTGTCGGTGCGCGATTGACCCGGAGGGTGCCGTCAATGGAGAGGCGATTGAGATTCCAATTCAACTCGGTGGAAAGCGCCGGGAGAATCGTGTTGGCAAACACGCCGGAGTAAGAACCCGCCGAGAAATTGGTGAACACCTCGCCGCCTGTGAGTGCCGCGCCTGCGTTGGAAACAACGAGCGTGCCGCCGTAAGTCAATGTGCTGCTGGAGAGCGCGAGTTGATCGAACAACGGCGAGCCGCCGTTACGATTGATGCGGGTGAAGTTTGTTCCGCTGAACACCGGCGCGCTACCGAGAGTGAGTTTGCCAAAGGTGGATGCTGTGCCCGGCGCAATCGTGCCGGTGTTACTGACGGTGACTGCTCCAGCGATTGTTCCCGTGCCGCCGAGGATTCCGCCAACGCTGACGGTGACGCTGCCCGCACCGGTGCCGGAGTTGGTGGTGTTGTTCACGAGCAAACGTCCGGTGGTGACGGTTGTTCCGCCTGAGTAAGAATTAGCGGCGTTCAAACTCATCGTGCCGAGCCCAGCCTTGGTGAGTGCGCCGTTGGTGATCGCCACATTCACGGACAAGTCCACTTCCGAAGTGCCGTCGCTGATGCCGATGACGCGAGTTCCACCCGTGAGATCAATGAAACCCTTCGCGCCAGCACCGCTGCCGCTGGCAATGACGGAGGCGCTGTTGGTGAGCGGACTGAACCCCACACTTCCGCCAACAAGGAGTTTGGCGGG
>CAMCWI010000231.1 GCA_945882065.1 Akkermansia muciniphila
CCAAAAACAAAACCGCGCCAGCGGGTGTTTCCCAGTGGCGCGGTTCGCGAATTCCATCGCCGTGATTTTTAAGGCGCGGCGTTTGTGGATACAGTCGCTGGCGCGGTAATTGGGGTTGCGGCTGGAAGGGTTGCACCTGAATTTGTGAGGCCGTTTTTCAAATCGGCCACCGTGTTGGCACCCTGTTGCGTTGCCACGGCCTGCTTGTTCTCGGCTTCGACGCCGCTCTTGAATTTGTCCAGCTTCGCGCCATGCACGCTTTTCTGGAGCAGCGAGATAATGATCAGCAGCGCGAAGAATGCGATGGCTGCAAACTTGGTGATCTTGGTGAGGGGATTGCCCGCGCCAGCGCCGAACAACGCGTCAGCCGCGCCAGCGCCGAATGCCAGACCTGCGCCCGCTTCTTTCTTGGGCAGTTGCACCAGCACCAGCAGGATCAACAGCACGCAATCCAAGACCAATACCGCAGTCAATAAACCAATGAATAAGCTCATAATCGTATCTTAGATGGAATTTTTGATGATGTCAGCAAAACTTCGCGCTTCCAAAGCAGCGCCGCCGACGAGCGCGCCGTCCACGTCCGGCTGGCTCATCAACTCTTTCGCATTGGCGGGTTTCACGCTGCCGCCGTATTGAATGCGGACTTTCCTGGCCGTCGCGTCGTCGAACAACTTCACGAGCAATGCGCGGATGAACGCGTGTGCGTCTTGCGCCTGTTGTGTAGTCGCCGTCTTGCCCGTGCCGATGGCCCATACGGGTTCGTAAGCGATGACGGTTTCAACCATCTGCTCCTTGGTCAATCCGGCGAGACTGCCGCTGACTTGGGTTTCCAAAACTTTCTCCATCAAGCCGCCTTCGCGTTCGGCGAGCGTTTCGCCCACGCAGACGATTGGCTTCAAATTGGCCGCGTGTACCGCCGCCGCTTTCTTCGCGATCAACGCATCTGACTCCTTCTGGAACTGGCGGCGTTCGCTGTGGCCGAGAATGACGTAGCGCGTGGAAAATTCCTTGAGCATCCCGGCAGCGATCTCGCCGGTGAATGCGCCATTGCCGTTTTCGCTCATGTTTTGCGCGCCGAGACGGATGTTGGAATCGAGGATGGCTTTGGAGACTGATTCAAGCGCGGTGTAAGGCGGGCAGACGACGATGTCCACTTCCTTCACGTTCGCGAGATCGCGTTTGAGGTCGTCCACGAGCGCGAGCGCCTCAGCGACCGTCTTGTTCATCTTCCAGTTCCCGGCAATGATCAGTTTGCGTTCTTTGTTCATTTCAAAATCTCCAGATTGATTACTTGTTGCTCAACGCGGCCACGCCGGGCAGTTCTTTGCCTTCCAAAAATTCCAAGCTCGCGCCGCCGCCGGTGCTCATGAACGTCACCTTGTCGCCGAGACCGGCTTTGTTGATCGCTTTCACGCTATCGCCACCGCCGATGATGGTCTTTGCACCGCTCTTTTGAGTAGCCTCTACCACGGCTTGCGCCACGGCATTCGTGCCGATGGCGAAACGTTTGTCTTCAAAAATTCCCATTGGACCATTCCACAAAACCGTTTTCGCTCCAAGAATGGTTTTGGCAAACAGCGCAGCCGACGCCGGGCCGATGTCCACACCTTCTTCCGAATCCGGAATGTTCGGTTCGGTGTTCGTGCGGGGGTTGTTCAAGTCAATGATCGGCTTGCCCTTCTTGTTCAATTTGTCAGTGACCACCGGTGTCGCGACCGTGTTGTCCGTGGGCAAAAGAAACTGCACACCACGCTGCTTGGCCTTCGCCAATGCCGCCAACGCCATGTCCGTTTTGTCTGGCTCAACGAGTGATTTACCGACCTTGAAGCCTTGCGCGAGCTTGAACGTATACGCCATCGCTCCGCCAATGAGGATGGCATCCGCCTTTTCGAGCAGGCGATCAATGACCTTGATCTTGTCGGAAACTTTCGCGCCGCCGAGGATCACGACGAACGGACGAACGGGATTTTCCAATTCGTCACCGAGGAATTTGAGTTCGCGTTCCATCAACAAACCCGCCGCGCACTGCCCGCCACGCTTGGCGATGACCCGCGCGATGCCTTCGGTCGAAGCGTGCGCGCGATGTGCCGCACCAAACGCGTCGTTCACGTAAACATCCGCCAGCTTGGCGAGCTTCTCGGCAAAGGCCGGATCGTTGGCTTCCTCTTCGTTGTAGTAACGGACGTTCTCCAGCAGCAGCACGCCGCCGGGAGGAAGTTCACTGGCAAGCTTCTCGACTTTTTCACCGATGCAATCGTCCGCAAAGTTCACCTTTGTGCCGAGCAACTCAGCGAGGCGCACAGCTACCGGGCGGAGCGACATCGTAGCTTCGCGTTTGCCTTTCGGACGACCCATGTGCGCGGCGAGGATGACGCGACCACCTTTTTCGATCAGCAAACGTAGCGTGGGGAGAGTTTCTTTAATACGCGTCTCGTCGGTGATGACCATCTGGCCATCTTTTTCATCTAGCGGCACGTTGTAATCTACGCGAATAAAGACGCGTTTGCCCTGAACGTTGAGATCGCGAACTGTGAGCTTTGCCATAAAATTCTTATCGGGTCTGTTCCCCAAAAAGGGGAAGCGCAGGATAGCGATTGAGTGCGCGGAGTCAATGTTTTCAAAGGCGGAAATCAGTGCCGATGCCTCTAAAAAAGGCCGCCAAGCAGGCGGAGCAAATAAGCGTGATCCCCCCATTGGTGTTGAGTTGTTTGCCTTGGATGCCGCGTTTCTGGATCGCCTCGCCTTTCAACAAGTTCAACGCCAGTTTGCGCGACGTCGCCAGATTCTCGGCGTCGTGACTCGGGATGCCGTTCTTCAAGGTCAGAAAGGTTCTGAACCACTCCTCCTTGGCCTGACTGAAATCCTCCATGTCGTTGAAGGACTCGCCCGCGCAGAGCAGTGTGCAGAGGGCGATGGTCAGCACGTCCATCAACTCGCGATCTCTGGTGACATCCACTCGCATATCCGCCAGGTCTTTGATGTGTTCGATCAAACTAAGTTTGGGATGTTTTGCATCCCCGGTTTGAATCAAAAAATCTCCACGCAGAAAAGTCCGACAGACTCTGAACCTGCTCGACTCATGGCAGCAGCCTTTCTACGCTGCACCCATGCGCGACGCATCACTTAATTTTCTCCGAAAACTTTGCAACACTCCCAGCCCTGTCGGCCACGAAACTCGCGGCCAGCGCGTCTGGCTCGATTACGCGAAACAGTTCGCCGATGAAACTTACTCCGACGCTTACGGCAATTGCGTGGCCGTGTTGAACAAGGGCGGTTCGCCACGCATCATGCTCGCAGCACACGCGGACGAAATCGCCATGTCGGTCAATTACATTGACGACAGCGGCTTCATCTACGTCCGGCGCATGGGCGGCGTGGACGCAGCCATCACCAAAGCACAGCGCGTGATCATCCATGCCAAGCGCGGCCCGGTGAAAGGTGTTGTGGGCAACGTCGCCCCACATCTCACGAGTCGCGATGGCGATGCCAAGCCGCCGAAGATTCACGAAATCTTCATAGACATCGGTGTCAGCAAGCGCAGTGATGCGGAAAAACTTCTCCGCATTGGCGATCCCATCACGCTTGCCGATGAGTTTGATATTTTGCGCGGCGATCTCGCCGTGGCGCGAGCGTTTGATAATCGCATCGGGACATTTGCTGTCGCGGAAGCTCTGCGGTTGTTGGTGGACTCGAAAGGAAAGCTGAAAGCAGAAGTGTGCGCTGTGTCGAACGTACAGGAAGAGGTGGGCCTCCTCGGTGCGCGGCAGATCGCGTATTCGCTCAAGCCAGACATCGCGCTGGTCGTGGACGTGACGCACGCCACGGACTATCCGACTGTGAGCAAAACACAGCATGGCGACATCAAGATCGGCAGCGGCCCAGTAGTGACTCATGGTGGTTGCAACCATCCCGATGTGGTGGCGCGCGTGGAAGCGGTGGCCATGGCGAAGAAAATTTCCCTCCAACACGAAGCGATGTCCTCCACGAGCGGCACGGATACGGACGTAATTTTCTGGACGCGCGGCGGCATCGCGAGCGCGTTGATCAGTTTGCCGAACCGTTACATGCACTCGCCGGTGGAAGTCGTGAGCTTGAAAGACCTCGAACAAATTCCTCAACTGCTCGCAGCGTTCTCGTTGTCTGTGAAGAAGGGCGAGAAGTTCAAGGTGAAGATTTGAATGGTAGGGCGCGTCACTCCGTGCGCGCCATCGTCTGGCTGGCTGGAAACGGCGCGCACGGAGTGACGCGCCCTACCTCCCCGACTTTAACTCGAACCCTCCAACTCGCCACGCGACACCAACGTATTGCGCATCGTCGAGCGGACTTCTATTCTCGCGGCATGGATTCCCACGAAGCATACCTTGCACTCAATCTGATTGAAGGCGTCGGCCCGGTGCGGGCGCGTTCGTTGGTTGAGCATTTCGGTGATGCGCCAGCGGTTCTCTCCGCGTCCAAGTCTCAACTCCTTCACGTCCGCAATATCGGCGATGAAACCGCCGAGGCGATCTGTTCGTGGGAAAAGAACATTGATCTCGCAGGCGAAATGAAACGGCTGACGGACTTTGGTTGCCAGATCGTCATCCAATCCGACGAAGCTTATCCCGCATCGCTCCGCGAAATCTACGACCCGCCGATGGTTCTCTACGTGAAAGGCACGCTCACAGCCAAAGACAAAAATGCCGTGGCGATGGTCGGCTCCCGGCAGACGACGAATTACGGCGTGGAGACGGCGCGCAAGCTTGCTTATCAACTCGCCTACGTCGGCGTCACCGTGGTGAGCGGCGGTGCGCGCGGGATTGATACGGCAGCACATCAAGGTGCGATGGCTGCGAAAGGGCGCACGATCTGTGTTCTCGGCACAGGCATCAGCATTGTTTTCCCGCCGGAGAACAAGGAACTCTTCGAGCGAATCACGCAGAATGGCGCGGTGATATCGCAGTTTCCGTTCAATCGCAACGGCGACAAGCAATCCTTCGCCATCCGCAATCGTATCGTCGCTGGCATGACGCTCGGCACGGTTGTGGTTGAAGCCGACCTCCACAGTGGCGCGCTCATCACGTCGAATTTCGCCACGGAATACGGGCGACAAGTGTTCGCCGTGCCAGGGCGGATTGATTCGCCGCGCAGCAAGGGTTGTCACGATCTCATCAAGAAAGGCGCGAAGCTCTGCGAAGGCGCGGAGGATATTCTCAGCGAGTTTGAGTATCTGTTTCCATCGAGCAACCGTCCTCCGTCCGTGGGTGAAACCGGCGTGCTGCCTGCGTTGGAACTTTCCGAAAACGAACAGCGAGTGCTCGACACGCTTCGCAAGGACGACGACACGAGCATTGACGAGGTCATCCGCAAGAGCGGCCTGCCGAGTTCGATGGTGAGCGTGGCGTTATTAAGTTTGGAGATGAAGCGCGTGGTGAAACAGTTGCCGGGAAAATTGTTCGTGCGTAATCGGTGAACGAACACGCCCATCCTCCGATGTTGCCGGGGCTTTAGCCGGATCCATGTAGTTGAGCCACAGATGAAACACGGATCAGAAGGCGATTGACCGGGCGAGAGGCTTCCACATCAGGAACACCGTTTGATGGGCTGCTTCCAATCCGTCAGATCAGAGGCAACACTCGTCCCTATCTCTGTTTCATCCGTGTTCCATCTGTGGCTAATGAATCGGGCCGGGTTAGAACGCCGCGTTCACGCGGCAGCAGACTGGTTTAACTCGCTGCTGCCACCTGAAGGTGGCGTTCCTTCAATTCACTCCAGGGCCTACGCATTAAGTAATTTTGAACAAGTGGTTGGAAGTTGTTGATTGTGGACAACTTGCGTGGGTGTGATTTAGAGGTTCCCAAACGCGTTGAAATATGGTTGATACTGGGGATGCAAAACGCGTCTATCAGTCCATTGAAAAACCAACTCCTCCAACTCACCGACCCGCGCCTGAAGCGCAAGCGCAAACACGAACTGATCGACGTGCTGATGATCGCGGTCACCGCGCT
>CAMCWI010000232.1 GCA_945882065.1 Akkermansia muciniphila
TTCCGCGCCTACGTTGCCGACAAGCTTCCAGAAGAACAACGCGGCATGGGCTTCTCAATGCAAAGCTTCTTCATCGGCGTCGGAGCAGTCGTCGCGGGCATGTTGCCCTACATGCTGAAGAACTGGTTCGGCGTCAGTGATGCCGCCGATGGTTCAAACGCGCTGCCCACGAACGTAAAAATTTCCTTCTACGTCGGTGCAATCGCCTTCCTTGCAGCCGTGTTGTGGACAGTGTTCACCTCCAAAGAATATCCGCCGGAGAACATGGAGGAATTCCGCCGCAAAAAATCCGAGACTGGTGGTTTCATCCATTTGCTCAAAGAAATCCCCGATGCACTCGCCAAAATGCCGGGCACGATGCGGCGACTAGCGGTCGTCCAATTTTTCACATGGCTCGGTCTGTTCTGCATGTGGCTGCATTTCTCCAACGCCGTCCCCGTCATCTTCGGCAGCAGCGACCCGACCTCGCCGCTTTTCAAACGCGGTGCAGAATGGGCGGGCGTTTGCTACGCGGTCAAAGATGCGGTGACATTCATCGCGGCGTTCGGCTTGATGGCGGCATCGCGTCACATGGATCGCCGCCGCATCCACGGCATCTGCCTCACACTCGGCGGACTCGGATTGCTCGCCACCGGCTTCATTCATGGCGAAGACCAGAAGTGGCTTCTTGTCATCGCGCTCGCGCTCGGAGGTTTGGCGTGGGCGTCCATTCTCTCGATGCCATACGCGATTCTGTCCGGCGCATTGCCAGCGGAACGCATGGGCGTCTATATGGGCATCTTCAACTTCTTCATCGTGATCCCGGAAATCCTCGCCGCGCTTTTCTTTGGCCCGATCCTCAAGAACTGGCTCGGCGGAAACATGGTTCACGCCGTGATGGTGGGCGGCGTGTGTATGTTGATCGCAGCAGCACTAGCGCAGTGGGTTAAAGAATCTCCCGCCACAAAACCGTCTTGAACAAATCCTCTCCGCGTTAGTCGAATGCTTGCAGCGTGAATCTGTTTGCGCTGAAACATGTCATCCGCTTCCAACAAAAATCCGGTTGCCGTACGAACAGCGGGACACATACTCCTGCAACGAATGTTCACCATCCTGAATGTTGCGGGGTTTGGTTTGTTACTCGCCACCGCCAGCTTCACTTGTCCCGCCGCAGACTGGCCCATGTATCGTGGCTCGCCCGATCTCATCGGTGTGGCTGATGGCAAACTTCCCGATAAACCCGCATTGCTCTGGTCATTCAAGACTCAAGGCCCAATCAAATCCAGTGCAGCCATCATCGGCAACCGCGTGTTCATCGGCTCGAATGACCGCCATCTCTACGCGCTCGACTTCGCCACCGGCAAACAACTCTGGGCGTTCACCAACAGCGAGCCAATCGAATCCTCTCCCCTCGTGCTGAATGGACAAGTCTTCGTCGGCGCAAACGACGCCAGTCTCTACGCGCTGGAGGCGACAACTGGCAAACAACTCTGGAAGTTTGAAACAGGAGACAAAATTCTCGGCGCACCCAATTGGTTTGTGAACGACGGCACGACAAACATCCTCATCGGCAGTTACGACTTCAAACTCTATTGCCTCGACGCCCTCACAGGCCGGAGCAACTGGGTTTTCGAGACCGGCAATTACATCAACGGTTCACCCGCCGTCAGCGATGGTGTCGCCACCTTCGGCGGCTGCGACGGCGTTCTCTATTCCGTCACACTCACCAACGGCAGCCTTGCGTTCAGCAACGAGATCGGCGCACCCATCGCCGCGTCCGTGGCGCTTGCGGGAGGACGCGCGCACTTCGGACATTACGAGAACAAGTTTCTCTGCGTTGACTTGAAGGCAGGAACGAACGCTTGGACATTCAGCGAACGACAATTCCCCTATTTCTCCTCGCCTGCCGTCACCAAAGACCGCGTCCTCTTTGGCGGACGCGACAAGAAACTCCACTGCGTCAATCGCGCCGACGGCAAACCCATCTGGAGTTTAGCCACGCGCGGCAAAGTGGATTCTTCACCCGTCGTCTGTGGCGACAAAGTCGTGTTCGGTTCAGACGACGGACGGCTATACCTCGTCTCGCTGAAAGACGGCAAAGAGCTTTGGTCCTATGAAATCGGTCAACCCATCGAAAGCTCACCCGCCGTAGCCGACGGTAAGATCGTCGTCGGTTGCGACGACGGAACGGTTTATTGCTTCGGGACGAAAGTTAACTGACTGCAATTTTCCGATCATTACGCATCAGTTAGGTTTTTTACGTTTTGAGGAAGAGAGTCGACATGGACTATAAGTCACGTCGAAACGAGACAAAATTCTTTCCGCGCTCGGGCTGAACGTCCGCAAGAATCGCGAGGCCCGCGAATTCACGCAGGAAAAACTCGCCGAGAAATCCGGCCTCGATCCCACCCACATCAGCGACATCGAGCGCGGCTTGCGCAATCCCGGCATCAAGAACGTCGCCAAGCTCGCCAAGGCTCTGGGCCTCACCACCGCCGAACCTGCCAAGGGATGGACTGACGCGCCCTACCTCTGGAATTGCTTTTCAAAAATCTGTGCTCGCGTCTTTCAAATCCAATTCCTTGATCCACGCATTGCGATACCGCACATCGTGACCCTCGCATTGCAGTTTCAGGCCACCCGGAACATCCGTGATCCCTTTGCCGCCGTCGTTTCCGCCATCAATGCCGGAGTTCGGGCCGCCCCAGACCTGTGCGATCGGCACATTCGTGTGGACCTTCGTCCCGTTGAAATACATTGAGACCCGCGCCTGTTCCGTCAGCTTGCCATCTCTGAACCGAGCCGCGCGGAAATTGATGTCGTAGGCGTTCCATTTGCCCAGGCCGGTGTAGAGGTGATAAGGCGATGCGGTCTCGTTGATGACCGCGCCCATGCCGTGGGAAGTTTTGTCGCCGTCGCAGACCTGAATCTCGTAACGGTTCTGCAAATACACGCCGCTGTTGCCGTTGGTGTTCATGACGGCGAACTCGATGTGCAACCGGAAATCCCGATACGCCTTCTTGGTGACGATATCCGCCGCACCATACTTGCCCCCGGCGGCGGCGGGGTCGTCCGTTTGAACCACCGGGCCCTTGTCCACCGGATCGTTCACGATCTTCCATTTGATGGGTAACGCCGAACCAAAGCGCGGTCCTTCCCAATAAGTCCATTTTTCGTCGAGCATCTGGCGCGAGCCATCGAGAATCATTTCCGCGCCCGAGATGGGTTTTGCCCCCACGTCGAGATGTTGCGCGGCGGCAACGCCGGTGCAGCACGTGGTGAAAGCGGTGAACAACAACAAGAGAGCCGGACGCAAAGAGGTTTTCATAGCTTGAGCATAGGACTACCCGGGCGCGGCTGTTTGCTCAACTGAAATTCTCACGACAGCCTTTCTCCGACCCGCCGCCGGGCGGGATTCCCACAAAAAGGCACAAGAAGCGCAAAGGAATCCGACTGGTCGCTTCTACCTTCTGCCGTTCCCCGCTCCAACCTGGCTGATAGTCCATAGACCTTTCCCCGCGTTTCGCATGGACTATCAGTAATGTCGAAACGTGACAAAATCCTCTCCACTCTCGGGCTCAATGTCCGCGAGCGCCGCGAAGCCCGCGCTCTGACCCAGGAGAAACTCGCCGAACGCGCCGGGCTGGACGCCACCTACATCAGCGGCATCGAGCGCGGCCTGCGCAATCCCGGCATCAAGAACGTCGCCAAGCTCGCCAAGGCGCTGGGCCTTACCACCGCCGAACTCTGCCAAGGGGTGGACGCGTGACTGGGAAAACCAAATCACCCCGTAGCCGTGGACGTCAGTCCGCGCAAATTGATTCCCCTACCAGTCAGCGCCGACTCACGTCGGCGGCTACAATCAAGGAAGACGCGCCGCAGTATCGTGTGGCTGCCGATAATTCTCCCTCTCCTGGGGGAGAGGGCCGGGGTGAGGGCGGACGTTCCGATAAACAAATTCCTAGGTTCATAGATTTGTTCTGCGGCATTGGCGGTTTCCGGCTCGCCTTCGAGCGCGCGGGCGGCCAATGCGTCTTCTCCTCCGACTGGAACGAGATGGCCCAAATCACCTACGAGGCCAATCACGGTGAGCGACCGCATGGTGACATTCATACCGTGGCCGTGGCGGACATTCCCGCGCACGACATCCTGTGCGCCGGCTTTCCCTGCCAGCCCTTCAGCATCGCGGGCGTCTCCAAGAAACTGAGCCTCGGCAAAAAGCACGGCTTCGAGGACAAGGAACAGGGCAACCGCCGCCGGATTTAACCGCGAAATACACGAACTACGCGAAAGCAGATTTACAAAATAAGCGAGCCCAACAGTTTTCCTTTTCGTGTGTTTTGCGTATTTCGCGGTTAAGAATCCGGTTTGAATTCCCGGAATTCCCGGCGGAAGCGGAAGGGCCGAAGCTCGAAACCATCCTCGAAGACAATGTGCCAGAGAAATACACGCTCACCGATCAGCTCTGAAAAACTTTATCGCGGTGGTAGCAAAGAAAATCACCGTCCGGCTCGGCTAATTTTTCCGGGAAGCGAATCGGTTTGCCCTCGAATGAAACAAAGTTTTGCTCCAGTGCGGGCTGTGGAAAGAAACTTCGCAGTCGCTTGCTCAGAATCACGTTCAACTTTTCATCGAGCGTGATGAGTCCAGCATCGAACGCCGCGTCATGCAACGACGAGAGGCAAAGTCCGTTTCTCGGGTTGAGCCGATCCGCCGGAAACTTTCCCCACGGCTTGATGTGACTCGCCACCAGCAAGCGCGGCACATTGATGCCGCTGATGCAGCAGCGCACGTCGTAGGCGGTGATAACCGATTGCCGAAAGAATTGCTGGCCTCGGCGAACTTTGACGGTCGCCTGCGTTTCGGTTGGGCCAGTCGGCGCGACGAGCCGGACTTTGTCGCGTTGGAGGAAGTCCACTTCCTTTTCTTCGTCGTGCGTAAACAAGTCGTGTAGCAACTCTTCGCTCTGCTCACCAAGCACCGGAAGGTTCGCCTGAAATTCTTTCCACATTTCTCGGTCCTGATTAGATGCGCCTTCCAACCCTTTGACTCCGCGAGCGCGTTGAACTGGATCAAGCGAAGCAAGATTACAAAGCTTCATTGCCAGACTGTTTGCGTTGCGGCCCATCCTAGCAGCTACATCCACAATTATTGCGTTCGTGCTGCTAAACTGACCGAAGGGAAGTTTGCAGTAAAGATTTAGGGCGATGAGCGTATGCTCGCGCGTCCATTTGACTGATGGTGCTTTCGCCATGTGACGAGACTGCCAGGCACAAAGGCGATTGCCAACCATTACCGATCATTTCACCGCGACGATTCTGAAATGGTTGCGGTTCTCTTCAGCATCCATATTGCCGGCAGTCGCAGCAGCTTTCACGTTTGCGAAAAACTCTTCGAGTTCAGCCTGAGCATGGCTGACGGTTTCAAAACGCATCGGCTTTGTTACGCCATCTGTTTCTTCAGTCCAACCGGCATCATCCCAGCCATAGGTGTAGATAGATTCGATTTTGTATCGCATGGCTAATTGAAAACAAAAATGAGCAGTTCTGGCAAGCTGGGCGAAGCGGGACTTTACGCCTGCTACTCTCAAGTCACTACAACACCAAACAACATTGGGCTGCTGTTGGATGTCCTGAGCGCGCAGAGCAAAATTGATCTTCGGAAAAACGCGGTCGCGCTGGGGCACTGGACCTTTGCCCGGCTTGAGAAGCGACTCCTTGAGAAACACGAGCGCGCTGTTTTCGTGAAAGCTAAATCGCGTAACGCCAAGGGCAAAATGCAGTATGCGTATGAGGAACTCGTTTACTGTGACCAGCCGAGCATTCAGCGGTTTGTGGAACTCGTGGTTCAGCGCAACATCGTCTTTGAATTCACGATGCACGAAGAACCAAATGGCCGCATCAGAAACCACGGTTACCCGTGGCGACTTTCCCGTGATGAATTTCTCGATCAGTTGTTCGCCTTTCAGATAAAACTGCGCTA
>CAMCWI010000233.1 GCA_945882065.1 Akkermansia muciniphila
CAGGAGCGTTGGATGCAATGGTTTTATCGGAACATCCCCTTCTGGACTGCGAGCCAATGCACCAAAGACATCCTCCATTCACGCGGCGTGAAGTCTGTCACGCAAATCCCTTACGGCGTGGATACGGTTGCTTTGACCAAACTTGAACCGAAACCTCTCACCACGCCGCTCAAGCTCGCGGTCGTGTCGCGGCTTGCGCCGAACAAGCGGATTGATCACGCCGTTCGCACAGTGAAGGCGCTCGCGAACAAAAATATTCCCGCGCACCTCACCATCGTAGGCGGCGGAGAGACGGAAGGGTTACTGCGCAATCTTGTGATCGAGTTGGGCATCGCTGACAAGGTCACGTTTGCCGGAAGACTTTCAGAAGCGGACAAGGACGCTCTGTTGCGCGATGTTCATTTCCTGCTGCACACATCACAACGCGAGGGCTGGGGGTTGAACGTCATCGAAGCCAACGCCATGGGAACACCCGCCGCAGTTTATCCGGTGGAAGGTTTGATCGAATCCACGTTGCACGACCAAACTGGCATTGTCTCAAAAATTGAAACCCCAGAATCACTCGCGGACGGACTCATCGCTGTGCTGACCAAGCCGGAGAAGTATGAAGCCTATCGTGTGGCGGCATTGGAACGGGCGCGGAGCTTTCATTGGAGCAACGTGCTACCCAAGGCGTGCAATTGGTTGGAAGGGCAAGCTAAAGCTTGAACGCCAACTTCATTCCGCCAAAGCCGCACGAGTCATCTCGACGATCAACTCCCTGAACGTCACCGTCGGTTGCCAGCCGAGTTCACGTTTTGCTTTGGCAGGATTGCCAACAAGCTGTCCTGGCTCGGTGGGGCGGATGAAGCGCGGGTCTTGCTTCAAATATTTCTTCCAGTCCAGCCCAACAGTCTCAAACGCCAGTTCGATGACTTCCTGCACGGTGTGCAATTCACCGGTGGCGAAAACGTAATCCGCAGGCTTGTCCTGCTGGAGCATCAACCACATGCCGCGCACGTAATCGCGCGCGTGCCCCCAATCGCGAAACGATGTCACCGTGCCGAGAACCAATTCGCTTTGACGGCCATGCTTGATGGCGGCCGCGGCACGGCAGATTTTTTGCGTGACGAAGTTTTCTCCGCGTCGTGGCGATTCGTGATTGAACAGGATCGCGTTACAGGCAAATAGTCCATGCGTTTGGCGATAGGCTGAAACCATGTTTGTGGCGAACGCTTTCGCGCAGCCGTAAGGCGTGACGGGGCGGAAGGGAGTGTTCTCGTCTTGCGGCGCGGTTTCTGGTTTCCCGAACACTTCACTCGATGACGCGTGGGAAAACTTAGGCGGCTTCGGCAACGCTTTGATTATCTCCAAAAGCCTCAACGTCCCCATGCCTGTCATGTCGCAAGTCTGTTCCGGCTGCTCGAAGCTCAACCCCACATGCGTCATGCTGGCCAAGTGATAAAGCTCGTCAGGTGCGACTTGAGTGATGACGCGTTTGAGTGCGGCGGAATCTTCTAGTGCGGCTTCGTGGAGGAATAATTTTTTGCCAACAGCGGCGACCAAGTGCTTCAGCCGCGTGCGCTCCGAAGCTTGTCCTGGACGCACAACGCCGTGAACCTCGTAGCCTTTTTCCAGCAACAGTTCGGTGAGATACGAGCCGTCCTGTCCGGTGATGCCGGTGATCAGTGCGCGCGGCATGGATCAGGCAGTGACTTTGATGCGACCTTCGCGGTGGGCTTTGAGCAATTCAATATCTGCATCCACCATGATCTTCACCAGATCTTTGAACTTGGTTTTCGGCTTCCAGCCAAGTTGTTTTTCCGCCTTGGTTGGATCGCCGATGAGCAAGTCCACTTCCGCCGGACGCATGTAACGCGCGTCTTGAACGACGTATTTCTCCCAGTTTAAACCGACGTGGGCGAAGGATTCTTCGAGGAACTCGCGCACGGAATGGGTTTCGCCCGTGGCGATCACGTAATCGTCCGCCTTGTCCTGTTGCAACATCAGCCACATGGCCTCGACGTATTCCTTCGCGTAACCCCAATCACGTTTCGCGTCGAGATTGCCGAGCGCGAGTTTGTTTTGCAGACCCGCTTTGATCTGCGCGACGCCCATGGTGATCTTGCGCGTGACAAAGGATTCGCCACGGCGAGGTGATTCGTGATTGAAGAGAATCCCGTTGGACGCGTGCATGTCGTAGGACTCGCGATAATTCACCGTAGCCCAATATGCGCAAACCTTGGCGACAGCGTAGGGACTGCGCGGATGAAACGGCGTCAACTCGGTCTGCGGAATCTCGCGCACCTTGCCATACATCTCGCTGGAAGAAGCCTGATAAAAACGCGGGTTCTGTCCGGTCTGGCGGATGGCTTCCAACAACCGCAACGTGCCCGTGCCGCCGATGTCGAGCGTGTATTCCGGCGCGTCGAAGCTGACGCGAACGTGGCTCTGCGCGGCGAGATTGTACACCTCATCGGGTTTGATTTCGTGCAAGAGTCGCGTCAGTGAACCTGATTCGCCCAAGTCTCCGTAGTGCAAAAAGAGTCGAACCTCGCGGAACTTCGGGTCTTCATAGATCGCGTCGAGCCGCTGGCGATTGAACGAGCTAGCGCGTCGCACGATGCCGTGGACTTCATAACCCTTGATCAACAACAACTCTGCCAAGTAAGAGCCGTCCTGACCCGTGATGCCCGTGATTAAAGCCTTTTTCGCCATATTTTGATGCGCCAGTATTCTTAAACCGGATTTTTATTACAAGAGCATTGTCCCGGCACGCCGCGCCGGAACAGTTGACGGTATCCGCTGCATCTGCAATTTATTTAATGTCACCTTGCGGCGGTTGAGAAACACCGCGATGCCCAGCAACAGCAGGGGGATGGAAATGCCAAAGAGACTCACATAGAGGCTGGTGATCGGCGGGCGAAAATGGAACTCGATCTTGTGTTCTCCTTTGGGCAGAAGCACTCCGCGCATCAGGAAATTGCAGCGCAAAAGTTTGGCGGGCTGGCCGTCTACAATGACTTGCCAGTTGGGATCTTGCTTGTCATTCAGCAGCAGCTCTGCGGGCGTGGCGGTTTGAGCTTTGTGAAAAATGTGCTTGGGCGAGTAACTGACAAACTCCACTGTGCCTTCGCTGGCGTTGGTGGTGCTGGCCGCATCGGCCTGCGGCAAATCTTCTGCAACGAACACACTCTTCGCGGGATCAAATTCTTTGGCCGCCAACTTTTTCAATGTGTCCTGGTCGTTGGTGCTGATCTTCCAGTTGGAGTAAAGCTTGGCGCGTTCTAGCGCCCCGGTGAATTCAAAAAGCGCGAATGGACCGGTCGCATTCGTGCGCGTCAGAATCGGTCCGCCAGCTTTTTCCTGATAATACTCGAACGCCATCACTGGCTTGATGCGTTGATGGTCGGAATCGAGCTGCTTGATCGCGTTCATCAATCCTGCCGTGCCGATGAGATAGCGGGTGTTGGTCAACTGCCATTTGCGCGACACGCGATGTATGTTTTGCGGTTGGCCATCGAATTGTAACGCGGTTTCATACGCGGCAATATCCGTGGGCACGCGGGGCATCTGAATAATGTCGAGGGTCTGAATGTTGTTGAATTGAAACAGGTGCTGCTTCCATTCGAGATCATAAACCTGCTGGAGCATCTGATCGTCTCCCACGAGTTGTTGGGAAGCGCGGACGGCTTCACCCAGCCAGCTCGGTGTGATGGTAACGCGTTTCTCGTAGGGTTTATGCCGGAGGAAATCAATCACCGGATTGTTGGATGCCTCGACATATTTTTCCTTCCAGTTGTAGTTCACGACCCAACGCGTATCTACCACCGCCAAGTCCACCACCAGCAAAAGCCCCAGAAGCACCGCACCAATCCGTGCGCGGCGTGCATTGAAATAACCGCTGAGAATCAACGTGAGCAGACCGTTCGAAATCGCCAGCAGCAAAACGAATATTCCGACTTGCCGGGCACTGAAGATGGCGGGAGCGTATTCAACTGACAACGCTGAACAATTCCAAGAGGCTTGAATATCTTCAGCGGAAACGGAGAGCCGGTTGAACTAATTCCTGACTCGGTGACTCTGCGATGAGCCAAAGTGGATTCATTGTTGGATCAAGGCTTTTGACCGGGACTTGCGGGCGAGACGGCTGAACAGGAATGAACCGCCCAAGCCGAGCAAGATCAAGGATGAGGGTTCGGGAATTTGTTGTAACCTTACGTTGTCAAGATAACCGATATACGTTGTCCCAACTGACGCGTTCGGATTTCGGAATGCGATGTCGAGACGAATGATGTTTCCATCCCAGACATCTGGAAACATAAACAGCTTTTGATACGTTGCCCAAGCATTGGTTGTCAGGGGCGGCGACGATAAAAGTGTTGCAAGTGGCGGCACATATATGCCGAGAGAATTTTGACTGATAATTGAAGCAAAAACGGATTCGAAGCCTGTACTCCCGATTCTTGCATCGAATGTGAGCAGGAAACTACGACCACCCAGAGGGCTGGTGGAAATGTTTTGGTAAGAGTCAGTGCGCGCTGTCGCTACGTTGGCAAGTGCTGACACAATTCCATACCAGTCTCCCTGACTCGCAAAAATTCCATTTTGACCGACGCTGTTTACCAATCCCCACGGCGAAGTAACGCCATCCTCGAACCCCCCATTCCGAGTTGAAGGATCGATCAAAGTAATTTGACCTGAGGAAGTCATTGCAACACTGGCTAGAAAAATCATCACGTATTTATACATACCTTAATGGGTTTTGAGGCTTGCGCTAAATCATTCACAGAAAAGGTGCAGTCCGTAGTGATGACACAGGTTGGAGGCTGCGCTCATAAACAGCTCATTCTGACCAGGCCATGAGTGCTCATGTTGGCGATTGAAGACAGGCGACTCTGCGGTGGAACAAGGCGGATTCATTTCAGGGCCAGCGTAAGGCTTTTGACCAGGGCTTGCGGGCGAGACGCGTGAACAGGAATGATCCGCCAATGCCGAGCAGCACTTGCGATGAGGGTTCGGGAACGACTGCGATAGCGTTGATTGAAAACTGAAACATTCGTGGTCGAGTTACTGACCAAGTATCACCATCTGTTGAGTCGTATCCAAGGCCACCGAGAAACCAGTCTGCTGGCGAGTCGTAACTTGACGTGGCGGAGATATTCCATTTGAAGGAGCCTTGCCCAACCGGAGTATCGCTAGTGACAACGACGAAATATCGGGAAAGTGGGGAAAGAACAATTCCGGCGTTGGTAAACGTGTTGATTCCGGGTGCGAAAGGATTACTACCCACAAGCGACCCGATACTGGTGTTGGGTACCCTTTGCAAAATGTTTCCATCGAACATGTCATTGTAAATCGACACATTCAATGCTCCAGGATTACCTATGGTCGGCGAAAGGAGTATTTGGGCCGATGTCAATCTGTAACCATTTGGGTTATTACCGGTGCGAAACTGCCCTGCCTGCCATGAATCGCTGGCTACCAATGCAAAACCTGATGAAGGCTCTGCAACATTGGATAAGTAAGTTGTACTCTGTGCAATGACATCCCTGTATCCCATCGTAGCGACAAACATGAACAAACCAATTTTCGAAATTGTTTTCATAGGATGTTACTTATTGATTACTCGGAAACGGGTCAGTCCGGGGTAATGACACAACTTGAAGGCTTCGCTCAGGGAGCAGTTCACTTTGACCATGCCATGAGTGCTCATGTTGGCGACTGCAGCCGGCTGACTCTGCGGTGGAACAAGGCGGACTCATTTCATGGCTGGCTCAAGGCTCTTGACCGGGACTTGCGGGCGAGACGCGTGAACAGGAATGAACCGCCCAGGCCGAGCAAGACCAAGGATGAAGGTTCTGGAACGACTGAGGCGTTGATGGCGAATTTTAGCGGTGTGTTGGCTGCAACATTCCAATTTATGCCATCAGTTGACAGGTCAT
>CAMCWI010000234.1 GCA_945882065.1 Akkermansia muciniphila
CAAGTCATAGCCGCAGGCGTCGCTGGCAACGGCACACTGACGGCGGCGGGTGGATTACGCCGCGCAACTCCCAAACTTTTTCAATTGCCAACCTCGTCGCTCTCAGTTGTCCTGATGGAGTGAATTCTTTCCATCGTCATTTCATCGCCCTCGCGGTGATCGTTGCTCAATTCGCCATCAGTTCCGCGCGAGCACATTCGCCCGCTGCGGACATGGCTGAGGCTTCAAATAATTTTCTTTCCGCCCTTACGACTGATCAACGCGCCAAGGCCACGTTTGATTTCAAAACAGACGAACGCGTGAGCTGGCATTTCATTCCGCAGCGGCGCAATGGCCTGCCTCTCGCTGAAATGTCCGCTGCGCAAAAACATCTCGCTCAAGTCTTGCTCAACAGCGCGCTCAGTCATCGTGGTTACTTCAAGGCCGTCACCATTATGAGCCTTGAGCAAATCCTGTTCGATCTAGAAAACAAATCGCCACGTCGCAACCCCGAACTTTATTACGTCAGCATCTTTGGCAGGCCCGGCCCCGATGTCTGGGGGTTCCGCGTGGAAGGTCATCACCTCTCGCTCAATTTCACCATAAACGGCGACACAGTTCTCGCCACGACACCGTCGTTCTTCGGCACGAATCCGGCGGAAGTTCGCACCGGCCCGCGCGCAGGATTGCGCGTGCTAGGCGCTGAAGAAGACCTCGGTCGCCAACTTTTGTTTTCACTTGATGCCAAGCAACGCGCCATTGCCATCACCACCAACGTCGCCCCGAATGACATTCTCTCCGGCAATGCACGCAAAGTCACGCGGCTTGAACCTCTGGGCTTGTGCGCCAGCAAAATGACTTCAAGCCAACGCGAAAAACTCAAGTCAGTGATCCTCGAATTCATCGGACGCAATCGCGCTGAACTGGCGGATGCCGACTGGGCAAAGATCGAGAAGTCCGGTTGGGGGAACCTTTATTTCGCCTGGTCTGGAGTCGTCGAACCCGGCCAAGGCCAATACTACCGCGTGCAGGGAGCGACCTTTCTGTTGGAATACGACAACACCCAGAACGACGCGAACCACGTCCATGCCGTCTGGCGTGATATTGAAAATGATTTTGGCGACGACCTCCTGAAACGGCATTATGAACAAGTGCCGCACGCGAAGTGAACCAGCTTAATTAATAGATCCAAATGTCCTATCAAGTCATAGCCCGCAAGTATCGCCCGCAGCGGTTCGCTGATGTCGTCGGGCAGGAGCACGTCACCGACACGCTCTCAAATGCCATCAAGCAAAACCGCATCGCGCACGCGTATCTTTTCTGCGGGCCACGCGGCACGGGTAAGACCACCATCGCGCGCATCTTTGCCAAGGCGCTCAACTGCACCGGCGGCCCAAAGGTGGACTTCGACGACAACGATTCGCGCGTGAAAGAAATCACCGAAGGTCGCGCGATGGACGTGTTGGAAATTGACGGCGCGAGCAACAACGGCGTTGAGCAAGTGCGCGAGTTGCGCGAGACCTGCCAATACGTTCCCGCCAGCAGCAAGTTCAAGATCTACATCATTGACGAGGTTCACATGCTCTCGACGGCGGCGTTCAACGCGCTGCTCAAGACGCTCGAAGAACCTCCGGCGCATGTGAAGTTCATGTTCGCTACGACCGACCCGGAAAAAGTTCTGGCGACAATTCTCTCCCGCTGCCAACGCTTTGATCTGCGTCGTATCCCCACTGCGCTCATCGTCAAACATCTCGCGCATATCGCAGGTTTGGAGAAGGTGAAGATTGATGACGCAGCTCTGTATGCCATCGCGCGCGGCGCGGACGGCGGCATGCGCGATGCGGAATCCACGCTGGATCAACTCATCAGCTTTTGCGGCGACAAGATTGAAGAGCCGGACGTTCTCTCGATGTTCGGACTCGCGGCGCAGGGGCAAATCCTCAATCTCAGCCGCGCTGTGTTGGCTGGCGAGATTCACACGACGCTCCATCAACTGAACGATCTCTCGCAGAAAGGAAAAGATTTGGGTCGCCTGCTCTCCGATCTGCTCAGTCACTTCCGCAACTTGATCTTGTTCCAAGTTTCCAAGGGTGATCTGAGCTTGATGGAAGTTTCCGAAGCGGAAGCCGCCGCGCTCAAGGAACAATCCACGCTCGCCACGACTGACGCGCTCACGCGTATCCTTGAAGTGTTGGCTGATGCTGAACTCCGCCTGCGCGATGCCGCGTCGAAAAAGATTTTGCTCGAAGTCACGCTGCTGCGCTCCATCGAAGCGCGCAACGCCGTGAGCATTGACGCGGTTCTCAAGCAGTTGAATGCGCTGCGTGGTCAAGGTGGTGCAGTCGTGGCGGCAACCGCTCCAGCTCCCGTAGCCGCCGACGTGAGTCGGCGCACTTCTCCTCCTCCAGTTTCCGCGCCACCTCAGCCTGCCGCAGCCACGCCGGTCAGAAATGCGCCGACTGATGTCGGCGGCTACACATTTGCAGAAGCACCTGCTACATCCGCCGCGCCTGCTACTTCCGGTGATTTGGAATCCCTCTGGTCACAACTCGTGGATGCCGCCGGGCGCGTAAGTCCGTTCATGCGCACTTATCTGCTCGAAGCGCATCCGGTGTCGTTTGAGAAAGGCGTGTTCATCATCGGGTTTGATCCTGAGTTCGACGATCATCGCGGCCTCGTGGATAACTCGAAGAATCACGCCATCATCCAAACCAAGTTGGCGGAACTTGGGCATCCGAACTCGCAGATCAAATTCATCAAAGCCGACGCGCCCGCTGGCCGCACGCGGCTTGCGCCCACAGTTGTGCCGACTGCTGCCGCGCCAGTTGCCGCACCAAAAACCGCGACCGCATCTGCCGCCGCAAAACCTGTCGCGCCCGCTGCGAAGGAAAAACCATCTGCGCCCGTGCCGTTCAACAAGGATGATTTCAAGAACGACCCGCTCATCCAGAAAGCACTGGAAGTTTTCAAGGGAACGATTGTGGATGTGAGAGCGTGACCCTCTAGCCCTGCTATGAAAGGAATTCGCGTCTATGGATATGTCTTAGATAGGTTGCCAAAAAACAATTCGACGTTTGCCATCTTCTTTGAGCCTATATTTCCGACGCTTAAAAAATATCACTGGCTTTATCTAGAGCAGCCATTTTCCTACGACGAAGATGAAACTGGGGATTGTGGAAAAGCCATCGAAGGCATACCCGCTAACGATGGCTACATCGCTCCAAACACTTTGTTGCCAAAATTTGCCCGCTTTGTATGTGGCAACTGGAATAACCTTTTTGGTTTTGAATCAATGCCGGATGCGCCTCTGATCTTTTCACGCCTCATTAGCTGTGACGGAGTGTTTCTAGAAAAAGCCATAGACCTCTGCTTCTTCAATGTTGATGCTGCCTATTGGGATTTTTATGCAAAAGACGAGGAGCTTTTACAAGTTGTCACCAAGCACGCTTCATCACTTGCCGGAGTTCAGGTAGAACAGGTAGAGTTTTCGGACTTTGAGTTCTGACCAACTCATCAACCATAGGTTTATGTTCAACATCGCTCAAATCAAAAAGCAGGCTGCTCGAATGGAGCAGCAGATGAAGGAAATCCAAGCGCAACTCGCCGTTCGCACTGTGGAAGCCACCAGCGGTGGCGGTGCGGTGCGCGTCACCGCCAAGTGCGATGGCTCGCTCGCCGCGATCAAGATTGATCCGCAGGCGCTCAATCCCAGCGACGCGCAAATCGTCGAGGACATGATCCTCACCGCAACGAACCAAGCGCTCGCTCAGGCCAAGGAAATCTCCACCGCCGAGATGGGCAAAGTGACAGCGGGGATGAGCTTGCCGGGGTTCTGATTTAACAGGTGGGTAACGGACATGAATGGTTTAACGCTCGCCCTCACCCCATCCCTCTCCCCCAAGGAGAGGGAGAAACTGTTCCCGCGCTTCGACAAACTCTCTGCGGCTGGTTTTACCACGCAACCATACGATGAATTGAAGGCGGCTATTGCGTCACCCTCTCCTGGGGGAGAGGGACGGGGTGAGGGCGGACGTTGTTCTCAATTCTCCTCGCTCCTGTTCAACGGCGGCTTTCAATTTCCTCATTTCTGATTTCCCCGCCATGCTCCCCAACTCCATCACCACATTGATCGCCGCTCTTGCCAAGCTGCCGGGCATCGGGCCGCGCTCGGCGGAGCGCGTGGCGTTGCACATCGTGCAGGCGGAGTCCGGCATGGTAAAGCATCTCGCAGACGCCATCGTCACGGCGCGCGAACGCATCCAGTTCTGCACCACTTGCGGTGCGTTGACGGAGAAATCCCCCTGCTCCATCTGCGATGACGCGCGCCGGGATGGTTCATTGATCTGCGTGGTCGAACGCGCGGTGGATATTCTCAGCATCGAAAAGTCCGGCACGTATCACGGCAAGTTCCACGTCCTCGGCGGCAAGATTTCTCCGCTTGATGGCATCGAGCCGGAAGATTTGCAGATCGCAGAATTGGAAAAACGGCTCACGGTCGAGCCGATCAAGGAAATCGTCATCGCGCTCGGCACGGATGTGGAAGGCGATGCCACGAGCAATTATCTCGCGAAGCGGCTCGCGCGTTCCGGCCTGAAAGTCTCTCGCATCGCCTACGGTCTGCCCGCTGGCAGTGGACTCGAATACGCCGATGAACTCACGTTGAGCCGCGCAATGGAAGGTCGGCGGGAGATGCACTGACGCGGCAGCGTTCAGCGAGGCACTGGTTCAGCGGCGCGGACATCAAACGGTTTCACAGACTTTCCGAAGCTCAAAGTCTTGTTTTGCGTGTAACTGATCGCAGCGATCACGCCTGCAACCAGAATCAATCCAAAGATGCCCGCGACCCAACGCATTCTGGTGCGTAATGTTTTCTCCCGGTGCAACAACCTCGGAAAAAATATTTTTCCAAATGTGTAAAGCATGGCGCAGATGATTGCATTGAGATAGGGCTGTGGACAATTCAGGGATTTCCTGAACACTCGGCGACACGCTATGAGTCCCGGTGTTCGGACAGCACTGTCCGGCAAACCGAAAATGAAATTGTTTTGGCAAGCACTCACAAGGTAAGTTTCTGAGGTGTCGCAGAAATCATCAGATCAACATTCTTCTAACAAACCTTCCATCGTCGTCTTCGACCTCGGTAAAGTGCTCGTGGACTTTGATTACTCCATCGCGGGCCGACGGCTCGCAGCGAAGTCAACGTTGCCAGCCGCCGAGGTGCAAAGTTTTCTTGATCAAACGCCGCTGCTCTATCGTTATGAGACCGGGTTGATGACGCGCCAGGAGTTTTACGAAACCGTGCGCGAACACACCGGTTATCACGGCGGCATCGAGGAGTTCAGCGGATTCTTCGCGGACATTTTCACGGAGATGCCGGAGATGACTGCGCTGCACGCCGAGGTGCGACGCCGAGGTTTTCCGACTTATATCTTCTCGAATACCAACGATCTCGCAGTAGAACATATCCAGCGCGCGTTTCCCTTCTTCGCCAACTTCGACGGCTACATCTACAGTCACGAGGTCGGCGCGATGAAGCCTGCGGCGAAAATTTACGAGGCGTTGGAAAAAATGTCCGGCAAGCGCGGCGCGGACATCGTCTATCTCGACGATCGGCCGGAGAACATTGACGCCGGAGCTGCTCGCGGCTGGCAAACGATCTTGCAGACTGAACCCGCGAAGTCGCGGATGGCGTTGGAGAAGCTGGGAGTGGTTTGAAATACTGCGGCTGTGTCGTCCTTGACCAGCCGTAGCCAGTCGCCCCCAACACCAACGGTTGCGCTCCTTTTGCGTTTCTCTGGAGGCCTGCCCTGAAAGCTTTCGGGGTTGGTGCTTGGAATTTGAAGCTTCAGCCTGCTACCCTTCGCGACCTTATGAGTTCAAAGAATTTTAAGATTGCCGCGCTCGCGG
>CAMCWI010000235.1 GCA_945882065.1 Akkermansia muciniphila
ACGTCAGCCTTGAGCGGATGTTGCGCGCCGGTGCGGTCGCGGAGGCGCACGTCATGCGTGTCGCACGGGCGACCGCAATCGCGATAGTCTTTGCCCTTGGAGAGAAACGCGCAGAAGACGCAATGCTCCATGTGAAACATCGGCATGTGCTGATGGATCGTGATCTCGAACCATTCCGGCGGCGTGCCGGTGAGCAGCGCATCGAGTTGCTGCACGTTCAAGTCGTAGCTGGCCGTCACGCGTTCGAGGCCGAACTTGTTCTTGAAATAATCCGCTGTGAGATGATTCGCGACGTTGAGTGAGAAATCACCGACGCGTCGGTCCTTCGCGAAAAACTTCAGGTGCTCGTAGTTGCGGACGAGGTAACCATCGGCGTTGCAGGAGCGGACTTGTTCGAGCGTCCATTCCTCGCCGGATTTGAAGATGCGCGGCGGCGCAACCCAGATGGTAGGGCGCGTCACTCCGTGCGCGCCGGGCGTGGCACAGCCAAAAGCCGTGTGAAACGTCGTCACTGCCTCGCGATACTTCTTCGGGTCTTCAAACTCGCAGTAAATCGTCTGGATGCCGCACTGCAACGCGGCGTCGAGTTGCGAGAGATTGCGGACGAGGACGATGAGTTCCGCGTTCACATTTCGTGTAGCACCCGCGTCTCGCGGGTGAATTTCGGCGTCTCGCCGAAATTCGGAGAGGCGCACGGCTTCTGGTGAAGTAGTCGAACCGTCGCGCGATTCATGCCCTCGGCCCGTTTCCGGCGTGACGATTGTGTTACACGCATTGAATTGCCATCGCTTCGGCGTTGCGCGTTGTTTCTCCAACTCGGCGGCAACTTCACGACGCAGGCGGTTCAATTCACTCACGGGCAACATCACGTCGCCGGACAAATTATTTTTCAACTCACCGATTTTGAACGGCGTGCCTCCGAGCCGCCCAAGTTGTTCTCGCAGGCGTTCGGTGGTTAGCGGGTGTTTCTCAGCTTGGACGAGCATCACGTTGGAATCCATCTGCGTGACATGACCTTCTTCGTCACGGGCAATGAGCGTGAACGGTTTTCCGATCAATCCATGAACTTCCATGTGAACCGGGCGTTGGAAGCGAATCTTGTCGCCCTCGAAACTTTGGCGCAAACGCTTGTCGAGTTCGGGATCGTTGGTCTTCCACAGCTTGTCGCCGACTTTGATGCGCTGATAATTTACGTCGCCGTAGCCGAAGCCGAGCCAGGTTTCCGCGCCGCGCGGAGTGACCTGATAAACACGTCCGCCTTCCTCGTCTTGATCCGGCGTGCCCGCATCGAACACCACGCCGTCACCAGGCTTCAATGGGCTAACGAGTTTGAGCGCCACCGTTTCATCAGCCACGTGTGTGACCTCGCCGAGGAACACACCACGTTTTTTTCCGAAGCGCGCGTGAACGAGCTTTTGATTGTCGTTCCCGCCGAACCAACCGGTGAACAGGCCGCGCGAAAAAGACATCTCCATGTCATACCGGGAAGAATTAACCGTCGGACTTTTCAACGCTGAAGTCTTGGTCTGTGTCTCTGTGTCTCTGTGGCCAAGTTGATCCAACGCTTGCCGATAAACCCGCGTGATGTTCGCCACGTATTCCGGCTGCTTGAGACGACCTTCGATCTTGAGCGACGAAACTCCGGCGCGCACGAGTTCAGGCAAAACTTCCAACCCGGACAAATCTTGCGGGCTGAGGAGATAGCGTTTGTCGCCGAGTGGAACGGTTTTGCCGTCGGAGACGAGGTCGTAAGGCATACGACACGCCTGCGCGCACTCTCCGCGATTTGCCGAGCGTCCGCCGAGTGATTCACTGGTGAGGCATTGGCCCGAGTAAGCCACGCAGAGTGCGCCGTGGACGAAAACTTCGAGGGGCAAGGCAGGACGCGTCACTCCGTGCGCGCCGTCTGCGCCAAGAGAAGCATCGGCGGGCAGAGGACTGCCCGCTCTACCTTGCGCGTCCTGAATCTTCTCAATCTCCGCAATCGAACATTCGCGCGCGAGGACGACGAGGTTGCAGCCGAGGTCGCGGGCGAACTCCACACCCGCCGCACTCGTGACGGTCATCTGAGTCGAGCCGTGAATGGGGAAGTCTGGCGAGAGTTCTCGGATGAGCCGACAGATGCCCACGTCCTGCACGATGGCGGCGTCCACGCCAGCGGCGATGATGGCACGCAGATAATCCGTGGAGTCGGCGAGTTCGTTCTCGAAGACGAGCGTGTTGAATGTGACGTAGCCCTTCACGCCGCGCCGGTGGAGGAACTCCATCAGCTTGGGCAAATCCGCGACCGTGAAATTATGCGCCCGCATCCGCGCATTGAATTTTTCGAGGCCGAAGTAAATCGCGTCCGCACCGTTCTCGACGGCAGCCTTGGCGCATTCCCAATCGCCAGCGGGCGAGAGAAGCTCGGGTAATTGTCGATTGGTGGCGACGGGCGGCGAGGCTGTTGACATGTTTGGCGAGTGAGCCATGAGAGCAGGCTAACCGGTAGCGCGGCGGGAAACAAAACCTGTTTGGAGAAGATTCAAGTGAACCGTGAACTGCGCGAACGCCTGAACTGGAAAATGTTTGACGCGAATTATCGCGAATTATCGCGAATGGAATTTCGGAATTTGTGCTGATTCGTGAAATTCGCGTCAACGTCTTTCCGCTGTTTCTCGCCGACGTCAGGAGTGGAAATAACCCAACTCTTTCAGCGAGGAATAATCCTTAGTCCGCGTGGCGGTGGCGCGACCGAGGATGACGTGATCGAGGATATCAATCTTGAGCAGTTGTCCGGCGCGGATGAGATCGCGCGTCACCTTGATGTCGGCGTCGCTTGGCGTGGGATCGCCGCTGGGATGATTGTGCAGGAGGATGACGGCGGCGGCGTTGGCCATGATCGCGGCGCGGAAAACTTCGCGCGGATGCACGAGCAATGTGTCCACGAGTCCATCAGAGATTTCCTCCACGCGGATCAGTTTGTGGCGAACATTCAACAGCAACAACTGGAGCGATTCGACATCACGGAGGCGATTGGTTTCGCGCATGTAATTGACGACGGTTTCCGGGTTGTCGAGCACGGGAGATTCATCGCGACGTTCCTGCTCCATGCGTTTGGCGAGAGCGAACGCGGCGACGAGCGTGGCAGCTTTGTCCTGACCGATGCCAGCGACTTGCTTCAATTCATCCACCTTGGCGAGGGCAAGGGCATTGAGCGAACCGAATTTCTGGAGCAACTGTTGGCCGATCTGGACGACGTTTGAGCCTTTCAATCCGGTGCGCAGCAGGATGGCGATCAATTCCGCGTGAGTGAGAGCATCCGGGCCGCGCGCAACGAGGCGTTCGCGTGGACGCTCGTTTGCAGGCTGATCTTTGAGGCGCAGCGAGTGGGACATGCCAAATGGATAACGATGGGAAGGACGATTGTCACGCGGAGTTCTTATCGGCTACGGGGCGTGGATGGAAAAGCGGCGGCGAACGCTGCGGGCGAGAGACCGCCCGCGCTCCGGGGTGATGATTTATCGGTTTAACCAACCCACGCAGATTGTTACTCTCATGGCATGATTTCACGGATTAAATCCGACGCGCTGTTCGCCGAGGCGCTCAATTACATTCCGGGCGGCGTCAATTCTCCAGTGCGCGCGTTTCGTGCGGTGGGCGGGAAACCGTTCTTCGTCCAGAAAGCCAGCGGCTGTCGCGTCACGGACGTGGATGGGAATGAATACATTGACTACGTCGGCACTTGGGGGCCAGCGATCTTGGGTCATGCGCATCCGAAAATCATAACTGCCATCAAAACGGCGGCGGATTTCGGGACGAGTTTCGGTATTCCGAATCCCAGCGAGGTCACGATGGCGAAATTGATCTGTTCGCTCGTGCCGTCCGTGCAAAAAGTGCGGATGACCAACTCCGGCACGGAGGCGTGCATGAGCGCGATCCGTCTGGCGCGCGGATTCACGAAGCGCGACAAGATTATCAAGTTCGACGGTTGTTATCATGGTCACGCGGATTCGTTGCTGGTGAAGGCGGGGAGCGGTGCGTTGACATTTGGTCATCCAGACAGCGCAGGTGTGCCAGCAGATTTTGCGAAGCACACGCTGGTGTTGCCTTACAACGAAACTGAACCGCTCACGGCGACGTTCGCAGCGAACAAGGATCAGATCGCGTGCATCATCGTCGAGCCGGTGGCGGGAAACGCGGGGTTGTTCGTGCCGAAACCGGGCTGGCTGGAATTCCTGCGCAAGATCACGGCGGAGAATGGTGCGTTACTCATCTTCGACGAAGTGATGACAGGCTTTCGTCTCGCGCCGGGTGGAGCGCAGCAGCGATTCGGCATCACGCCAGATTTGACGTGTCTTGGAAAAATCATCGGCGGCGGACTACCGGTAGGCGCGTTCGGTGGACGGGCGGACATCATGGATTATCTCGCGCCGCTCGGCCCGGTGTATCAGGCAGGCACATTGAGTGGCAATCCTCTGGCGATGGCGGCGGGGATTGCGGCGCTTCAAGAATTATGTAGCAGCCGACGTGAGGAGGCTCTGTCTGATGGTGGAGTTGAAAAGGAGAAAGGGGGAAAAGGTGTAGGGGAGAAAGAAACCTCCCGCAACGAAGTCTCCCCTTCGCCTTTTCCCCTTTTCCCCTCTGCTGGCTCGGCCTACGCGCGGCTCGAAAAACTCGGCGCGTTGCTTGAAGCCGGGATGCGGGATGCGGCGAAGTCTGCGGGTGTGCCGGTGGTGTTCAATCGCTGCGGCTCAATGTTCTGCGGCTATTTCACGAGTGAACCTGTCTGGAATCTGGCGGATGCGATGAAGGCCGATCGCGAGCGATTCAAAAAGTTTTTCCATGGGATTCTTGATGCAGGAGTGTATCTCGCGCCTTCGCAGTTCGAGGCGGGATTTATTTCTACGGCGCACAGCGAGACGGACATCGAGCAGACGGTGAGCGCGGCGGCGAAGGTGATGAAGCAGTTGTAAGTTTTCTCGTCTTCGTCCCGCCGAAAGCCGGCTGAAGACCAGAGATCCGCAGCAGGTGCTGCCGACGTTTCGTCGGCTTCCCTCGCACTCATTGGTAATGTCTCCATGCAGAGTCGGGTTGCTACCGCGTCCCAGCCTATGGGGACATTCTCATGGAGTTCCGACAGGATGGAAAACCTCGCACACGACTTTTTGCTCGCCATCGGCAAGGGTTGAAACTGAAAATCTCCACCGGATGATTGAACACCTTTGGGGAATTTTTGCCGAACTGATCCGCACGCCGTTCCAACATCTGGAACTGGTCTGGGGCATCGTGCCGCTCTATTTCGGTTTGTTGCTCAGTGAGATGACTTCATCGAAAGCGAGCTATCGCACTGCGATCCAGACCGGCTTCAGCTTTCTCTGGGCGGGCGCGCAATGGATTTATCCCTACGTGAAATTCCACGGCATCACCGATGTGGAACTCAACTCCATGTCGCCCATCAACCTAGCGGTGACATCGCTCGTGCTGTTATTTGGCGTGGTCGCATTCGTGAGCGGCGTGATGAAAAGCTTTCCGCGATACGGGCGTTTCCTAGGCTACACCCGCTTTGCAAATTATTTCATGATCGCCATCTTTGCCATGCAAAGCCCGATCAAGGCGTATCAACTGCCGTGGACTTGGGATCGCCTCATCGCCATCGCACTGTTCGCCGTTCCCATCTGGCTCGTGCTGCATTACGGATTGATGCCCGTGCGAAATCGAAAATAGGTCAGGCGGAAACGGATTACAACCCGATGGGATGCCAGGCAGTCTTGAACTCTACGGTGTCGAGGATTCGGTAAGCGTCCTCGCCTTTTGCGGAGAACCATTCCTTCGCGGACAGGGCGTGCTTTGCGTAGCGCTTGAGATTGGTGGCCGAGCCAGCTTGAAGTTGCG
>CAMCWI010000236.1 GCA_945882065.1 Akkermansia muciniphila
CCCACCAAACGTGCCTCAATCACACTAATCCATCACCCACTCAGACAGTTCTGGGCCGTCACTCAACCCCCAAGCCCACCCCTCAACATCTGTCCCGAATTCCTTGGAAAATACTCACTCTAAAATCTGTCCCCTTTTGAACTCCCGCAGACACAAAACTCGATTCTTGTCGCATTACTTATGAGCGTCTATCTAGCTCTAAAATTTTTCCGCAGCCGCCCGGAGTGCTTCCAACTGCTCCCAGCGCGCATAAAGCTTCGGCACGCTTTCCTTCGCCACATCCAACTCCGTGGTGAGTTGGTTAACTTGCGTGGCGTATTTGCGGAAAAAATCCGCCTGCGCGAACAGCCCTTCGATGCGCGCCACCTCCGCCTCCACCGCGTGAATTTGCTCCTCCATCCCATCCAGTTCGCGCTGCTCCTTGAACGACAGCTTGCGCGCTTTTGATCCGTTTTGGGTTGTTGCCTTTGATGGCCCGGCGGACTTGCTGGCGGCGAGGAATGCCGCGTTCTGCTTCGCTGCTTCTTTGGCTGCGCGTTCCTTCTTCTCCAGATAATAATCGTAGTCGCCCACGCTGTGCGCGATCTTCCCATCACCTTCAAACGCTAGAATGTTAGTGCAGACGCGATTCAAAAAATACCGATCATGGCTCACGACAAGCACCATTCCCGGAAAAGCGATCAACGCTTCCTCTAGCACGCGCAATGTCGGCAGATCGAGGTCGTTTGTCGGCTCGTCGAGGATGAGAAAGTTGCCGCCGCACTTCAGAATCTTGGCGAGCAACAACCGGCTGCGTTCGCCACCGCTCAATTTCTTTACCTGCGTCGTGATGCGATCATCGGCGAAGAGAAACCGCTTCAGATACGAGCGAACCGAGATTTTTGAATCACCCCAGATCACGAACTCTGTGCCGTCGGACGCTTCGTCCAACACTGTGCGTTCCTCGTTCAATTGCAGCCGACCTTGATCCACGTAGTTGAACTTCGTGAGCTGACCGATCTTCACCGTGCCTTCCGTGGGCGCCAGCTGGCCGATGATGGCTTTGAGCAATGTGGTTTTGCCGAGACCGTTCCGCCCGCAAACACCGATGCGTTGCCCGTTCTCGAACGTGTAATTGAATCCGCTGAACAATTTCTTCCCGCCGAGAGTCATGCCGAGTTCGTTCACTTCGACAGTGCGATTGCCCAGTTGCGGCGGCGGCGGGATGCAAAGCTCCATGTCTTCTTCGATAACCAAACTATCCTTCGCCGCCTCGTCGTAGTAACGCTCGAAGCGGTCCTTCTGCTTACTGCGTTGCGCGCGCGGGCCTTGCCGCACCCACGCGAGTTCCTTCTTCAGAAACATTTGGCGTTTGTGTTCGACGGTCGCGTCAGCTTCCTGACGTTCCGCCTTGGCCAGCAGGTAATCGGTGTAGTTGCCGTTGTGCGACCAGAACTTTCCCTCGTACAGCTCCACCATGCGCTTCGCGACGCGATCAAGAAAGTAACGATCATGCGTCACGACCAGAAACGAGCCATGAAACTCGTCGAGGAAATCCGCGACCCAATCAATAGATTCAGGATCGAGATGGTTCGTCGGTTCATCGAGGATCAGGAAGTCCGGCAACGAAACAATCGCGCGACACATCGCCACGCGCCGCTTCTCGCCACCGGAAAGCGTATCCACGCGCCGGTCGCCAGCGGGACAATTCAGATGCGACATCGCTGTCTCAATGCGTTGATCCAGCGTCCAACCTTCGAGCGCCTGGATGCGATGCTCCAATTCCTCGTGACGTTTCGAGTCGTGCGGCAGCGATTCAAACTCCGCTATCAAATCCAACACCGGCTTTCCACCGTCGTGGATGTTTTCATAGACAGACTTCGACGCGTCCAACATGAAATCCTGAGGCAGATAGCTGACCACGAGATCGCGTCGCCGCGTGATGTCGCCAATGTCGGGATGTTGCACGGCCGCGAGAAGTTTCAGGAACGTTGTCTTGCCGCAGCCGTTGCGTCCGACCAGCCCGATGCGGTCGCCCTCCTCAATCGAGAGCGTGGCGGAATCAAGCACGGCGCGATTGCCGTAGCGGATGGTGATGTCTGTGGCGGTGATGATGGTGGACATATCAGGAAGTCTGGATGGCGGACGATGAGCGACGCACGAAGCGCAAATTTCCGGCGACGGTGCTGGCAGATAAACGTTTATTCAAATTCACAAGAGCGTGGACACTAACAGAAACATGAGCGTGAACAAAGCGCATCCTTTACTGAGCTAAGGCTGCCGCCTACCGAAGTGGGAATCGTCGCGCTGCATACAGTGGCGCAACTCCTTTGTAAAAGATGCCTGTCCTGTGGGCACGCTGTTCCGCCCCCTGCACAGGGTGGAGTTGTCGCAGCGCGACAACCACTACCCATCCCCGTTGACTCAGTCACTTCCTAGTATGCGTCAGCCCTGTACGATTCGGGTGTGACTGAAACTCCGTTCAGCGCGACCTGCCGAGAGTTGGAGCTCAAACTTTAGTTTGTTCCCAACCACCTTGCCACACCCCGACAAGTCATACCGGAACTCAGAAGCAAAGGGAGAGGGAAGCCGTGATGCCCACTTGTCGGCGCGTCGGGTTCTGGCTAGTCTTTCGGCATGGGACGTCAATGGTTACATGCAAAGCGTCTGGTCGCCGGGCTAAAAAAAGGCCGCTCGACCGGGAAACTCGTTCGCGAAATCTCCGTCGCCGCCAAGATGGGTGGTGCTGATATTGGCTCTAATGCGCGACTCTTTACCGCTGTTGAAAAGGCGAAGAAAGACAGCGTGACGAAGGATGCCATCCAGCGCGCCATCAACAAAGGCGCAGGCATCGGCGATGAAAAGCTCGTCATGGAACACGTTGTGTTCGAGGGTTACGCACCAAACAAGGTTGCCCTCATCGTGGAAGTTTATACCGATAACGTGAATCGTACCGCGCCGGAAATCCGCGTGCTCTTCAAGAAAGGTCTGCTCGGCACCGCTGGCAGCAACAAATTTCTCTTCGATCACGTCGGCCTTGTCGAAGCGCATCATCCCGACGCGGCCATTGATCGCGAAGCTGCCGCCATCGAAGCGGGTGCAAATGATTTTGAAGTTCTCACACACGAACAGAATGACGACATCCCGGAGGAAGCGGCGGGCGCGCGATTTGTTTGCGAGAGAACTGCAGTTCACAACGTCGCCACTTGGCTCAAGAGCAATGGCTGGACGGTGGTGACGAGCGAACTCGGCTACGTGCCCAAGCAAATCCCCGAACTCACCGACGCTCAAAAAGCCGAAGCGGGAGAATTTCTGCACACGCTCGACGAACACGATGATGTTCACCGTGTGTGGGCCGCAATGAAATGAGGTGGGCACGATTGTTTCTCGCGCTGCTGGTGACAGGTGTTGCGCCAGCGTTTGCACAACTAGATGGGCCGGGTTCGACTGGCGTCAGTGCTTCACTCATTCGTTTGTTCGGCACGAACAACGCTTTCACCGCGCAGGCAGAGGTGCAACTTCTCGACAAGGATAACAAAGAGATCGTCGGAACGCCGATGACGATCACGCTTCTCGGAAAACAGATCCGCTTGGAAGTGGACATGGCGAAGATGCGCAACAAAGTGCAGCCAGATGCGCTGGCGCGAGTCAAACCCCTCGGCATGGACAGCGTGGTCAGCATCATCCAACCAGAAAAGCGCACCACCCTCATCGCGTTTCCCAAGTTGCGCGCATTCGTGAAACTTCAGATGCCCACCAGCGAAGCAGAAGCGTTTTTGACTCGTGCCAAGATCGAGCGCAAAGCCATTGGCAAAGAGAAGATGGACGGGCATCCGTGTGTGAAACAGCAGGTCGTCATCACCGATGACGCGGGTCACAAATCCGAGGCCACTGTCTGGACGGCGACTGATCTGCGTGATTTCCCGGTGTGCGTCGCGACGAAGGAAAGCGAAGGCACAGTGGTGATGCGTTTCCGACAGATTCAATTCACGCGCGCCGAGACGAACAGGTTCGAGCCGCCTGCGGGTTACATCGAATGTGCCGACATGCAGGTGCTCATGGCCGGCCCGGTGACGAAATTCATGAAGGAGAACGGCACATCAGTGAAGGCGATCACCAAAACCAAAAGCCCGTCGCCCAAGCCTGCTGTCACCACCACCAAGAAGAAGTAGAGTCGAGCAGCGAAAAGATGCCGTCGGAGTGCCCCGCTCCCGGGCGCAGCAGCGTGGCAATGCGAGCTGCTGTGGAAAAACGGTGAGTGCTTGGTTGTTGAGCGCTGCTGTGCCCGATGACGGGCACACTCCGACGGCTACGGATTTCGATTTCTGTACCGCAGAATCTTGAATTCCGGCGTGTCGCGAATTTCTTCAACGAGTTCAAAACGGTCTTCAAACTTCGGGAAGAAAGTGTCGCCTTCGACTTCTCGCTTCACAAGCGTGAGAAACAATTCCGAACAGTGCGGCAAGGTCTGCTCGTAAATCTGCGCACCGCCGCAGATGAAGACCTTGTGGTCGGCCACTGGTGCAGGCAACTCCTCCAGTGAGCGAATCGTCTTCACACCCGAAAACGAAAACGCCGAGCGACTCAGCACGATGGTTTCGCGATTTGGCAATGGTTTGCCGATGCACTCAAAGGTTTTCCGCCCCATCACGATGACATGGCCCGAGGTCGTGGCCTTGAACCATTTGAAATCTTCCGGCAAGTGCCACGGTATCTGATTGCTGTTGCCGATGACGCGATTGAGTGACATGGCAGCGATGGCTTTGAAATACTTCACGCGTCGAGGTTGGCCGATTTTTTCGGGGCGTCAACCTTCGCCAATCGCCAAGACAAATGTCGAGAGCGATTGACTTTGGACTTCAGACTCCTGACTGTGATTGCGAACGGTATGCCTATTTACGAATACGAATTGTGTGACGGGGGCTGCACGGTGTGCGGCGGGAAATTCACGTTGAACCGTCCGCTTTCTGCCAAGCCTCTGACGAACTGCCCCGCGTGCAAGAAGCCGGTGCGGAAAGTTTTTTCATCCTTCAGTTCGCCGATGAAGCTCAAGCCGCTCTCGGTTTCCGACGCCAAGAAAGCCGGGTTCACCGTGCTCAAGCGGCTCGGCAAGGGCGAATACGAACGGCAATGATCTGAAAACAGACTTTACAAGAAAACCCGCGCCGATACTCTGCGTTCAACAACTCATAATTATATGGTAAAAAGCTTTTCCATCCTTGGTTCAGTCGTCTTGCTCGCAGTGTTCGCTACCGGTTGCGCCGGCCCTGAGAAAAAACTGGGGCGCGGTCTCAATAACATCTACGAACCCATCCGCCTCGCCGAAATGCGCCGCAGCGTTGAGCAGACGTCCTACGAAAACCCTGCATCCGCCAATTACAGCCACGGCGTGATCCGCGGATTGAACCGCACTCTTGCCCGCACTGGCGTGGGCATCTACGAGATCATCACCGCGCCGTTCCCGCCGTACGATCCGGTGTTCACCGATTATCTCTCGCCCAACCCGCAGCATCCCGACAGCTACAAGCCTGGTCTGTTTGAAGATTCAATCTTCGACACAGACACATCCATTGGTTTCAGCGGTGGCGATGTGGCGCCGTTCAGCCCCGGTAGCCGCTTCCGCGTGTTCGACAACTGAACTTGGATAATTTTCGCCAAACGCGCCGACTCATGTTGGCGCGTTTTTATTTTGTGTCATTTGAAACGATTCATGGTTAAACAAAACCGCCGATGACGACACTCGAAAAGAAATCGCCCTGCAAGGTCAACCTGTTGCTGAACATCCTCGGCAAACGACCCGATGGTTTTCACGAATTAGAGACCATCTTCCATCCC
>CAMCWI010000237.1 GCA_945882065.1 Akkermansia muciniphila
ATGAGAACCCATTCGTAACCGCAATCCTTCAACGTCTTGATATATTCGTAGGCGGTGTCGGGATGATTGGGCAGTGCCATCTCTGATGGCGAGAAACCGCGAACGCGACTCAAGGCTTCCAGCCCGAAGATGCCCGCGAAGTGATGTTGAAACGCTTTGACGTGCAGTCGAAAATCCTGCGATGGAGTGGAGGGCGCGACGGCGTGACCCCACGGCATACCGAGCCATTCAACAGCGTGACGATAGCGCGAATCGCAAGTGACGCGCTTGAGAGTATCGAAGACATCATTCAATCCCATGTGGCGCATCCCATGGAAAAGCGTGCCGGAGTATTCGAGCATCACGCGTGGCTGCTTGCCTTCATCAATCAATTGCGGGACGAACTCGCCGATGCGTTTGTAGCACCAGTGGAAGACAGAGGCGTTGTGATTATCGCCCGTGCCTTGGTTGTCCATCATATGCTTGAGATTGCTGATGACGTCGGCGGTCTGGAGGTCGCCGCCACCGGCGGGGATGAGCGGTTGGTGCATGTGCAGGGCGATGGCGCACGCGCTGTTGATGTTGCCGAAATCAACTCCGCCCTCTGGCTTGGAGCGTTTGCGCGCGCTTAAAGTTTTTTCGATGACCGCTTCCGAGCCGCAAATGTTGGGAAGGTTCTCGATGTATTCAGGGAAAGAATTGTCGCTCATAAATTGCTGGGATGCTCCGGGAGAACATTGGCGGAGTCAATCGCGTGTTGCATTTGCATGAGCGAGTATGAGCGTGCAATTAAAGTCGGGTGAGGCTGGCAATAAACAACAGGGTGAAGGTGGGGCGCGTCATTCCGTGCGCGCCGTCGTCTGTCTCGCCATGCCCGGCGCGCACGGAGTGACGCGCCCTACCAATTCAGTCGTCGGTTTCAGTTACGCCTCACATGACTTGGTTGGAACGCGCCCCCGGTACGCCGCGAGGAAGTAGATCAACACCATCGTGACCGTGACGGCGATGCCGCCCCAGAAAAGCGTCCAGCGAGTCACATCGCCCGTCGTGCATGCGGCGAACCACCAACCGCTGCCGAGATAGCCGAGGAGATTTCCTGCGCCGCTGGTCATCACAGAAAGCAGGGATTGCGCTCGTCCACGCCACGCAGGGTCAATGCGCTGTTCGAGATAAATCTGCGTGGTGATCAGCACGAGCGTGAAACCTGCGCCGTGTAGTGTGAGTCCCACGAGCAGAGTGAGCTTGCTGTTCATGGCGCACAGGAAATACCGCACAGCGGTGAAGCCAAGTCCGAGCGCGATGACCCATTTGATTCTCCAGCGCGTCAACATTCCCGCCAAGATGAACATGACGATGATCTCCGTGGTCTGGCCCAGAGTCATCCAGGCGGTGGTGCGGACGAATCCAAATTCGCGCAGGTGCGGTGGTGTGTACGGAAACATGGCCGCAACGGTGGCGTTGAACAGCATGGCGGTGATGAAGACGACGCGGTGGTCGGTGTTCTTGAGCAGCGAGAGTGCGTCCCAACCCATGCGTTGTTTCCAAGTCGTTTTCTCGTTGGACTCCGGCGGCGGAACGTTGGGCAACAGAAAGGTGAACGCCGCGACACCCACCCAGACGATTGCCCCGGCGTAACCGGCGAGTGTGGATGTGTCCGCGTTCAACAGGCTGACGCCACCGCAGCCCGCCACCCAACCGAACGTGGCCATGGAGCGGATGGGTCCGTATTCGCTTTGGGAATTTTTCAGCCGTGAGAAGACGATGGTGGTGGCGATGCTGAACGTTGGCGATGTGCAGAGCGCGTGCAGTTGCACGAACGCCAGCACGATGCCCACACTCCAGCCGAGTTTGATGGCGGTGGTCGCCAACGCCATGCTTACGGCTGTGGCGACGGCCAGCCAGCGGAGCACCACCACGGGCGCGGCATGGCGATCTGCCATCGCGCCGAAAATCAACGGTGACACGAAGGCGGCGACGGCAGATGCGGCGAAGGCGTAGGGCTTGATGTTGTGCAGGCCGTGTGCATCCAGAACGCTGCCCAACGGAACGAACCACATGGCCATGGCCATCCCCTGGATGAAGAAGAGGACTATCAGTTCAAAGTATTCCGCCCGGCGTATCGTCGTCAGCACGCGCACAGGACACACGAGCGCGGGAAAAATTCAAGCTTTGGAGTATCACATTCCGCTGGCACTCCGGGCGCAATTGTCTCTTGCTCCACAGTTCCCGCTGTTTAACCTATCAGTGTGGAATGGTTCACAAGTAACGGCTCTGACCGACATCTTTTCCTGCTCGCTGTAATCCTTTACGGCGTGAGCATGATTTATTCGGTGTTTCTCTGGCGGAAAGGATTCCGCCGGGATGATCGCGTCAATTATCTCCTGCTGCTCGGCGCGTTCGCTTTGCATAGCACCGCACTGTTTCAACGCGGCTTCTCGCTCAACCGTTGTCCGGTCAACAATCTTTTCGAGGCGATGATGTTCTTCACCTGGGCGACCACGTTCGCGTATCTCGTCCTCGGTTTGATGCGTCGCTTCCGATTCATCGGCGCGTTTGTTTCGCCGGTATTGTTTATCGTGGGTGTGTTTGCTCTGATGCCATCGCTCGATCCGCCGCACGGAGACAAACCAGTTTTTTCCGGCGGCATGAGAAGTCTTCACGCCGCGACCATTATGCTCGCGTACGGCGCGTTCGGTTTGTGCGCTGCGGCATCGGCGATGTTTCTGACGCAACAACACAATCTCAAGTTCGACAAACTTCGCGCGATGCTCTCGCTGCTGCCTTCGATTGAACGCCTGAACAAAGTCGCCTCGCGTCTCGCGCTCGTGGGCTTTGTGTTGTTCACCATCGGGCTTGCGGCAGGCGGACAACTGCCGCACAACGAGGGGGTCATCTACTGGAGAGAAACGAAAGTTCTCTGGTCAGCGTTTGTGTGGCTTCTGTACGCGGGACTGCTGTTCGGCCACATGCGCGCCGTTTTCACCGGGCGACGATTTGCCATCGGACTCATCGGCATCTTTGTCTTCCTCGTGCTCACATTCTGGGGTACGAACCTCCTCTCAACCTTGCACCAAAAATGAGCATCGTTGTTGTGGGACTCAGCCATCGGACGTCGCCCGTGGAACTGCGCGAGCGATTCGCCTTTGCCGAACCAAAGATTCCCGATGCGCTGAAAAAACTCCGCGCCAACGGACTCGCCACCGAAGCAGTCATCCTCTCCACCTGCAATCGCGTGGAGCTTTACATCGCCACGTCAAACGAGCCGACCCAGGCGATTCTCGACTTGAAAAGTTTTTTTGCAGCAGTCCACGCCCAGCCCGTGCCGGAAGGTCGGGAGCTTTACTCGCTGCACGAACCGCACAGCGTCCATCACCTGTTCAAAGTTGCGTGTGGACTTGATTCGATGGTTCTGGGTGAGACGGAAATTCTTGGTCAACTCAAGAAAGCCTACGATCTCGCATTGCAAAGCGGACACACTGGCGCGCGATTAAACAAAGCCTTTCAACGCGCGTTCAACGTCGCCAAACAAGTCCGCACGGACACCAACATCCAGCGCGGCAGTATTTCAGTCGCATCTGTGGCTGTGGAACTGGCGGAGAAAATTTTCAGCACACTCGAAGGTCACGAGGTCATGGTCATCGGAGCAGGGGACACCAGCGAGAAAACCGCGCGCGCATTGCTCTCCCGTGGAGCAAAAAGCATCGTCGTGGCGAACCGTTCGATTGAACGCGCGGAAGCTTTGGCGAAAGACCTCGGTGGTCGTGCGGTTAAGTTTGATGATTGGTCGCACGAGTTCGAGAAGGTTGACATCGCCATCAGCAGCACCGCCGCGCCGCATCACATTCTTGATTGTGCCAAGCTTGAGCCACTGATGAAACTCCGGCGCAATCGTCCGCTGCTCCTGATAGACATTGCCGTGCCGCGCGACATTGACCCGGAAGTGAACCACATGGACAACGTCTATCTCTACAACGTGGACGATCTGCAAAGCATCGCGAATGATTACCTCGGCCAACGCAAAGAGGAGATCGCGAAGTGTGAGGCGATCATCGAGGAAAAGGCAAAGCCGTTGCTGCAAAGAGACGTGTTGCGTGTTGCGTGTTGCGTCAACAACTCACAGGAAACTTCTCAGGCATGAACCATTCGACAAGTCGTCCGATAATAATCGCCACGCGCGGGAGTGCGCTTGCGCTCGCGCAAACGCACGCTATTCTCGCCCAATGCCGTGCTGCTTTTCCTGATCTGAACTTCGATTTCAAAGTTATCAAGACCACCGGCGACAAACTCCAAACGGCTTCAATGTCCAAGACCGATCCGAGTTTGCCAAAAGGTTTGTTCACCAAAGAACTCGAAGTCGCACTTCTTAACGGCCAGGCCGATCTCGCGGTTCACAGCTTGAAAGATTTGCCCACGGAACTTCCCGACGGATTGATTCTCGCCGCCACGCCTGAACGGGCAGATGTGCGCGATGTTCTGATTTATCGCGCGGCGGGCCGGAATGAGCGTCGAGGTTTCGAGCCGCACGCCAAGCTCCCGGACTTTCCCAAAGGCGCAACTATCGCCACCAGCAGCACGCGGCGCGCGGCTCAGTTGAAACTCGCGCGGCCCGATCTGAACATCGTCGAGATACGCGGCAACGTCACCACGCGCATGAGCAAGGTTGCTGAACGCGCTGAACTCGACGCCACAGTCCTCGCGCTCGCAGGAATTTCGCGACTCAACTTCACCGTCGCGCCCGACGGCAAGCTCACTGGCGAGGGCGTTCCTGATGGATTGCTCGCCACAGTGATTGATGTGGAAACGATGTTGCCATGTGTGGGGCAGGGCGCGATTGGCATCGAGATTCGCGCCAACGATGAGCGTCTCGCGAAGATTTGTAAGCGACTTAATCACTACGACACCTTTCAAGCTGTCACGGCTGAACGCGCTTTTCTGCGCGGCATGGGCGGCGGTTGCCAAAGTCCTGTGGCTGCCTACGCGGAAATCAGTGGCGACAAAGTTACCATGCGTGCTGTCTCTTTCCACGACGGCCCGGCTAAACGCGCTGAGGGAAAACAACCCGTTAACGAAGCAGTGACGTTGGGCGAACAGTTAGCGGTAGAATTGCGTTGAGCACGAATTGAGGCCATGAGTGACCCCGCATTTTCCCTCAGTCGGCTTGGTTGGAATGAATCCTTGGCCGCTGCCTTCGCACCGTTTCACGAGCGCGGTATGAGCGCAGGGCGCGTGGCCGTGCAGGATAAACATCACTACGTCATCTTCGCGGAGATGGGAGAATTGCTCGCGCGCATCGCCGGAAAACTATTTCACGATGCCGATGGCGATGCAGCGTTGCCGAAGGTCGGCGACTGGGTCGCGTTCAAGCACACGCCTGGCGATGCCAAGGCTGTGATCCACGGCGTGCTGCCCCGGCGCACCAAGTTGTGCCGCAAATTTTCCGGGCGCGAAACCGAGGAACAGATTCTCGTCACCAACATTGACATCGCATTCGTCGTCCTCGCGCTCGACGAAACCTTCAACGCCCGGCTGCTCGAACGTTTTCTCTCGATGGTTCACGAAGGCGGCGCGCGCCCTATCATCGTTTTGAACAAGACCGATCTCTGTTCCGACCTCGACGCGTATATGACCGCAACCGAACGCAGCGCGGGCGGCGCACCGATCGTGGCCGTGAGTGCGAAGACCCGCAAGGCGCTCAAGCAACTGCTCGATTACATCACGCCCACCAGCACCGTGACGTTCATTGGCAAATCCGGCGTCGGCAAATCCACCCTCGTCAACAAGCTCTACGGTGAGGCGATTCAACCGAC
>CAMCWI010000238.1 GCA_945882065.1 Akkermansia muciniphila
CGCAAGGTCAAGACGGTGGGCGTTCACGCTTGGGCTGCACCGGTGAAGCCAGCGGCACCGAGGTTGTAGAGCAGACCAGAGGGTAGCGCGTAGATTATTTCTTTGGCCAGTCTGCCGACCTCTATGAAATTCGGTGAAGCTTCAATCGCCCCCCATCCTGCCGCCTTGTCGGAATGATGGCGCGATCCAGATCGCCGCGCAGTGTCTCGAACAAGTCTGCTGCGAAGACGCGATTGCCGATGTGCCAAGAATGATCGAACGAGCCGATGGATTCGCGCTGGTCGGCGGCTTTGATGGCGGCGTCCGAGTTGAGTTGGTTGAAATAATCGCTGCAATCCACGTCCACCGCTTTGACGGGATGATTCTCCGGCAGGCCGACGCGACCGACGCGCGGGGCAAGTCCCACGCGTTTGATGTTGGAAAGCTTCAACACGGAGTCGCCACGGTTGGAGTAGTTCGTCAGCCGCGTGCAGTGGCGATAAAGCGATTGCGAACTTTCGCTGTCCGCCGTCATCGAACTGCTGGAAACATCCGCGCCAATCAGTGCGATCTGGCTGACCATCCACGATGCATTTGTCATCTCGGTATCGTCCGCGTCGTCGAACGATTCACGGATGACATACGCGCCGGTGGAATGACGGAGCAGATGCACGTTGATGCAGCAATCTGGTGTCTGTCGTGCCGCAAAGAGTTTGACGCAATCGTCCACGAGCCGCATGGCCGTGAGCTTGGCATCGTGCCGGTCTTCCAGATAATTAAGTGCCATGTTCGCGCTCGGCCAGTCGAATGATACCACCGCGCCCTTGAAGCCTGCGGTGGCGAGGTCTGCCTTCAAACGGCGTTGCCGTCGCATCACAGTATCTTGATCGTTGTTGTAACCATGCACGAACACGAGGATGTCTCCGCGCGGTGCGCCGGTGCGCCTATCTTTGCCCCAGATGGCTTGCTTGAACATCTCGCGGATCCACGCATCCACATTCGCGGCGTGTGATGGCTTGGGGATGGGCGCGGTGCCCGGCACTTTGAGGAACGTGGTCGTGCCCGGTTCAGGAATAAAACTGTTCCCCGAAGTTTCGCGCGTGCAGATGACAAAATCAGTCGCCATAAGATTGATGAGGTTGCACCTGAGAACCAGGACGCGTCTGTATTGTTTGATTGCAATCGCTGGTTCGCAGATTGGTTTGACTGAAATTCCTGTTCGCCACCCTGTCCGTCCAGCGAAAAATGGACGAGAACTTTCGCCTATTCGAATCAGAACAAGACGTTCTCCACAAACTTGACAAGATGTTATGGCCTCTTTCGGTGTCGCCGGATGACAACAACGATCTTGCGCTTGAAACAACCCTGTATCGGCAATCGTGCCAAGGTTTGCTTCTGCCCTTAAAGCGCCAGCGCCACGAGCCTGATAATCAGATCAAAGCTGTCGAGTTGCATCGCCAGCCACAGACTGCTGATGAAATTGCTTTGGCGGAGGAATCGGTGTCGGGATGGCCAACAGAATCCATCGGCAACGACTGCGATGACTGACGCCCGATCTACTCCGGGGGTGGCGTAGTCGGAAACGGCACGTAATTTCGGTGCCAGGATTGTTTCCAGAGATCGTCCAGCTTCACCAAGCTCGCGTGGCCATCAACGAATGCCAGGTTGATTGCGCCCTGCATGCGTCGGCCTGTGGTTGCCGTGGCGTTGACATTTGGGCCGCGGCCACCGTGTCGCGCAATCGCAAATCGCCCCATGCCGCCGATGGGTCCACTGTTCATTTTGCCCGAATAAAGACTGAAACCCGGGCCATCAATTGACGTCGGCCAGCCGTCTACCCAGATGGAATCACCAAAAGCCGGCGTCTGCGCAGGTTTTTGAATGCCGGCCTCCGTCTTGAACTGCAAACCCGTTGAGAAGGGATCCTGCTCATACAGCCAGCCGTTCACCGCATAGCTCCCGCGCATGACGGGTGTGGAGTTCCACCGCCAAGCAAGGTCGGCCGTGCCGGCCCCGATGGATGGTTTGTTTGCCGGAGCCGTCGGGCAGATTCGAACATTGTTAACTTGTGCATGATACCGGATCAAACTGCCCATCCAGAGAGTATTCGCGTAGGTTGGATCGTAGGGATAATAGGCAAACAACCGTCCGGTATCTTGAACATACATGAAGCCCGATAGTGTGATCTGTTTCAGGTTGCTGATGCAGTTGGCCTGCTGGGCTTTTCTCTTGGCGGAAGCCATCGCCGGAAGAAGCATCGCGGCCAGAATTGCGATGATTGCAATGACTACGAGCAGTTCAATCAACGTGAACGCAGGCTGCCCCGCTTCCGGGTTGATGGATTGCTTTCGTTTATTCATGCGACGCATTGAAGCTCATACAAACCATTACTGGGAAATACGATCTCAGCCCGAGAATGACCTAACACGCTTTTTTCAGTCAAGTATTACCTCTCATCGTCCAATTGGGTTTTAGATTTTTGCACTTCACCCCGCCAACAAATACTGGAGATCATCCAGGCTGAGGCTTTGCGAGAACTTCTCCTCGCCCAGCACATCGTTGGCGAGCGAAGACTTCTGCTTCTGCAACGCGCGGATTTTTTCCTCGATGCTGTCCTTGATCAGCAGCCGATAGGCCATGACCTTGCGCGTCTGACCGATACGATGCGTCCGATCAATGGCCTGATTCTCCACGGCAGGATTCCACCACGGATCGAACAGCACAACGTAGCTCGCAGCGGTGAGGTTCAGGCCGAAGCCGCCCGCCTTGAGCGAAATCAAAAACACGCCCGCTCCTTCCGCCGCTTGAAACTCCCGCACCAGATCGCCACGATTTTCCGTGTCGCCCGCCAGATACCAATGCTTCCAACCACGCTGCTTGATTTCATCGCGCAGGATGTCGAGCAACCCCACAAACTGCGAAAACACCAGCACCTTCTCGCCTTCTTCGATGAGAGGTTCGAGGGTTTCGATCAATGCCTCCACCTTCGCGCTCGCTGCTTTCGAGTCGGGCTTCACGAGGCGCGGATGGCAACAAATCTGTCGTAGTCGCAGCAGTGAGGTGAGGAAGTTGAACCGCTGTTTGTTCAGCGCCGCCGCCGTTTTCACGCCGAGCAACATGGCTTGGGCGCGCTTGAGTTCGGCGCGGTAAAGAGTCTTCTGTTCGCCTTCGAGTTCGCAGAATAAATCTTCCTCCATGCGATCTGGCAAGTCGCGCGCGACCTGCGCCTTGGTGCGTCGGATCAGGAATGGCCGCACGCGCGCGGACAAACGTTGACGCGCGAACGGATCGCCCTTCGCGTCATACATCCGTCCGAACTCCGCGCGATTGCCGAGCGCGCCAGGCATGGCGAAACTCATCAAGCTCCAGAGATCGAGCAGACGATTTTCAATCGGCGTGCCGGAGAGAATCAGTCGGTGTTCCGCGCGCAGAGACTTTGCCACCAACGCCGTTTGCGACGAGGGATTCTTAATGTATTGCCCCTCATCGAGAATGACGGCGTGAAACTTTTCGCGAATCAACTCTTCACCCACGACCCGGAGTTGGCTGTAATTCAAGACGTGCAGATCCGCCGTGTGCAGCATCCCAGGGAATGATTTGAGATCGCTCGCGCCCCAGACGCGGACTTTGAGCGTGGGATAAAAATGTTCCGCTTCGGCGCGCCAGTTGTCGGCCACGGATTTGGGGCAGACGACCAAAGACGGAGTGATGGTTGACGGTTGAGAGTTGAGAGACGAATTTCGCAGCCACGCCAACCATGCGAGCGTCTGCACGGTTTTCCCCAGCCCCATGTCATCGGCCAGAATGCCGCCGAAACGATTCGTGCTGAGATAGGCGAGAAAGTGAAAGCCTTCGAGTTGATACGGTCGCAGCGTGGCCTGAATCTCCACCGGCAATTCCGGCGTGACGCGCGCTTGAATCTCGGTAACGCGACGCTCAATGCGGTCGCACGTTTCCGCCGGGAGGAACTTGCGCGACGCTTTGTCCGCGAGTTGCAACGCGTGAAGCCGTTGCGGTTCGCTTGTAAGTTCATGCGGCGTGAGGCCGAGGCGCGCGAGCTCTTCGTCTTCTTCCTTGCTCAACGTGAACTCAAGCTTGCGCCAGCCTTTATCGTCGAGTCGCACCCATTTGCCTTTGGCATCAAGTAGCAATTTGATCTCGGCCTTGGTGAGCGTCACGTCGTTTACGTCCACGATCACCTGGAGGTTGAACCAATCCATGCCGTCTTCACTTGCTTCAAGACGGATTTTCCCAGCGACCTCAGCATTCTGGAACGAAGCCAGTTCGCCGCGCAGTTCGATGCGCGTGCCCAGCGGTAACGCTTTGAGGAATGGGACGAATGTTTCGGCAAACTTCTTCGAGAGCTTCAATGTCCAACGTTGCGCGTTATATTCCCATTTGAAACCGGCGTCTTCGAGCGTAGGAATCAAACCGCCGAGCGCAGAACGATCCATCCGCCGGAGAACATTCTTGGGTGGCTCGAAGCTCGATTTCGATTCTTCTGCGGGCATCCAGCCATTGAGTTTCAGCCGCTCGACAAATTCCCCGTCGTCCGACGCGCCCATCACATCCACATAACAATGTTCAATTTCACTTCCCGCGTAAGGCTTCCTGACTTCGGCCACGATGCACGGAAGGAGTTTGATCGTCTGAACGCGCTCGGCCAGACGCGGCGGCGGCTCAACTTGCAAACGATCCGCCAGTCGCAACCCGCCCGCCGACTCAAACGCCTTTGCGGGAATCAACGTCGGCTTGTCGAGCGACATCAGATGCTGCTCGAACGGCGGGCCATTGAACACGCCGAGCGGCGTGAGATACAGCACGGGCTTTGTTTCCGTGACGAACCAGACTTCCGGCAGAGGCTCGCCGTTGGCGCGTTTCAGCGAGAAAGAATAGTCGCCGTCCTTTTCTTCCGGTTGCCCGACTTGCCAGCGGAGCGGTGCATCGTGGAAAACAAGAGGCTCGCCATCATCACCCACAAGCAACGGACGCAGATTTGGCTGACGCAACCAGCGCGCCGTCTGCGTCATCATCCACTCGTCCGTGTATTTCAACGACGTGGAATAGGACACAAGAGACTTGTTGAAGAACGGCTGCCACAACAACATTGATTCTGGCGAAAGCCGCGACGCGTGAGACGTATCAAAGCTCTGATGCTTCCGCGCCTTGATCTCCTTCCACGCGCCACCGCCTTCACGCCACTCGAAACAAGCCTCCTTGGAATCGAACCGCAAACGAAGTTCCACTGGTGTGATGGTTTCAGACGTTTCAGCGCGTTCGGAAATCGGATCGCTCAACCGCGACAAAGTTTGATTCCAGCGTTCGATGTCCAACCCGCGCTGATGCCGACGCGTCTTCTCTCGCGCTTCATCAAGGTCGGTGAAAGGTTCAAGAAAATCCGGGATCGCTCTCTTCAACTTCTCCGTGATGTAAAGCGCGAGGTAATTCCAGAATTCCTGCTCCGTGCGGGGCAGGCTGGGATACATCTCAAGCCGATGCCAATAACCTCCAGAAGTCCGCAGTCCGAGTACTTCGAGCGCGGAGACGTAGAACAACCCGCCACCCTGTGATTGGCGGAACAGGTTGTGGACGTTGAAAAGATAGCTCGATTCCTCCCGCGTCAGCTTGCGATCCAACTTGGATTTGACCAAATCACCGAACGTCGCAGGTGGGACAACCGGTTTGGAAATGGAAGAAATTTTCCCCGCCGTGGCGCTCAGCGTCTGAACCGAAGCGTTCGTGTGTTCGATAAGAAGCTGCTTGAAGGCGGCGTAGGCGTGCTTGCAGTCAGATTCCATCGGACA
>CAMCWI010000239.1 GCA_945882065.1 Akkermansia muciniphila
CCCGCCGTCCGTGGCTCGATGCGGACACGCTCAAGACAATGTTCTTCGCGGTGTCATCCGAAGTTCACCCTGATCGAGTCCATAACGCATCCGAGAGTGACAAACTCGTAGCCAACCAACGCTACACCGAACTCAACGCCGCTTATCAATGTCTCCGCGAACCGCGCAGCCGCATCCGACATCTGCTCGAACTTGAACTCGGAGCAAAACCTTCCGACCTCACCAACGTCCCAGACGATCTCATGGAGTTGTTTTTCGCCGTCGGTAAAGCGTTCCGCGAGGTGGATGCCTTTCTCGGCGAGAAAGCCCAAGCCACATCGCCATTGATTCAGGTGCAGCTTTTCGAGCGCGGCATGGAACGTGTCGAACAACTCAACGAACTTAGTCACAACATTTCTCCGCGTCGCGAGGCTTTGCTCAAAGAATTAAAGACGCTCGATGCCGATTGGCAATCGGCCAAGTCCATGCAGACGGATCGGCTGTTGAGCATCTGGCGGCTATTGAGCTTTTACGAACGTTGGCTCGCGCAAATCCAGGAACGCGTCGCGCAACTTACCTTTTGAACAAATGCTCCGCCTGCTCCTGAACGCCCGATTCGAACAACCAGCCCCGGAGCGTGCCTGTCCCCGGGCACAGCAGCGTGACATTTCAAACGTGCTTCGCAATTCCACGCCGCAACTGCGCCCGAGGACGGGCACACTCCGCTCGTTGACTTGTGGATTCGCGCTGTTGCTAAATTGTTTCACAGCCTTTGCTGACGAAACCCATTGGCCCGAAGCACTCGCTGCAATGCCGCTCGGCACGAACATCAGCGTCCTTAACCAAACCAACTGTGCCGAAGTGTTGCTCGCGCGATTCCAATCCAACGCCGCTGTGAAGGCACTCATCTTCATGCCGGGCGCCACGGACGAACTTTACTTCTTCCGCCGCGTTCACGTTGCTTTGACCAATGCAAGCCCTACGATGCTCGACGCCGTCACCGCTCTCAAAAACCAATCTCCTTTACACATCACGAACCGGGGTGCGTTCCTTCTTATTTACTCCTGTGAGGACGTGTTGGACTTGGACATCAAGATACAACACGAGAAGACAGCGGAGAAACTCAAGACGGGAAAACCGTTGCCGCATCTGCTGATGCTGGATCGCGACTGGACACAGTTCCTTGCCGTGACGCAAAAGAAAATCAGTCCGACGCTTTGGCCGTTTCCGCGCACCAAAGAGAGCTGGCATTTCTATCGCCACACGTTTGCCGCATGGAATCTGACGCCGTGGGAAACACTCCAAGCCGCCGCCTATTCCGGCAAAACAAAATTCACAGTCGTGCGCGGCCAGGTGAACTTCAAGCCAGATGAACGCGTGAATCAACTTCCGAAACTGGACCGCTTCCCCGGTAGATGACCGGGGGAAATCCGGGAGCAGAATTCATCAGCTAAGTCTGCGAGAGACAGTGTTGTCCGCCAACGAGACAACACTTCACATCAACACTGCGATTTTCCAAGAAGAACAGCGATGGTATGTCGCCTGCTTTTCCAACCGCATGAAAATGCAACGTTCAACTTCGAAAGAGGCGGCGCTGTATTTCTCACCGGTCGCGCCTCAGCGCGCGAACGAAAGTCCCTCCTTGATTCCGCTAGTATGTATTAGGTGAAAGCCTGATGCTCTTCTCTACTGGGTTTGGTTTCTGGGGGCTGGCTCGCACCAGCCCCCAGTTTTTTTGTACCGGGACAAACACGAATGGACACGAATTCACACGAATCCGAAACTTGTTTGACACGAATTACGCGAATTATCACGAATTGGAAAAGGTCAGAACAGAATTCGTGTGAAAACTTTTGCCCCGTCCAGCACCTGCCGTCACGGTGCAATCTGAACCCGATAGTAGCGCGGTGAACTCACCACGTTGGAAACGATGAGCGAGTTGGTGATCGCTGTCGGCGGGTTGTTGGTGAAGATGGCCGTCCACGGACCGCTCAGAGTGGTCGCGTATTGGATGAGTTGCTTGACGGATTGTCCGCCCGTCCATTGCAACGCCACGTTTGCGCCAGTGTGTTGGATGTTGGTGAATTTTAGGACGGAAGCAGCGGAGTTCGGTGCCGTGTTGGCAGCTTGTTCGTGAAGATTGTTTGCGCCATCGCCATCGCTGTCGGAAGTCGCAACGCCAGCCACTGGACTGCCGAAATACGTCTGCTCCCAACCATTGAGCAATCCATCGCCGTCGGAATCCAGACCGGGCAACGCCTGCCGCGAGAGAACCAAAACGCTGTACGGCCCTATGGCGATCGCGCCGCTGCTTCCGGTGACATTCACGAGTGAACTACCGTAGTTGCCAAAGTCGCTGCCGTATTTCGTCCAGTCGGAATTGAGGTTCACATACCATGCACCGCTCGCGGGCCACGAATTGATGATGAATTCAGGAATCGCATTGCTCGTGAAATTCATGACGACCATCACCTGATCGTTGGCGGTCGCACCGTAACGATGAAAGGCGAGCAGCTTCCACGGCGCATCGTTGCGTTGAACGTGCCACGTCATGCTCGGCCCGGTGAGTCCAGCACTGACACCGTCGAGATTGCGTCGCAGATAGATCATGTCGCGGAAGAAATTTGTCACGGCGGAATAAGTCGTTGCGTGCGTCCAATCCAACGGATACGAGGAACTGAACTGCACGTCCTCCAACATTTCTTGTCCCATGAACAGCATTGGGACGCCCGGCGACGTCAGCATGGCGGCGGCGGCGAGCATGGAGCGTTTGCGCGCGGCGTAACTGCCGGGATTCGCAGAATCAATCCGTTTGGGCAAACGCTGATTGCCAACGCCGTTCAAATCGCCGACGAGATCGTGCGTTTCCGCGAACAACACTCGGAAGAAGCCCGATCCCGTCATCGCGCCCGACAACGCATTCATATCACGGCTCGCATCGGTGGTCTTGACGATCTCGTTGATCAGCGTTCCGCCGAACCCGTGCGCCCATTCGCCATCGAATCCCATGCCGGACGAGTCATCCTCCGCGATACTGATGGCGTTGCTGTCAATGATCGTGGAGTTGATGGACTGAATCAGAGTGCCCGCTTCGGGGATCGTCACGTAATTCCCGCCTCCTGCGTCGTATCCCCGCATCGCACCCACGGCGTCCCATCGGAATCCGTCCACATGATATTCGTCTAGCCACATTTTGAAATTATCACTGATGAAGGAACGCACATTGGTGTTGGCGTAGTTGGGACGATCACCCCACGGCGTGCAACAGATGCTCGCGTTCGTGTAGAAATAAGACCGACTCGCCGATCCGACATCGAAGCCGTAAAGCTCAAGATCGCTTGGGCCGTAGTGATTGTGAACCACGTCGAGCAAGACTCGGATGCCGCGCGCGTGCGCCTCGCGGACAAAAGTCTTCAACCCATCCGGCCCGCCGTAACCGTTGTTCTCCACCGCGTAAATATCCGCCGGGTTGTAGCCCCAACTGTTATCCGTGGGAAACTCCGCGATGGGCAGCAACTCAACCGCGTTGATGCCGAGCGCGGCGAGATGATCGAGCTTCGCGACGGCATTCGTAAATTTCCCGGGACCACCAGACCCCGGAGTTGGATCGTAGAACGAACCAACGTGCATCTCGTAGATGACGAGGTTGGAGGAGTTCACCGGCAGCCGCGTATCACCAAGCCAGTTGAACGCTGACGGGAAATACACGATGGAGTTTGCGCCAGATGCGTTGTAGCCACTGGTGGTGACTTGGCGACTGCGCGGGTCTTTCCACCAATGCACGCCGTTGATCATGTATTTGTATTCGCTCCGATTCGTCACGCCAGGCACATCCACCGACCACAAATCCGTCGTGCCTTGCTCCGTCATCGCAGTGCTGTCCCAACCGTTGAACGAACCGCGCACCGCGATGTTGGTTGCGTTCGGCGACCAGACACGAAATGTCACGCCTGTGACGCCGCCGTCGGCATACGGCGTCGCGCCCATGCCGGGCCGGGAGGATTGCGCGGAGGACGAAACTACAAAGGCGACAGCGCACGCTGCGACAACCGCCAGAAACGAAAACCTACTGAGGCGAACATCGGCAAGTTGTTGCCGACGTTGAATAGAATAAATCGGGTGAATCACAGGTTGCACTCTGGACGATGCGGTCAGTTTGAGCAATCACCCGAACTGGAATCTTCGCAGCATGTTTGTGCGGTCAGGGTTAAGGGGCAAAACCCTGACAGGTGGCCAAGTCGTGTTGTTTGCTGTTGTCGCTATTGAAGTTTTCTTCTCATCGGTGGCCTCTAGTTCTCGGCTGACGTTGAATAGTTTTTATCGACATACTTCCAACAACGAACCATGAACCAATCAACTCTCTCCCCTGCAATGCTGGCGATATTGCTCGCCCTTGGCACAAACACTTTCACCGCGTTCAGTCAGGAACAACCTGCCGCCGATAGTCCCAAGAGTGCTTACACCAAAGCCGCCGAAGCCACCGCCAAGTCGGACGTCGATCAGGAAAAGAAAGCCGACGAATGGGTCGCATCGCTCAAACTTGCCGACTCCCCCAAGTCCTCACGCGTGGCGACCATCATCACCACGCATCTCAAGACCATCCGCGACTGGCACAACGAAAACCCGCACACCACCGTCCCTGCGGGCATCAATCCCGTCACTGGCAAACCCCTCTCCACGCTGGATCGCCAGATCATCGCCAACTCTGCGATGCCAAAGACGGTTCACGAAAATATGATGGCTGGTTTGCGAAGTGAATTAAGCGCGGAACAAGTCGAAGCCGTTCTCGATAAACACACCGTGGGCAAAGTCGCGTTCACCATGAAGGGTTACAAAGCCATCGTGCCAGACCTGACTGCGGATGAGGAGAAAACGATTCTCGCATTTCTCAAGCAAGCGCGAGGAAGCCGTGGACTACAAGGCCATGACCCAGATTTCGGCCATCTTTGAAATCTACAAGACCAAGTCCGAGCAATATCTCAACGCCAACGGACGTGATTGGAAAAAACTCTACCAAACCTACAGCAACGCTGCCAAAGCCAAGAAAGCCGAAGCTGCGAAGCAACAGGCGAAGCCGACGCAGTGACTAGCAGTCACAGTCACACGCCAATGCCGAAGCGAATCAATTCATCTGCACCTATCGCCGAACCTGATTCCACCGCACAGTTTTCACTCAGTTCTGCAAAAGATTCGGGTGTCAAAAGATTCGGGATGCGGGAATGGACTGTTCAGGCTAAGATGTGACTCACGACGCACCATGAATCAACCCTCTCCCTTCCGCTATACCCGCCCTGTCCTCGCGTCCTTCTTGCTCATTTGCTCTGCAGCAAACACTCCTGCCTAACTCCCCGCCTTCCCCGGCGCGCAAGGTTTCGGCAAATTCACCATCGGCGGACGCGGCGGCTCGGTGTAGCACGTCACCACGTTGGCGGATTCCGGCGCGGGATCGTTCCGCGATGCAGTCAGCGTTTCTCGACGCACCGTTGTTTTCGATGTCGGCGGGGTGATTGATTATCAAGCACCGCGTTACGCGCCCCAGCCCAACATCACCATCGCCAGCCAGACCGCGCCCAGCGATGGCGTCACAATCTATGGCGACGGTCTTTCGTTCTTCGGCTTGCACAACAATATCGCCCGCTTCATCCGCGTGCGGCAGGGCATTACCGGTACAAGCGGCACAGACGCGATGGGCATCGCCAACGGTCACGACATGATCTTCGATCACATCACCTCCTCGTGGGGCCGTGATGAAACTTTTTCCA
>CAMCWI010000240.1 GCA_945882065.1 Akkermansia muciniphila
GTCTCGTTTCAAAAGAAATTGCACGGTGCTGTCGCACAAGCCACACACGCCGTCGTAAAACACAATGCCGGTGGGATTCGCGCGTGTCGCCGATTCGTCGCTTTTTGTTTTATCTATAACCGAAGGTTTCATTTTGAGTTGAGGCAACCAAAGATCACTTGCCGCCGGAGAATCCGTTTTGCCGGAGCGCTTCAAACAAAACCAATGCCACGCAATTCGACAGATTTAGCGAGCGCGCTTCGGGATTGAACATCGGTATGCGCAGCCAGCGTTCGCGGTTTTGTTCGAGCAGTTGCTTTGGCAAGCCCGCTGTCTCTCGCCCAAACACAAGATAATCGTTCGGCGCAAACGCGACCTCCGAGTAGAGCTTCGGTCCGTCGGACTCGACGAACCACAGCCGCGCGTCCGTCGGAAGCTTTGCTTCGAACTCGCGCCAGTTGGCCCAGCGATGCCACGCGACGTGTTGCCAGTAATCCATGCCTGCGCGTTTGAGCGACGCGTCATCCAGTTTGAAACCGAATGGCTCAATCAGATGCAACGTCGTTTGCGTCGCCGCGCAAAGCCGCGCCACGTTGCCTGTGTTCGGCGGGATTTCAGGTTCGAGAAGCACGATGTGCATTACAAAAGTTCCAACATCCAAGCTCCAAGCTCCAGAGAAAACCCAAACGCCAAGCTCCAAATTCGGCTGCAAAGGTAGGGCGCGTCACTCCGTGCGCGCCGCCCAGTGCCAGCCAGACGACGGCGCGCACGGAGTGACGCGCCCTACCCGCGTGCTTGTGTGTTGTCACTCTTCGAGTGTTTGTCTCCTGGTGCTTTCCCATAAAATACTTTGCACAACACCAGTCCATGCGCGGGTGCATTCATTCCCGCCGAGCAACGGTTCTTGTGTGCGAGCATTGTCTTGATCTCGCTTGCTGGAAACCGGCCGTAACCCACCTGCACCAGCGTGCCCACGATGCCGCGACACATCTTGTAGAGAAAACCGTCGCCCTCGATGATGAACGTGAAGTGCGCGCCGCTGCGTTTGATGTCGCAACGAGTCAGTTGCCGCACCGCGTCTTCCAGATTGTCGCCGCGATTCGCCGTGAACGAGCGGAAGTCGTGTCGCCCCACGAACAACTTCGCAGCTAGGCGCATCGCGGGCATGTCCAATTTTTGCGGAACCTGCCAAGCCGTGTGGCGGAGCAGCGGGTTCATGGCCGGATGATTCCAGACGTGATAACGGTATTGCTTGCCCGTGGCGTCGAACCGCGCGTGAAACTTTGCAGGCGCACGAACAGCCGCCAGCACGCGGATGTCATTCGGCAGATTGGCGTTGATGGCGAGAGCAAGACGACGCGGAGGCAGCTTAAATTCAGAACTCGGTAACTCAAAATGCGCTACCATTCCGAGCGCGTGAACACCTGTATCCGTGCGGCTCGAACTGTGGAGGCGCGGTTTGCTCGTGAACAGTTTCCCGATGGCTTGCTCAATTTTTTCCTGCACGCCAGTGCCGGTCTTCTGAACCTGCCAGCCCTGATACGCCGCGCCATCGTAGGCGATGGTGAGTTTGAATTTGAGCGTGTCCACAGGAGAAGCTAACCACGAATGAACACGGATGGACACGAATCAAAAAAACTTTGAGGCGAATTACACGAATTATCGCGAATGAAATTCCAATTCGCGCCAATTCGCGAAATTAGCGTCATGTCCCGATTCCATTCGTGGTTATTCGTATCCATTCGTGGTTGAAAAAGTTTCAGTGAAGCCCGTCGAGGTAGCTTTGCAAAAGGATCGCTGCGGCCGTCTTGTCCACCTTCTCCTTGCGTTTGTCGCGGCGCACGCCGCCCTGAATCAAATACATTTGAGCCTGCTTGGTGGTCAGGCGTTCATCCCACAACTTGAGCGGCACAGTCACAGCGGCTTTCAATGCGGCGGTGAACTCCTGCACTTTGAGCGCGGCGGGGCCGTAGCTGCCGTCCATGTTGCGTGGCATTCCTATGAGGATGAGTCCAACTTCTCTCTCTGCGAGAATCTCCTTCAATCGCTTCAAGAAATCCGCGAACGGTTCGGGCGCGATGTATTCGAGCGGTTGCGCGATCAAGTGCATCTCATCGCTCACCGCCACACCGACGCGGCGCGTTCCGTGATCCAGACCAAGAATTCGCATGGAGCGATGCTAGCAGCTAGGGCGCGTCTTCAAAATAGATTTGGCAAACGCACGTTAACTGGAGCGCTGCGGTGTGCGGCAGCACCAGCCGCAGCACACCAGATTATTCCACCGCTTCCGAGTATTTCATGCGCTGGGGCTGGTCTTTCAGTCACATCCGTATCTCCGTCAATACCCGTGACCGCCACTTTCTGTTGCCGCCACTCTCCCAAGCTTGCTGTTCGCCGCGAATTCCTTAGCTTGGTTTGCGCCCATTCCGCGCAAGATGAAACGCAAAAAGAACAACCAGACGCCGCAGACTCAACCATTGATCACGCCCGCTACCAAACCGACTCCCCCTCGCTCACAGTGGCGGAAGCGTTGTCTCATCGGCTTGCTGATCTACACGGTCGTCGGTTTCCTCGTCCTGCCCGCCATCATCAAGTGGCAGTTGCGCAAACAACTTCCCGCGCTCACCCACCGCATCGCAGACGTGAAGCAGGTGCGGATGAATCCTTACGCGCTCTCGCTGACTGTGCGCGGATTGTCCCTCACGGAATCCAACGGCGCACCGTTCGCCGCGTTTGATGAACTTTACGTGAACTTTCAACTCTCCTCCGTGTTCCGTGGCGCATGGACTTTCGGCGACATCCGGCTCGTTCATCCCACGGCGAAACTCGTCCGGCTCGCGGAAGGAGGATTCAATTTCTCCAATCTGGTCGGGACAAATTCCGCGCCCGCCACAAATCCTCCCTCCGCTCCGCCAGCCATCCTCGTTCAATCATTGCTCATCACGAACGCCGTCGTCTCGTTTGCGGATGAGACGACTGCACCGCGCTTCGATGCTCATTATGGCCCGATCAATCTTGCTGTCACTGATTTCACCACGCGCCGTGACGGACATGGGCCTTACACATTTGTCGCCACCACAAGCGACGGCGAATCCTTCGCGTGGTCGGGTCGCATCTCCGTCAATCCGCCGCAATCCACCGGGCGATTCGACCTCACCGGGATTTCGCCCGGCAAGTACGCGGCGTATCTCGCGCAGTTCAGCACGGTGCAGGTGGCGGCGGGGAAAATTGATGTCGGGGCAGACTATCGCGTGAATGCCGCAAGCTCACCGCTGGAGCTTGATGTCACCAACGCTACGTTGCGCGTGAGTAATCTACTCGTGAAGCCACCCGGCTCAGACGCCACGCTGTTCGGCATGAATCAATTCATTGTCACGAACGCCAGCGCAACTCTCACCGGTCGAGTGGCGCGCGTGGGATTGGTGACGCTCAATGGTGGCTCGACACTCATTAGTCGCGAAGCTGACGGTTCGCTCACGGCTTTGAAATATCTGATCGCGCAAACCAATCACGCATCTGCGATTGCCGCGACCAACGCTATGCCTGAGCCTTCCGCTCCGTGGCGATTCGACCTTGCCGAACTCGACATCGCAGGCTTTAACATCGCGGTAGAAGATCATTCCACACCAAGCGTCGCGGAGCTTGGCGTGGACGCGTTGCGTCTGAACGTGAAAGGATTTTCCACAGAGACGAACACCGCAGTGGAGGTCGCGCTCGCGTTCAACTGGCGCGGCGGCGGCACGGTCAGTGTGAAATCGCGCGGCACGTTGATGCCGCCAGACATCACCGCCACGATCAGCGTCAGTGAGACGGCCATCGTGCCGTTGCAGCCTTACATCGGCCAGCACCTGAACCTCGTCGTCCACTCCGGCGGCGTGAGTGTGGATGGCGAGGCGAAGTTCAATCCATCTGCACAGCCGCAAATCCACTTCACCGGGAATGTCGGCGTCACCAACTTCGCATCGTCTGACACGATCTCGTATCACGAGCTATCGTCCTGGAAAAATCTGGCGGTGCGTGGGATTGATTTCTCGTTCCAGACAAACGCGCTCTCGATTGAAGAAGTGAAGTTCACCGATGCGCGAAATAATTTCGTGGTGAGCTCCAACGGCGTGTTGAACGTCGCAGCGTTGCCCAAAACGAAACCAACAGCCGCAACAAATGAAGCAAGTTCTGTTCAGACAACAAACGTAGCAGTCAATGAGCCTTTCCCCATCCGAGTCGGCGCGCTCGTGCTGGAAAATAATTCAATCCGGGTGGCTGATGACTCGTTACCAAATCATTTTCAGACGAGCATCGAGGAGTTCACGGGCACGATCAGGAACATCGGCATGCCCGGAGCAAACAAAGCGGGCGTGGATATTCGCGGCAAGGTCAGCGCGCTTTCTCCGTTTGAAATTTCTGGCGAGGTGACGCCCGATCCCAAAAATCTGTTCATCAATCTGAAGATCGCATTCACCAACACCGACCTCACGCCGCTGAGTCCTTACATGGAAAAATTCGTCGGTCGTCCGATCAACAAGGGTAAGCTCACACTCGACCTGCGTTACAACATCGAGCAACGCGTGCTCAAGGCGGAGAACATCGTGACGTTGGATCGGTTCACTTTTGGCGCGAAGAACAACAGCCCCGATGCCACCAAACTCCCGGTGAAACTCGCCGTGGGCTTGCTCAAAGACATCAATGGTCGCATTGATCTGAACATGCCCATCGAAGGCAGCCTCGACGATCCGAAGTTCAGCGTCTGGGGTTTGGTGGGAAATGTGTTCAAGAATCTCATCCTGAAAGTCGCCACGTCGCCGTTCTCATTGCTCGGCGCGTTGGTGGGTGGCGGCGATGACATGCAGTTCGTCGAATTCGCTCCGGGCCGCGCCGACTTGAGCGAAAGCCAGACGAACAAACTGATGAAGCTCTCGATTGCGTTGACGAATCGCCCCGCTCTGGATGTGGAGATCGGTGCGACGTTTGATCCAGACGCAGACACGGATGCACTCGGACGACAAAAGGTGATGGAGAAAATGAAGGTCTTGCATATCCAACAACTGGTGGCGCGCGGCAAGCCAGCGCCAGCGATCGAACAATTAAGACTGGAAGACGGCGACTACGATGATCTCCTGCGCGCGGCTTACAAGACGGCGTTCAACACCACGCCGGAGATTGCGCTGCGCGAGGCACTCGCCGCCGCAGTTGCCACCAACTCGCCGAGTGATGCTGGAGCATTGGAGGCTGCGCAAGTTGAGAAAGCAGAATCGCGAAAAGGCGCAAGCCAACTGATGCGCGAAAGTAAATCCCTTGCGCAACTCGCCGCGCGACTCACTCAGAAAGGCGGCAGCACCGGCGCGGCCAAGCCGAAGACCGAACGTCAATTGATCCGCGACGAACTGGAAACACGTCTCGCGAAGACCGTGCCCGTGAGCGGCGAAAATTTGAGATCGCTGATGCAACGCCGCGTCGAAGTGGTGCAGCGATTTCTTCTGGAGTCGGGCAAGATCGAGGGCGCGCGACTGCTCGTCACGATGCGCAGCCCGGAGGATTCCGCGAGCAAAGGTGCAGCGCGCGTGGTCTTCTCGCTGGAATAGTCACACCTCAAATGTCTGTCGGGGCGGGAACAAAAGGGGACGGCTGCGAGTTCAAAAGGGGACCGGTGATATGGCGGTTGGAACTGTCCCTTGGTCGAGGGGTTGAGGAGGCCTGAGCGTAGCGAAGGCCGACGAAAGCCCTCGACCAAGGGACAGCCGTTGGTTTGACTTGGGGCTAT
>CAMCWI010000241.1 GCA_945882065.1 Akkermansia muciniphila
TCCCAAAGGGATTGGCAAACGACACCACGCTCCCCACCCTTGCGTCATGCCACAATCCCTTTCCGCCGTTTACATTCATCTCGTTTTCTCCACCAAAGACCACCGCCCGCTCCTGCGCGACAAACCCACGCGCGACGCACTCCACTCGTCTCTCGGCGGCGTCTCCAATCCCGACACGCCAATGCATGAACCCCCACAATACTACGCAACACGGCACGCACCTCTGTGCGATTTAAGACTCGAAAATCCCGTCTGCGCCCGGCTACGCTTTGCCCGTGAACGCAAAACAAATTTCCGCCGCCTACCAACTCGCACGAGAACGTTACGCAGCACTCGGCGTCAACACCGACACCGTCCTCAAGCAACTTGCCAGAGTGCCCGTCTCGCTGCACTGCTGGCAGGGTGATGACGTGGGCGGTTTCGAGAATTTTGGCGGTGCACTGACTGGTGGAATTGTGTCCACCGGAAATTATCCCGGCAAAGCCCGCACGCCGGACGAACTCCGCGCCGACCTGGATCAAGCACTCGCGCTCATCCCCGGCAAGCATCGGTTGAACTTGCACGCCTTCTACGGCGAGTTCGGCGGCAAGAAGGTGGATCGAAATGAAATCCAACCGAAGCATTTTAAGAACTGGATTGAGTGGGCCAAGTCCCAGCGCGTCGGTCTGGATTTCAATCCGACCTGCTTCTCGCATCCCAAGTCGGCGAGCGGTTTCACGCTCTCGCATCACGACAAGGGCATCCGCCAGTTTTGGATCGAGCATTGCCAGGCCAGCCGTGAGATCGGCGCTGCGATGGGCAAAGCCTTGGGTTCGCCCACGGTCACCAACGTCTGGATTCCCGACGGCATGAAGGACACGCCCGCCGACCGTCGTGGTCCACGTGAACGCCTCGAACAATCACTCGACGCCATCTTCAAGAAGAAGCTCAACCCGAAACACAACCTCGATGCCGTCGAAGGCAAGCTCTTCGGCATCGGCGCGGAAAGTTACACCGTGGGCATGCACGAATTCTATCTCGGCTACGCCGTGAAGAATCAAACGCTCGTCTGCCTCGACGCCGGGCATTATCACCCGACGGAGAACATGGCAGACAAGGTTTCCTCCGTGCTGTGTTTCGTGCCGGAGATTCTCCTGCACGTCAGTCGCGGCGTGCGCTGGGACAGCGATCACGTCGTCACGCTCACCGATGAGTTGAACGCCATCGCGCAGGAACTCGTGCGCGGCAATTATCTGGGTCGCACGCACATCGGCTTGGACTTCTTCGACGCGAGCATCAACCGCATCGCCGCGTGGACCATCGGCACGCGGAACATGATCCGCGCCCTCTGCATCGCGATGCTCGAACCCTACACCACCTACAAGAAACTCGAACGCGACGGCGATTACACGTCGCGGTTGGCGTTAATGGAAGAAGCCAAGACGCTGCCCTTCGGCGCCGTCTGGGATTTCTACTGTCTCAAGCAAGGTGTCCCCGTCGGTGCGGACTGGCTCGACAAAGTGAAGAGTTACGAGAAGAGTGTGTTGAGCAAACGTGCTTGATGAGTAGCCGTGGACGTTAGTCCGCGCCAATCAATTTCAAATGCGCCGACTCACGTCGGCGGCTACGAATAATAGATTTATGGCTGAAAAAGTATATCTCGCGGTGGATCTCGGCGCGGAGAGTGGGCGCGTCATGGCCGGCATCTGGAACGGCAAGAAACTCCGACTCGAAGAAATCAACCGCTTCCCCAACGGCGGCGTGTATCTCGGCGAAACCTTTCGTTGGGACGTGATGCGACTCTGGGCGGAAATCCAGAACGGCCTCGGCCTCGCTGGGAAAAAGTTCGGCAAGAAGATCGTCTCCGTGGGCGCGGACACCTGGGGCGTGGACTTCGTGCTGCTGAACAAACAGGACGAAATCCTCGGCCAGCCGTATCACTACCGTGATGCGCGAACGCGCGGTGCGTTGGAGCGGACGTTCAAGAAAGTTCCGCGTGCGGAAATCTTCGCGCAGACGGGCTTGCAGTTCATGGAACTGAACTCGCTTTACCAGTTGCTTGCGTGGAAGGAGCATTCGCCCGCCATCCTCGATGCGGCGGACACGCTGTTGTTCATGCCGGACTTCCTGCATTGGGCCATGTGCGGCGCGAAGCGGGCTGAGTTTACCATCGCCTCGACCTCGCAGTTCGTGCATCCGCTCAAGCGCGATTGGTCGCTGCCGCTGCTCAAGAAACTCGGCCTGCCCACGCATTTTCTGCCAAAGATCGTTCAGCCGGGCACGACGCTCGGCAAGTTCCGCAAATCCCTCGCTGATCGCACCGGTCTCGCGGGCGTAAAAGTCGTCGCGCCGCCGTCGCATGACACCGCGTCGGCAGTCGCGGGTGTGCCGACGGCGAACACAGGGAAGGCGAACTGGGCTTACATCAGTTCCGGCACTTGGTCGCTCATGGGCGTGGAAGTGAAGAAGGCGGTGCTGTCGCCGCGCGCGATGGAACTGAACATGACTAACGAAGGCGGCATTGACGACACGTATCGCCTGCTCAAAAACATCATGGGACTGTGGTTGGTGCAGCAATGCAAACGCTCCTTCGACGCGGCGGGCAAGAAATACGACTACGCGCAACTCGCTGCGATGGCTGCGAAGGCAAAGCCGCTACGCTCCATCGTGAACCTGAACGATCCGCGTTTCCTCAATCCGCCAGACATGCCTAAGGCGATCCAGGAATTCTGCCGCGAAACGAAGCAACCCATTCCCAAGACCGAAGGCGAGTTGGTGCGTTGCGCCTACGAGAGTCTCGCACTCAAGTATCGCGAAGTGCTTGGCTCGCTCGAAGAACTCACGGGCGAACAGATTGAAGTCATCCACATCGTTGGCGGCGGGTCGCAGAGCCAGTTGTTGAATCAATTCGCAGCGGATGCGTGCCAGCGCCCCGTCGTCACCGGCCCGATCGAAGCCACGGCCATGGGCAACTTGCTCACGCAGGTCAAAGCAGATGGAGAACTCGGTTCGCTCGCGGAGATGCGCGACGTGGTGCGCGCGTCCAGTTCGGTGCAACGCTATGAACCATCGGCGTGGAGCGAAGCGGCGGATCGGTTTGCGGAGTTGAAGAATTGATCCTAACCAAAGCCGCAATCTTGGCAAGTCACGCAAACAAGGATTGCAACCGGACGCGCGTCGTTCTTTCATTTGCGCGTGCAAGACTTGATCTCCAAAGCCGCGACGCTGCTCGAAGCGTTGCCCTACATCCAGAAATTCAGCGGCGAAATCTTCGTCGTGAAATACGGCGGCTCGTTCATGGACTCGCCTGATCCCGCCGTGCGCAACGGCGTCGCGCGCGACATCGTCTTTCTCGAAGCCGTCGAAATTAATCCTGTCGTTGTTCACGGCGGCGGCAAGGCCATCACGCGCGCGATGGAGAAAGCCGGACTCGCGGCGAATTTCATTCAAGGCCAACGCGTCACCGACGAAGCCACGGTGCAGATCGTGGACGGAGTCTTGTCGCGCGAGATCAATCCCGAGATCGTCAAAACCATCGAGTCGCTCGGCGGCAAGGCGCGTGGGTTTTCCGGCGCGGATATTTTCAAGTGCCGGAAGATGTATCTCGACGACAAGGAAAAACCCGGCGCGAAGATTGACATCGGTTACGTCGGCGAAGTCATCGAGGTGAATGCCGATCCCTTACGCCAATGCATCTTGCATGGCATCACGCCCGTGATCAGCCCTGTGGCGTTGGGCGAGGATGGGAAGATTTACAACTGCAATGCCGATGTCGCCGCCGCGCAGGTGGCCATCGCGCTCAAGGCGAAGAGGCTCGTCTTCATGAGCGATGTGCCTGGCCTAATGCGCGATTTCAAAGACCCGTCCACGCTCATCACGCATCTTCAGATCAGCGAAGTTCCCGGCCTCAAAGCCGCTGGCATCGTGGACAAAGGAATGATCCCCAAAGTGGACAGCGCTGTGGCCGCGATCATATCCGGTGTAGAGAAAGTTTCACTCGTGGATGGCCGCGCGCCTCATTCCGTGATACTCGAAATCTTTACTGACAAGGGCGTGGGCACGGAAGTGGTGTTGTGATCTACTTTCAAACGAGCGCTTAACTGCCCGCCAAAAGCTCACGCACCTTCGCGCCGATGTTGCCATGTTTGACGAGTGATTCACCGACGAGAATCGCGCCTGCGCCGCACTTGGCGACGCGTTGAACATCGGCGTGAGTGTGGATGCCGCTCTCAGCGACCAGCAAAGCCGCGCCAGCTTTGTCCATCCTCCATCCTCCATCCTCCATCCTCTTCGCCAGCCGCTCGGTCGTGGCAAGATCAACCTTGAATGTCTTCAAATCGCGATTATTTACGCCGATGAGTTTTGCGCCGATGGCAAGGGCGCGATCCAGTTCCGTTTCGTCGTGAACTTCCACCAGCACGGTCAAACCTGCTTGGATGGCGAGATCGTGAAAGCGTTTCAAGCGCGCGTCATCGAGGATGGCGACGATGAGCAGGATAGCATCTGCGCCCCATTCGATGGCTTCCAAGATTTGCCGCTCATCAATGATGAAATCTTTTCGCAACAACGGAATCTTCACCGCTTCGCGAATCTGTCGGAGATAATCCAGCGAGCCTTGGAAAAACTTCTCATCCGTCAGCACTGACAAGCAATTCGCGCCAGCGGCCTCGTATTCCTTCGCGATGCGAACCGGATCAAAGTCTTTGCAGATGATTCCCATCGAGGGCGAAGCTTTCTTCACCTCGGCAATCAACGCCACGTCGCCGCGCGGCTTTTGCAACGCAGCAAAAAAATTCCGCCCTTTACCACGCTCCAGCATCGCGTCATGTAAATCGCCCGCAGCGATCAATCGCTCTGGCAGCTTCGCGACTTCGAGCTTCTTCTGCTCAACGATAGTGTCGAGAATGTTCATTCCTCTTCATCCTTCACGCCCTGCATCCGCTTGAGCGGCCCGCCCGCGCGCAGCCAACCGTTCACGAAGGCATCTAGATCGCCATCCATCACGCCTTGAACGTTGCTGGTTTCCACGCCCGTCCGCAAATCCTTCACCATGCGATACGGCTGAAACACATAGCTGCGAATCTGGTTGCCCCACGAGACACTGCCTTTGTCGCCGTAGAACCGTTCCATCTCCGCCTTTGCTTCGTCCTGACGTTGAGCAAAGATTCGCGAGAGCAACAACGTCATCGCCGTGGCGCGGTTCTGATGTTGCGAACGTTGCGCCTGCGACGCCACGACAAGTCCCGTCGGGATGTGTGTGATGCGGACGGCGGTTTCAACCTTGTTCACGTTTTGACCGCCTTTGCCGCCGGAGCGGAATGTGTCCACGCGAAATTCTATTGGCGGAATCTTGATGTCGGACGACGCTTCCTCGATTTCTGCAATCGTATCCACGCTGGCAAAACTCGTGTGCCGACGCTTGTTTGAATCGAAGGGCGAGATACGCACGAGCCGATGCACGCCGCGCTCGGCTTTGCAGAAGCCGTAGGCGTTCTCGCCTTTGAGAATCATCGTCACACTCTTGATGCCTGCGCCTTCACCGGGCAACGCGTCCTGGATTTCCACTTCCCAGCCGCGCGATTCCGCCCAGCGCTGATACATGCGGAGCAACATTCCCGCCCAGTCGCA
>CAMCWI010000242.1 GCA_945882065.1 Akkermansia muciniphila
ACAACGGACTCGACTCGTCACCGAGTTTCAACGGACGGGAAGTGTTTCTATGAGTGCATTGAAAAGCGGGATGGATCGGAAGACGGCGCGGAAGTATTTGGATGAGGCAGAGCGATTGAGTCAACCAAGGCCGGCACGGATTTGGCGCACGCGAGTGGATCCGCTGGCCCAGATTTGGCCGGCGGCGGAACCGCGTTTGCGTGCGGCCCCAGAACTCGAAGCCAAGGCGTTGTTTGAGCATTTGCTGATGATCCGTCCCGAGCAGATGCGGGAGACGCAGTTGCGAACCTTTCAGCGGCGGGTGCGACAGTGGCGGTTGGAACATGGGCCGGCCCCGGAAGTTATCTTTCCACAGACGCATAGTCCCGGGGAGGTCATGCAGTTGGATTGGACCCACGCCAAAGAACTGGAGATCAGCATTGCCGGACACCCGCTGGATCATCTGCTCTGTCAGGCGGTGCTGCCGTATTCGAACTGGCAGTGGGCGACGCGGTGTCAGTCGGAGTCGTTGTTGTCGCTGCGCGCTGGTTTGCAGGCGGCGCTGTTCCGATTGGGCAAGGTTCCCAAGCTCTTGCAGATTGATAATAGCAGCGCCGCCACGCATCAAATCAGCGGTGAAGGTAAACGGGATTTCAATCCGGAGTTTTTGTCGTTGGCGGAACATTACGGGCTGGCCGTGCGGACGATCCATGTGGGTTGTCCGAATGAGAACGGCGATGTGGAGGCACACAACGGCCATTTGAAGCGGCGGCTGGAACAGCATCTGTTGTTGCGCGGGTATCGGGACTTCGCCAGTGAAGCGGCTTACGATCAGTTCTTGGCCGAGGTGCTGACCAAAGCCAACGGACCACGCTCGACCAAGGTGGCGGAGGAAGTGGCGGTGATGCGGGAACTGCCGCCGACGCGGCTCTGCGAGTATGATGAAGTCGAGTGCCGGGTGTGCAGCCACAGCACCATCCGGGTCAAACGCGTGGCGTATTCAGTCCCGGCCCGATTCATCAGTCGGCGGCTGCGGGCGCGAGTTTATGAGCAACACTTGGAGGTTTACCACGGCACCGAGCAGATTGCGCACATCGCGCGTGTGCCCGGCCGGCAGGCGGTGATTGATTACCGACATGTGATCCAGGCGCTGCTGCGCAAGCCCGGGGCGTTTGCACGCTACCATTATCGGGAGGAACTTTTTCCGAGCAGCACTTATCGCCGTGCCTATGACCGGCTGGTGCAGGATCACGGACTGGGTGCCGGCGAACTGGAGTATTTGCGCCTGCTCAAACTGACGGCGGAACTGGGCATCAATGCCGTGGAAGGATTGCTCGGTGAGATGCTGTGCCCGGACTCACTACCGTGGCGAGCCGCCACCTTGCGCGGCACGCTGTGTCCACCCAGCCGAGTGGAACTGGTGGAACCCATCGTGGATTTGAGCGTGTATGATGCGTTCTTGCGGGAGGAGGTGGCCCATGTCGCATGATCCACTGGCCGGACTGTTGCGAAGTTTTTGTCTGACGACGATGGCTTCGATCTACGCGGACACCCTGCAACAAGCTGAACAGCACCACTGGGGCTATCGGAAGTTCTTGCAACACCTCTGCGAGAGCGAAGCCGAAGACCGGCGACAACGGCGCGTTGCCCGTCTGCTCAAACAATCCGGGCTGCCCGACGGCAAAAGTCTGGGCAACCTGGAGGAGAAGTTACTGCCGGAAAAGATCCGACGACAATTACCGACGTTGCTGGAAGGCGGCTTTGTGGAGCGCGGGGAAAACGTGCTCGCCTTCGGTCTGCCAGGTCGTGGGAAAAGTCATTTTGTGGCGGCACTGGGCCGGGAGTTGATCTTGCGGCATGGCCACACGGTGCTGTTCATCCCGACTTTCAAGTTGGTGCAAAAACTTTTGCTCGCCAAGAAAGCGTTGAAACTCGAAGCCCTGCTCAAGAAACTCGACCGGTATGCGGTCGTATGTCTGGACGACATCGGCTACGTGCAGCAGGATCGGGAAGAGATGGAAGTGTTGTTCACGTTCCTGGCTGAGCGCTACGAGCGGCGCAGCGTGATGATCACCAGCAATCTGGTGTTCTCGAAGTGGGATCAAATCTTCAAAGACCCGATGACAACTATGGCCGCCATTGACCGGCTGGTGCATCACGCCACCATCTTGGAGTTCGACGGTGAAAGTGTGCGAACAAAGAAAGCCAAAGCCCGACAGACAGCCTGAGGCTCACCGCCCTGGCTGGTTGCGTTCCGTCAGTCGGGCTACGCCCGACTGACTCCACTCCACCAGCCAGGAATCCCCTCAACCTTCACACCGAAGAGTTCATGTCCGATGGGGAATTATAGTTGTCGTCAGTGAGGAAAAATAAATGTCGTTGACGGGGTGATACGAAAGTAGCACAAAGGCGTGACAGTTTGACCGACGTGGGTGGGTGGAACTAATGCAACGGTGCGGTATTTCAGAAATTGGCATTCGATGAGTGGTTGAGACCAAGGATTCCTCATAAGTTCCCCAAGAGTTCACGTTTTACATAACTCACTGGAGGATGGCGCGGGCCTTGGGCGCGTAGCTCCAGAAAAAAATTTTCTGGCGGGGCTACGGTTTGCGGCCAGCGCAGATTTGGGGTTTGGCGTTTTTGTCGTCGGTGTAGTGGAGCAACTGGCCGCAGGATTTGCAGTGCGTCCAATAGATCCCGGCGTCACGGCGGCGGTTATACCAATTGATGCCGCACTGAGCGGTGAGCGTGTCGTTCTTGGCGCGCGTCAGTTCGGCGCGTTTCCAGCGGCGGTTGTTCTTGGCGATTTCCTCCTCGGCTTTGCGCTGCTCGCGCTGACGAGCGGCGAGGATCTTCGCGGCCTGCTTCGCTTCCCGCTCGTGCTGCTCGGCGGCACGTTGGGCTTCACACTTGGCGGCTTCGATTGCGAAGGCTTCCGCTTCGAAGGGCATTAGGTTTTGGGTGGTCATGGCAGGGGCGCGCAGACGGCGCGGATGGTTTCGAGGAGGTAAACGGCGGTCTTGGGCATAAACCGATTGAGGGTGAAGCGGGCATGAACCTGGGCGCGTTGTTCTGCGGACAGGGTGCGAAGGGTGCGGCGAGCGCGACGCCAGCGGGCGGCTTCGGCGTCGCGCCAGCGTTGGACTGTGGCGACGCCATCGAGGTCGAAGCGGTCGCAGCGCTGCTGCGGAGTCTCGGTGGGCTGGAGATCGGGAAAGAGGGCGACTGCATCGGCTTGTCGCGCAAGGGCACGGCGAGCGGCCGCGAGTCGGCGCGGAGTGACTTCTCGGCGGGTGGCTTTGATGTGGGGTTGAAATTTCATGGTGAGGAAGTGGGGCGGCTCGCGTGGACGCTCGCCCCACTGTTGGTGGTCAATCTTCGTCCGGCATCATCACGGTGATGGCGGGCTGCGGGTCGTCGATGTCGAGCGGACCCGCGACGGCGATCAGCTTGATGAGCTTGGCGGCTCGGTTGTCGTTGCGGACGTAGAGCGCGAACGGCAAACGCTCCATGCCGCGCGAAGTGCGCTGGATGGCAAAGCGCAACATCCAGAGGACATCCCACAAACGGCCTGCTTCATCCTGCCCGGAAACATCCGGGGGGACGGTCACGTAGGCATCGTAAACGGTGCGTGTGAGGAACACCGGGAAGCGGATGCCGGCTTCCTGCGCTGTCTTGGTGACTTCAACCTGCACGCCGTCGGCGACGGCTTGTGCGCGGGTGTAACTGTAAATGACTTCACCGAAGGGCGAGTCGTTGTTTGTGTTTTCGTTCATAGTGTTAGCGGTTGAGGATTTGGACTTCGGAGTTTGGGCTGATATAAGCGGTGCGTGGTTTGGGTTGAAACTGAACCTGCTTGCCGTTCAAAGTCGTGAACGAGCGTGCGGGCTGGCGGATGGCGATGACGGCGGCGGATTCGCTGACGCGGACGACGCGGCAGGGCTCGCCTTCAAACTTGATGATGTCGCCGGGCTGGAGAGTGAAAATGTGTGTGGTCATAAATTAGGAGATGGGAGATAGAAGTTAGGAGATAGGAGGGACCGTGCCCCGGTGATGTCAGGCCGCGACTGCCTCCTGTGTCTTGGCCTTGGTGGAACGCTTCACGCGGGCTGGGTGGTAGCTGGAATACCTCTGGTGCGGGTCTTGGGCGCTGCCCAAACTGAACTGACCGCACGGGTGTTGCCACGCTTGGCGCTCACGATTCCAGTGGAAACCAAGCTGCGCCAACTGCTGGCGAATCTCGGCTGCGGGCTGCTCTTTGAACTGAACCCAAATCCAACGGCCAACGACTTCCGCCAAGCGATACGCTGCGGGCAACTGCTGGTGTAACAAGGTCAACACCTTCGGCGTTGGCAACGTGCGATTGGCTTTCCGTGCTTCCGAATCAATCGGGAGTCTCGTGTCCGGCTTGGCTTCCGGTGCTGCTGTCTGTGACTGCTGATGGGATCGGTTGTTGAGCTCTGAACTAATGATGTTTGATGTAGTATTCATGGTCTTTTTTTTGGTGCTAGCCGCACCTGCCTAACTGCTGATGGTCTTCGGAGTGTCGCCCTTCACGAGAAAGCCGAGCCGCCAGCCCTCCCCCGTGGAAGTGGTCTTCAGAAGGTCGCCACGAGTGGGCGGGCTGGATTTGTCGGCGAGGCAGTGAGGGCGACAGGACGAGACGAAGCAGAGGAGCGCGCAGCAAAAAAGGACCTGAATGCGGGAGGCTAACCTGTGCGGCGGGAACGACGTGTACGCCGCCTAACTCATCGTGAGCGAAGCGAAGGAATTACTTTCTCACAATGCCCCGGCAAAATTTCAAATCCGGCGAAGCGGCGGTGTTGGCTTGAAGGATGCCTGCAAGCTGGCGCTGTGCGTGCCGCACTGGCCTATGTGCGCCGGACGAATGCGAGGTCCGGGTAGCACGCGCTGTGACAGCGCAGCAGCGGCGATGCAGACAACGCCACATTGTGCGTAGCTTTATTCCGCGCTGAAGCGGCTCACGAGTGAGGAGGGTCAGCGCGATCAGAATAAAGTAGTGAAGCGACGGAGGAGCGGAACGAACGCACAATGTGTGTTGTCTGAGTTGCCGGTTCGCAAGGCGAGAACCCAGACGCGCAGGAACGAGCATCGTAGTTCTCGCCGCCCTTCATGCCAATACCGCCGCGTAGCCAAAGCTTAGATGCCGGGGCTGCCGGGTGACAGCGTCACCTGCCCATGGCGGAGTCGCGCCAGCGCGAAGCCAACTCATCTGAGTCCCCGCCGGTGGAACGGAGCGGAATGATGGCCGGATTTGGGGCGACTAGGGCAATCCGAGACAGCAGGCCGCGGAGTCCAGCGTCGGGGTCTCGGACCAACTTGGTCTTGTCAGTGAGGACGGCCTGTTTGTGAGCGCAGCGATGCAAAGCTGGCCGTGCTCACGGCTAAGTCTGCGGTGTTGTCCTGGGCGACATGCGGAGCATCGCGCCCATAAGTCCCATCTGGGCCAGACGTAGTCTCGCGGCCTTTGGTGGCTTTGGGTGCGCCCGATGTCTTCTGACAGTCTCGCTGGTTTGCGAACGTGGAATGAGTGAAGTGGCCCGGAGCGGAGACTAGAACGAGTCAGCGAGTGGGTGTCGGAGTGCAGGGAAAACGGAA
>CAMCWI010000243.1 GCA_945882065.1 Akkermansia muciniphila
CCGGCGGGCACGGAGGCTTTGAGGTCGTCGTAATACTTGAGCTTCCCTGTGGTGACGAGTTCGGTAATTTTTTGCTGGAGCGCGTCGCCGATGCCTTTGAGTTCGCCGAGGCGTTCTTCCGCCACGAGTTTCTTCAACGGCTCGTTCAAACCCTCGATGATGCGTGCGCCCTTGAGATAAGCGCGCGTCTTGAAAGGATTCTCGCCCTTGAGTTCAAGCAGAGTGCCGATCTCGACCAGAATTTCCGCCACGCGTTCTTTGTCCATGCGCTGAGATGATGACGGGGAAAAAGTTACCGCGCAATACCGGCTTGCCGTGTTTGTTTCAACGACTCATAGACTCCGGCGGATTCGTTGAAAAATCTCCAGATCAGGCTGTCTGCAATTCCCGCACATGGCTGATGTCCCGCTTGCCAATGGGTCGCACATCCGATGCCTCAACGGTGACTACCGCCACGGTTCTGCCAGCGAGCGTCACGAATTCAACTTCAAAGGCGAGACCCGCACGATGAATATGCACGACCGTGCCCACGTCGCCCGCCTCAAGATTTTCTTTCGGCAGGTTTTTTGTCAGCACCACGCAATCATGTTCTTTGATATTCATTCAGCTTCCAAAGGATACGCAGTCAACAGACGTGGCGCAACAGCACCTTCATCCAGTTGCCACACACTTCGCACACGCGGCTGACGGCCATCGGGGCTGTCTAATCTGCCCTCGACCTCGTAGCGCGGACCGAATCCCGTCTCTCGCGTCTTCGTCACGTCATTCTTCTGTCCGTGTTCGCGCAACGCTTGTGCAAGTTGCTCCCACGCCTCCAGACAAAAGCCAAAATGCAAAAAGAACCGCGCCTTGCTTGCACCGTAACGATGCGTCGGGTTGAGCAGATAATCCGCGATCTTCTCTCGCTCGACCACCAGCTTGTCTGCGTTGGGTAATTTCATGAAACGGACTTGCGCGAAAGCGAACCAGAAATGGCCTAGCGGCTCAAATCAAAATAGTTGCCTGATCTGCCATCGCCGGATAACCGGTCCTCGTTCACTCCTCCGAGAACAGATATTCCAATTCCGTCTTCGTGAGGCTGCTGGCGAAGCCTTCTTCGCCCAACACGTCAGCGATGGTTTTGGCCTTGCTCTGTTGCAGTTCCCAAATTTTTTCCTCCACCGTGCCGGGCGCGATGAGGCGGTATGCGTTGACGGTTTGTGTCTGGCCCATGCGATGCGAGCGGTCAATAGCCTGCGCCTCGACGGCAGGATTCCACCACGGATCGTAAAGCACCACGTAGCTCGCGTTCGTAAGATTCAAGCCCGTGCCCGCAGCGCGCAAACTGAGCAGGAACACGCCGGGATACGGGTCGCTCTGGAACGCGTTGACAACTTCCTGCCGATCCTTGGTCTGACCGGTGAGCAGGTGCGTCTTGATGTTGCGCGCGTGACATTCCTTCTCCAGCAACGTGAGCATCTGGACGAATTGCGAGAACACGAGAACCTTCTGCCCGTCCTGGACCAGCGTGTCGAGCAGTTCGAACAACGTCTCCGTCTTGCCGCTCGGCGAATCGCTGCGGATGACTGACCTTTGCAGATGAACACAATCGTGCCCTTGCCCTTTTCCTTCTTCTTGTCGAAATGATTCTTGCAGTCCTTCAACTGCGGGATGCGCAACGTGATCGCGTTCGCGCGCGAGCTTCTTTACGTTCTGCAATTCCTTCCGCAACTCCTGCGTGTCCGCAACCTTCGCGAGGGTGTTTTGGAGAAAACCACCTTTGCGCGGGCGGCTTGCTAAGAAACCCACCATCCCGGCGGTTCGATGAATCAATTCAGCAGCAGGTCTGTTCAATTCTTTCTGGGCTTTCCCGCATCCGATTGCCCTGCAAGTAGTGCTGCCGCAGTTTGTCGCACCGATCCATTCGGATCGTTCGACAGAGATTTAAGCGCTGATGCAGCCCGTTCATCTTTTGGCGCAAGATTAGCCAACCGGGTTACCCCCTTTACGCGAATTGTGGGAAGCGCAGCGCGAACGAATAACATGGCGCGTTCATATTCATCGCCCGCAGCAGGCGGCAGGCTTTTCACCTTACGTTCTTGCTCGATTTTGTCCAAAAGGTCGGCGGCGAAATAGCTGATGGCCGGATTAGGGCTTGATAATTTCGCGACCAATTTAGGCACGACTTCTTCACTTGTCGTGCCGATTGCTGCCAAAGCTGCAATTGCATAGTTTTGCGTGCTGGGATCGGCGTCATCTATAGCCAGAATCAGATCGGGGACAGCGTTACTGGCGACGGGGCCAAGCTGCCCCATAACCCAAGCAGCTTTAGCGCGCTCATAGCGCTTGGAGGATTTCAAGGTGCTTTGTACTACCGGCAGCGCGGCAGTTCCCATAGATCGCAACGCAATTATTTCCGGCGAATTTGCGTTGGTTTCTCCCAATGTCTTGATCTGTTCAAACCATACTGAAGCCGACATGCCTTGGTGAGTCGCCCCCCGTTTGCTGATGACCAAAATCAAAAGCAAAACCGGCAGAGACAAGAACAATACCCCCAAAAGGATTTTGTTTTTCATGATAGCAAATTTGTCATTCCACAGTGTAGAAGTGCTTGGGGAAGCGACTTTTTTTCATCGCTTCATAAAAATCATTATAAGTTGAGAAACCGACGGCGGCAGCACCCTGTAAGCCGAACAGTGAATTAAACACGCTGCCATGACTCATATCTTCTGTCAGTAGGTAGGATTTCCTTTGTGAGTCATGCACAAAAAAAGACTTCTGAAAACTGATCCTCTTTTTAGTTGGTGCTTCAGCATCTTGGGAGCGCCAAAGCACCATCGCATAGTCCTTACCATCAACCGAAGTCATCGCCGTAAGCAACATGGTTATCCGCGACTGAGAAACAACTGACACATTGGTCCGCAGACTCGGAAGTTGAGCTTTTTCTCTCTCGTACCGCTTTGGAAGCTCTGCTCCAAAGTATGTGTCAGAATGGTTGGTCAAAGTCTGAGTATCCCGCAAAAACGCGGCGCGATGATAAGAGCGACAGGCCGAAATCGGATTGCTGAAATCTATTTTCATCTCATCACGAATGTCAAAAACCACTGGCGGATCAAGGATGACTGCCTTGTAGCAATTCGTCCACGTCTCCCAGCTAGCGACGGGAATCCCTTTCTCCATGACCTGAAAAACTTCCCTCATTGAGGTAATTGTCGGCCCGGAAGCACCGTCCTTGCGCATCTTTTCCAACTGGGCGTCATGTGATTGACGCACCATTTGATCCACCGCCTTTTTTGAAAAAACATTGGGCCGATAGCAGAGAGGGTCGGCTTGCCGCCGCAAGGCGTTTTCCAGTTCTTCATCCATTCTCTCAACCAGCAACTTCCAACTATCCCCACTCAGGCGGGCGAAGATGATGAGCGCCTTCAACGCTCCCTCACTATCCGGCACAGCGTTATCGGCGAGCAACTCCCTAGGAACGATGGACATGGCGGAATACACCGTAATTTGTCCATTTGACGTGTTGGTCATCACCGCTTCGTGGGCAATCAAACAGGCGTATCTCTTCAGGAGCGAATTCAAATCATTGTACCTGGACTTGATTCGCTCCGGCGGCTGATTCGTGGTTACTCCTTCATAAAAAGAGCAGAACCCAGCGAAATCACCCTGCTTTGCAGCCTCCAATGCTTGCGCCGCCACTGGACAAGCTCTCGGCAACTTGAACACTTCCTTTTGACCAATTCCGATGCCATGCCACTGAGTCTGCCATTCACTGTTGACCCCAGCCTCAGTGGACTGAGCTAACGCGGGTTGAATAGGGAGCACCACAGCCGCAGCAAGCAACCAAGCTCTGCTCATTCTCTGCACAAAGGCCCGAGCGATACTCAGAAACAATTTTCCCCCGCTGGTTGAGCAGTTCATATCCTTCGTAAACACCTCCGACGCGCTAAGGCTTTCATGGGTAATAGCGGCTTTCGCATAAAGTGCTGGAAGTCGTAGAAGTCGCATAGTAAACCCCGGGTTCAGGGTCATCTGGTGGCGTTGGATTTGTCATCGACCAATACACAGTACCACCTTGCTGCACCCCGTTCACACTGAAAGAAAATTGAGAATAGATATCTTCCCGCTTGGTTTCCGTCACTGTGTGTGACACCTGAGGTAATGAACTAAACATGGCATCCGCCCCAACACGATCGTACCTTTTGCTCCCAGCAAGCACTACTATTGTCATCTCACTATAACTTGGATCAATCGCCTGCATTATACTGGCTGGCACGGTTATAGTGGGAAGCGTAACTGTGAAGCCGCCACCGATATGGCCATACCAAGCACCAAGAACAGGAGAATCCGGGCAGGTGCAAGACTCGTAGTAATAGTTAATGGTCTTGCTGCTGTCGCTTCCTGAGGCGGATACGCTCGCAAAATTTATCGTTGGCAACAGGTCATTGATGAATGAACTCAAGCCTGAACCGCCAGCATTTTCCGTAGCACTCAGCGCGTTCATGATGTGTTCCATTAATCCGCTAAAAAATGATGTTCCTATGGTAACGCTTAAGGTTTGTTGCCCGGTGTTCACTTCAGACTTTTGAGATGACATCGAGGCCGGAGTTTCGCTGTCACAGCAAAACTCACGGTAAACAGTCGTTTCAAAACCGTTAACTGGCGAGAGCGTACCCAGTCCAAACCAACCGAGTCCAAAATTCGCCAAGCTTGACGCCCATTGTGGAACATACTCAAAACCGAACATTTGCAGGGATAAGTTAGCATTCACCACCCTCCATGTACAGCTACCGATGTACCACCGTCCGGGCGAAGCACAGAGATTTGTATCGCTGCTGGCCACGTCCACATAAGCCGAAGAAGAAAAATACGGCACATGCTGCACCCCGAAAGTGCCCGGTAGCGGCGGATCCCACTGAACCGCTCCAACTGAATAAGTAATTCCCCCGTACTGGTAGTTCAGGTTGGTGCTGCAATCATACCATGCAACGCGCGCTTTCTTTCCACCCGCAAAAGTAGGTGCGACTACTGTTGGTTGAGGCACTGACTGGCCCGTTTCGTTGCAGCCGTACCACGATGGCGTAACCGAAGCGATGTTACTATTCGTGGGACACTGCTCCGCGTACCAATCCGACCAATGCGGCCCACATTCACCGCACTGGCCCTCGCCATATGGCCCACATTCAGCAAATGCTGAGGAGTGCAGGAGTGAGACAGACAATATGAGAGGGGCGATCCTTTTGAGATTTGAGAGACATGGAACGACTTGGCGAAGGATATTTTTCATGGCGCATTGAGAATGTGTTTTTGTTTGTTGGTGTGGCGATGTGCAAGTTAAGGCAAAAAAACTGCCGTCAACCACTAATTTCTGCCTCGACATTGGCAGCTTAACCGCCAGGCATGTCTCAACCTTGAAATTCGTGAAGCAACGCCTCAAGGCGGGGTGTCAGGAGGCACACGCGAGGCATCTCACTCTTCCACCCGCACGACTAGCCGCTCGGTCGTGTTCTTGCCCGTGTGAACGGTGAAGATCGGGCCGGAACTGACGTGCCTGCCGTTCACTCCTCCGAGAACAGATATTCCAGATCGGTCTTCGTGAGGCTGCTGGCGAA
>CAMCWI010000244.1 GCA_945882065.1 Akkermansia muciniphila
CGGATGATCTATGCGTAGCCCAACTTCCATTTGAGCAATGAGCGAATCATTCGTGACGAATTGCGAATAATTGATGACTGCATCATCAATCAATGGCGATTTACCATTGGCGCTGAACAACGTAGGCGCAGGCGGCAATCCCAACCCAACCCTAGCTTGGTATACAAACGTCTGACTCGTGGCGTTGGCATTATACACTGCGATAAAATATCTCCCTGCGGTCAACGGTGGCAGACTAGACTTGTTGATCTCAAAGCAGTCACCTGGCGGATTGATCGTAGTAGAGAAATCATAAACCGTGTCCGTGGGGCGACCGGCCTTCCGGATGTATAATTTCAGCGGCTGTGGCGAAGCCGAGATGTTGCTGATGCAAATGGTCAGATTTGTGGCTTCGACCGGAATGTTTCGCGAGAAGTATCTCCAACTGTTCGGAGCGATGTCATTTGTTATGGTGCGATCATCATCTGGTTGACGCTCCACCTTGATACGAATGTCGTTCACGCGGCCAGTCTGGGACAACGCATCGTCACTGTAGGTGAAATACCACGTTCCACCGGGCGCTTCGCCGCTAAAACTTTGGAATGTTCCTGGGCCGTCCGGCGGGATCGTGTTCACAAGTTCAACCTCACCGCTGTCGTCATAGAAGAACCCGTACGGTCCAGGCGGGAGCGGATAGGGTGGAGTTTCAAGACTGCGATGGTTGTCATAAACAACGACCTTGGAGTTGTGATCCATGGTGGCCACCACATCGCCGTAATTTTCGTGGGTAACATTGTTCGTCAAAACAACACGCCGAACAGTTTCCGGGAAGCCTGAAGTCGATGGGCGCGTGATAGCCACGAAGCGTGTCCCACCGGGAAGATTCGGTGTGCCATCTGGTATTTCATAGCCCAGCATCGGATACGCTTGGACAAACCCATTTCCATCCTCTGCGCCTAGAGGCAGCAAGCTGAAGATTCCCCAGAACTCAAACTGCGCGGCCATCTGATCTTCGGATTTTACGCCGATGTAATAGATCGCACCTTGACTCGAATTGGTGAAGGTGACGAATTCATCGCCGCTCAGCTCATTTCTAGTGAGTGATTTAAACGACGCGGTGACGACTGCGGGGTCTAGGTTAGTCAGTCCAGGATTTTGCGAAACATACAGGTCAACGTCTGCATACCGCCGAGTCGCTTCATCTGAATCCTCACTGAAAAGACCGATGCGAGGCACCGCAAGATCGGTCTGCTGAGAAACCAAGAATGACGCGTTCGTGAAAACAGTGGAGTTCGTCAGCACATAGAACTTCCATTGGTTTGTGATGCCGTTGGTCGTTCCGAGAAGAGGCGTATTTCCGCCAACTCGTTGGTTGAGCAACGTCGCGCTGGCAAAAGTAGGCGTGCTGAAAGAGTTCGTGAGTTGAATCACCTGCGGTGGCTCGGTGACTAGGATCGCCGTCTGGGAAACGAGCGTTAGCGAATTTGTGGCTTCACCGTTACCCGATGAGATGATCAGCGCGTAATCTTGCACGACGTTGTTCGTGTGGGCCGTGACCGCATTCACATTCACACGCCTTGCCACCACAGTGATGGAATAATTAGTCCCCAAGGTTGAATCAATGTACACGTTCTCAACATTGTTCACCGAATCCAGATTGGGCGGGCTGTTCGTATCCCAAGGGAACGAGAACCTGCTCGCAGCGGGAATGTCGTTGCCAAAGTAAATATCGCCGGTCTCGTTGTTTGTAATCACGAGATCCAGATCATTGACCAGTTTCACGCCCGCCGCAGGATTTCCGGGAGGATCAGTCCACGCCAGGGTGACGCGCAGCGGAAAGGTCCGCCCGGCATCACTCACATTGAAAGTTCGTGTCTTGCTCTGCCCTGTGGCAAGCGCGTTGGTTGGCGACTGATCAAACAACTTGATCGAGCCCGGTTCGGTAATCTTAAACGAGTTCGTGATGTCTGGTGGAAGACTGTTGTTCAGCTTGAATAATCCCCAACCTTGATAGTTGATGGAGTTGCGGACTTGAAAATTATACAGGTTACCAGCAGAGCGGGCGCCATTGATTAGCAATCCCTTCAACAATGCGGGACTAGGCCGAACACTTAGCGTATTCGTAAAAAATTCCTGCATCAACGCGAGCGTGCCAGATGCTCCGGCGGCGGCCATGCTCGTGCCTGATTCAAAACGATAATACTTCGCGCCGTCCAAGTTGGTCCCGCTGATCGAATTATTCAGGTTGCTGAGAACGGTGTAATAATCTCCCAGGTCGTTCGTCGTGATGATCTCAGTCAGAATATTGATGCTGATGTCTTCTTTCGTGGTGTTCCCGATGCTATAAGACCAATTCTGACCCACGGACGCCCCGACGCCGCCAAGGTCAGGTGGAACTGCCACAACATTTGTGCGACGCAGGTCGAACACCGTTGTCGTGGGTGTTCCATCGCGTTTCACGTAAATGGGCAGGTTCGGGAATGGCACGGGTGAATCATTATTGCCATACAACGTAATGGTGAACCCAACTGTGTTTTCAGGGAGGAAGATTGAGTAATCGTTCAAGGCATTCGTGACGATGACTTGATCACGAAGCGTGGTGTAGAGGTGATTCGTTGGGTTGTAATAGGCGATTTCGTTCCAATTGGTGGAACGGGTGGAGACAACAAAAGTGCCGGGCGCCACGACGTCAGGCTTGAAGCGTCCGAAGTCACCTTCGATCCCTATCCCGACATTGCCGCGTGAGGAGAAACCGGCCACCTCATTGGCCGAACTCGTCATGCCGCGCCACGGACGAGACGTATTGGTGAACAATACTGAAGCATTTGTTCCGCTGGCAGTGATTTTAGTGACGACACTGTCAATGTCTCGATCAGATTCGATCGCACCGACCGTGAGCACATTCTTTGAAGTGCCCGGAGACTGAACGCTACCAGGGCTACCGCCAGATCCATCGTCATTCCCCCTGCCCGAATTACCCGCAGCGAACACGTAAAGCGCAGGTTGAGACCCAGAGATTCCCGACAATGAATCCCTCACTGCGGCATCATAACTTGCAGCTGCAAGACTGTATGAATCATTCCCTGCATACACCCAGCTATTGTTAGAAATCAGAGCATTTGTGCTGGCTACATTCTCTTGGATCGTCTGGTCAGAAACGTTTAGTAAGAATCCAGATCCGACATTCCCAATATTCTGCACAAAGAGATTCGCCCCGGGCGCTACGCCACGAAACTGAATATTTGTCCCAGGCACAGATGATCCTCGGAGCTTTATGACGTTTGTCGAAACAAGCCCGCTGCCCGCAATGATTCCAGCCACATGCGTTCCGTGTCCGTTGCTATCCACCAGACTGGTCGCCACGCTTGAATACACGCGTCCCGCGAGGTCAGGATGCAAGGCATCCACTCCCGAATCATTGATGCTCACCAAAATATTCGTCCCGGTAAGGCCCAAATAATTTGTTGATGTGATTGAATCCTCTGCAACACCCATCCGCACACGACTGATGTCGTTAGCCCGCAAACGAGGATAGGCGCGTTCGACGATCTGAACACCGGGCATCCGAGCTAAAGCCACCCAATCTTCACCGGGCTGCACGGTCAACACAGTTCCGAAAGGCGAGGAATCCTCCGCCAACGTCCTCACCTGTGTTCTTTTCAATTCAGCCACGACTTCCGACCGCGCATCCGAGAAAACGAGCACGTTTAATTTTGCAGCCTTTGGCAACGGTTCTCCACGCATGGCAAGTCCCAGCAATTCGCCTTTGGGTTTATAGACCGGCTCATACGGCAAGACCGCCTGCACAATCCCCTGCCCTTCGAGTTGCCGCGCTGCGGCTGCGCTGGCGCGAACGAGATAGGCATTGTTCGGGATGTAAGAAATGATTTTCGCTCCCGATGACTCAAGGGCCGCGCGGAACGCATCATTCAACACGCCGCGCGCCTGAACAATGTAACTCCCGGGATCGCCGGATAATTTAAGGCTATCCGGAAGTTTGAAGTCGCGAGGCTTGCTGGTATCGATCAATGCGTTCTCCAACAACACCGCATGGTCATCCTGCAACAATTGCCCTGATGTCTTGGCGGTGTTCTTCAAACGATAAGCCAAGTGATTTGTCGCAGACTCAACAGTCTTTTTACCCGTCAGGAAATCTGGAGCGGTAGCGGATGCGGCCGATGTCTGATGGGTTGATGCCGTGCGGTGCGAAACAATTTTACCCGAGGGCGCGCTCGCGGCGGCGGACTTACCCAACTCCGCGACAGGCTTCCCTTCTCGCGACGAGAATAAAAAGACTCCTACGAGGACCAGCAGAACAACTGCGATACAAATTGAGATACGACTTCTCATAAAATTATTGCTATTCAATCACACCCAAGTGCGACCTGCGACGCTCTCATCATCGTGTGATTTGGTTTCATTTCAATCTGGGCCCAAAATGTTATAGCTCTCGACCTTCAAACGAGGTGGATACCGCTTATCCGCAGACAAGAAACTATTCGTCGCGCCCGGATCGCTGCTGCCTATAACAGTCACAACGGTCCGAGTGACTTGTTCGGCTGAGATGGCGTAGTTGGTGCAAAGACCGGAGAAAGCACCGCCTGCGAGGATAGAGTTTGGCGCGGGTTGCAGCGCTTGGCCGTAGGAGTAGATCGCAAACCGTGGTTTGCCGGTCTGTAACAGCGACAAGATCTGCTGCGGCAACCATTCATACGCGGCGTCAGTCATCCCGCGAATCGGAGCGAACGATGAGGACAGGTTCAAGAAGGGCGACGCGATGGTCAGTTCTGGAACGGCAAGAACATCACCCACATGGTTAAATGTGCCATTCACAAAATAGTTTGTGTTATTGCGCATCGTATTGATGGCATTGTGAATCCGAACGATCGGCGGCCAGGCGTTTGTATTGTAATAATCAAACAACCCGGCTGGCTGCACAATGACTGGCGCGAACTGAGGCGGCAATCCAGTGAGCAATGCTGATTGTGAGGAAGTATTTGTCAGCGCAACCACGCCACTCAACACTGCGGACCACGCGGCAAGTCCGGCTTGATTGACGGATAAACGACCGCGAGATGAATTGTCGTTGATGGCTGTGGTGAACACATCGAACAACATACGATCCGAGACTGGCCGAGTGTAGTAACTCCCCTGCAACGACGAATTACCCGTCCATTCAGACCATTTCTTGGAGGCAACTCGGTTATTTCCACCAGCCCATGCGGAGGGCGATCTTACCACGTTGGTCAACCCGACATCCGAGGACTTGAGGTAGACAGTCTGCCACGGCGTGCCGCGATGGATACGGCCCAACCAACCGAGCGTGGGCAATGCATTGGTAGTGAACTGCCAATCGTCTGATGAGCGCACGAGGGCGTCTTTGATCGAGACGTTGAACACATCCGGGTCTGTTTGCTGGTCGGCGGGTTCTTTTCCCCAAGGTCTATATCGAGTGTTTTTCCTGCCGATGTTGTCGAGAGCGTTCGTGCTCATTGATAACGTCGGAGGATAATTCTCTTTGATTTTTCCAGACTCCGCGATGTGGAACAATTCTCCAGCTTGATAATGCACCAAGGGATCATTGGCCTGCCATAGCATCGGAACGGAGAA
>CAMCWI010000245.1 GCA_945882065.1 Akkermansia muciniphila
GAGCCCGTGTTCGTGCAAGGCTCGACGATCTCTCGCGCCACGTTGCACAACGAAGACGAAATCCGTCGCAAAGACATCCGCATCGGCGACACCGTGGTCATCCGCAAAGCGGGCATGGTGATTCCAGAAGTCTTGGAGGTGTTGAAATCTAAACGACCGCCCGGCGCGAGTGAGTTTGATTTCTTCAAGTTTGTCGGCGGCAAATGTCCCGCCTGCGGCGGAGCGATTGCTAAGGAGAAAGTTTCTGACGGCGAATCGGAAGCTGTGGCGTGGCAATGTCAAAACGTCGCGGGTTGCCCGGCGCAACTCATGCGGCGCGTGGAATACTTCGCGCAACGCAAGGCGCTAGACATCGAATCGCTCGGCGGCATCGTGGCCGAAAAACTTGTTGAGCGCGGCTTGGTGAAAGAACCCCTTGATTTGTTCACCCTGAAACTGGAGCAACTCGGCAAGTTGAACCTCGGCACGGATGAAGAACCGCGCACGTTTGGCGAGAAGAACGCCACGAAGATTCTCGAAGCACTTCAACGCGCCAAGACCGCGCCGTTGCATCGCTGGATTCACGCGCTGGCGATTAACAATGTAGGTGAAGTCACTGCATATCAACTTGCCAATCTACATGCTGACATTGATGAGTTGAAGAATTCCAAAATCATCTCTGACTACTTGCGATTGAAAGATTTGATTGAAGAAGCAAAGCAAGTGAATCCGGATGCGACAAAGGACGAGAACAAGGTTTCTGGGAAGAGCGAACAAGGCCAGGAAGAAAAGGACCGTAGAACAAAGCGGCACGCAGAACTGAATGCGGAGATTCAATCAATAGTTTCGGGCCTGAAGAAAGCTGGTGTAGGTGTAGAATTGAAGGGCAAACCAAAGAAGAACGGCAAACCGACCTTGTTTGATGTTAGCAGCGAATTGGAATCTGAAGCTTGCCGAAGCATTCAGAAATTCTTTGCCTCTGATTGTGGCAAACACGCCGTAATGCAGATGAGTAACTTAGGCATAAAACCCATCTCGAATTCTGAGAATGCTGATGCGAGTTCCAGCCCAATTGCAGGCAAAACATTTGTTTTAACTGGCACATTGCCTTCACTATCTCGCGATGAGGCGGCGGAGCTAATTCGCAAGGCTGGAGGCAGTGTCACGGGTTCGGTTAGCAAGAATACAAACTATCTGCTCGCAGGTGAGAGTGCTGGTTCAAAGTTGGACAAGGCTAGCGCGCTAGGAGTAGCGGTAATTGATGAAGCGGAATTTAGAAGAATGCTGGGAAACATTGAACCCACTAAAACCAAAGTTGAATCGCAATCAAGTCTATTATGAGCGCCAGCAGAAAAACATTCCAACTAGCCTCAGCAAAGGACCAGCATGGGCAACCCATTCGGCTTTTCAAGGCTCGGGAAGAAAACAATGTCGCCAAAGCCATTGATCAACTGACGGGGATTTGCACTGGAATCCTAGCGGATGGAGTCGTCTCGCCGAAGGAGGTTGAGTTCTTCGCAAGCTGGGTTCAGAGGTTTGCGCCGCTTGAACCGATTTGGCCATTCACTGACATCTTGAAGCGTGTGGAAACAATCTTTGCGTATGGACGGGCGAGCGAGGAGGAGTGTGAAGAATTGCGCGGAGTGATGGAAGCGCTCTGCGGCTATACCAACCAAGCCGACCCGACTGAGACTTATTCCACCACTTTGCCGCTGAACAATCCGTTTCCCGATCCGGTGATTTTCAAAGAGCGGATTTTCAACATCACGGGAAAATTTGCCTTTGGCACTCGCAAGAAGGTTGTCGAAGTTATCGAGGGTGCGGGCGGCAAAGCGTTGGACTCCTCGCCAACTCGTGATTCTCACTACCTGATCATTGGCTTGTTTGCGAGTCGTGATTGGGCACATACAAGTCATGGACGGAAAATCGAGCGCGCGGTGGAGTTGCGGGATTCTAACTCGGGTATTGCGATTATCTCCGAAGAACACTGGAAGAAGTTTGTCGCCTGATTGAATGGTCAAATCCCAGCAACTTGCCGCCACGCCGCTTACAATCTTTGACGGATATGGTAGTCAACATTTCATCGTCGCTTCGCATACGATCCTGACATTCTTATGAACAAACCACTGAAGGTTATTGTCGTGCTGGCGTTGATGGTTCTGGTGGGAGCGTTTGTGCTGCGGCTGTTCGTTGGTCGGGCGGATGACGCGACGACCGGCGCAACGGATGTTGCTCTCATACCTCCGCACGGCATCGCGCCTACTACACGCCCGAAACCGGCGGTGACACCTGCTGAATCTATCGTCGAAGCAGATGATGAAGGGCCAAGTCCGCTGGCCGTTTCGCGTGAAAAGCTCGACGAGTATCTGTTGAAGCACAATCGCAGCGCGGCGAGTTTGCTTGCGGGTTATCACGCTATGCAAGACACGAACTTACTGAATGAAGCGGCCGCCAAGTTTCCAAACGATCCCTATGTGCAGTGGGCGATGCTCACCAGTGAGGGACTGGGCGGCGAGCAACGGCGGCAATGGCTTGAGGCATTCAAGACATCCTCGCCGGAGAACTCGCTGGCGAATTATTTGTCTTCGGCAGAACACTTCAAGGCGGGCAATCAGGAGGCGGCGATCAAGGATTTGATGGAGGCGTCTGGCAAGAAGCAGTTCAAGGATTTCGCGATGGAGGCGATGATTGATGAGCAGGAGTTGCATCGCTTCGCGGGGCAGAGCGCAATGATGTCCGTTCACGCTAATGGTTGGGGAGGTGATTTGATGCAGCAAAACATGCCGATGAAGGTCGTGGCCAATGGCATTGCCGAAGCGCAGGCCAAATACGCTCAGGCTGGCGATGCGGATTCTGCCGCTAAGCTTGTGCAGATGGGATTTGGTTTGTCAGATCGGTTTGATTCTGGCGATGGTGGAAGGTTTCTGGTTAGCCAGATGTGGGGTGCGGCTATTGAGGGAATCATGCTCAAGAATCTGGATCCAAACACGGCGTATGAATCGCTCGGTGGCAAGACTCCAGCGGAGCGGCAAGCGGAGATGAAGCTGCAAAAGGCGGAATGGAAAAATATGGCAGGCGTTTTGCCGAAGGCTTACGGCGTGCTCAGTGAAGATGAGTGGGTCAGCTATTCAGATCGCATGAAAACTTTTGGAGAGGTGGAGGCGATCAAGTGGCTAAAGCAACGAGTGGATGCGGCGGCAGCGAAGTAATCATGTTCAAAACCCTCGGCAATCTATTCGGCAAGTTGATGGCGACGCATGTGCAGTTGCATGCGTCGGAGACTTGCCTGGAGTGTGGCTCACAACTCGCGCGTGATGCTGGGGACAATCCACTGACCGCCGTCTGGCATTGCCCGAATCCGGATTGTCCGCCGCAGGTGTTGAAGCGAGCGGCACTCTGGGCTTCACCGGAAGCGATGGGCATTGCGGGCTGCGATACGGCGTTGGTGACGCAACTGGTGAATCGCGGCTTGGTGCGAGATGCGGCGGAGTTTTATCGGTTGAAGTTTGCGGAGATCGCTTCGTTGGATGGAATGGACGAAACCAAGACGCGGGCTTTGTGGGATGCGATTGCAGCGAGCAAGCAGCGAGAGGCGTGGCGGGTGTTGTTTGGGCTGGGCATTCCGAACATCGGCGCGGCGGAGGCGCAAGCTTTGTGCAAACACGTCACCACGCTGGAGGATTTGTTTGCGATGGGTCGCGAGCGGTTGTTGAAGCTGGATGGCGTGACGGAAGTCATGGCGCGCAGCGTGACGCATTGGTACGGCGATCCGGTGAATCGGAAGTTGGTGAAGGGTTTGGAGAAGGCGGGAGTGAACTTCAAAACGAAGTTGTAGGCGGATTTTTCAACCACGAAAAACACTAAAGGAGAAATAAACCTGAACCCGAGTCTGAACCGCCAATCACAGCCAACCTTCGATGTGCTTGAACTTCCGCTTCGACATCCGCCGGGATTTCTGACAACCTTGTCCCATGCCGTTTAGTAAATTAGGTCTGTCTCCCAAACTCCTCGAAGGCGTGAAGGCGATGGGGTACGTGGATCCCACGCCCATCCAACTCCGTGCCATCCCGCTCATCGTCGAAGGGCGCGATGTCATCGGCAGCGCGCAAACCGGCACGGGCAAGACCGCCGCGTTCGCATTGCCCATCCTTTCCAAACTCGAATCCCATCAGCCGCAAACCCGCCTCCTCGTCCTTGAACCCACGCGCGAACTCGCCGCGCAGGTCGAGACAGCCATCCGGGATTTTGCGCGCTTCACAGACTTGAAGGTTGCGGTCGTTTTCGGCGGGGTCGGTTACGGCAAACAAAACGAAGCACTCAAAACCGGCGTGGACGTCATCGTGGCCACGCCCGGTCGTCTGCTGGATCACATCGAACAGGGCAATTGCAAACTCGACCACGTCCAGCATCTCGTGCTCGACGAGGCGGATCGCATGTTGGACATGGGTTTCCTCCCAGACGTGCGCCGCATCTTGGATCGTTGCCCACGCAAACGGCAGACCTCTCTCTTCTCCGCCACCATTCCGCCCGCCATTGAAACGCTCATCACTTGGGCGATGCACAATCCTGAAACCATCGAGATCGGCGCGCGGCGTTCACCCGCAGAGACAGTCAAACACGTCATCTATCCCGTGGCCGATGTGCAGAAAACTGATCTGCTCGAAGCGCTGCTCAAAGAAGTCAAATACGAGTCCGTCATCATCTTTTGCCGCACCAAACACGGCGCAGATCGCGTGGCTGGCACACTCAAACGCGGCAATCACGCCGTCGCAGTTCTCCATTCCAACCGCACCCAGAGCGAGCGCGAACAAGCATTGCAAGGTTTCCGCGACGGTAAATTCGAAGTGCTTGTCGCCACAGACATCGCTGCGCGCGGATTGGACATCGCGGATGTGAGCCACGTCATCAACTACGATGTGCCGCTGCACCCGGAAGATTATATCCATCGCATCGGACGCACTGGACGCGCCGAATCATCTGGCGACGCGTTCACGCTCATGGTTGCCGAAGACGCGCAACCTGTGGCGTCCATCGAGCGCTTCATCGGGAAAAAGATCGAACGCGTGAAGATGGAAAAATTTGATTACCGCTACACTGCGTTGTTTGAGGCGGACAAACCCGGCGCACCGCAAGGATTCCCCGGCAAGGCCACCGCCGTGCGCGTGCATGGCGGCTATCACTTCGCTCCGGCGGGTCGTCGCAAGCGCAGATAATTTTTGGTTCACACAGTTCAATCATCGGCTATGCCTACCTACGAATATGTTTGCAGCAAGTGCGGCGGAGAGTTCGACGCCAGACAAACCATGTCTGAAAAGCCGTTGACCAAATGCGCGCTGACGGTTGGACGCCAGAAGAAAAAGTGCAGCGGTCGCGTCTCACGCAAGATCGGCGCGGGTGCGGGACTTATCTTCAAGGGCAGCGGATTTTACATCACGGATTACCGCAGCGAAGGCTACAAACAGGCCGCGAAGAAAGATTCGGACTCGTCAAAGCCAGTCACAGCCACGGCCAGCGCGGACAAACCCGCCGCCAAAGCGGAGACCAAATCCGAAACCAAGCCCGCCAAGGCTTCCGCGAAAAAGTGACGCGCGGTTAAA
>CAMCWI010000246.1 GCA_945882065.1 Akkermansia muciniphila
GGAATTCATAGGATGCGGTGAGGTTAGGGACACGGCGCAACCGCCGTCAAGCCGTGTGCATCGTGGACAACATCCTGATTTGGTAGGGACGGGGCGAGGCTACTGACGAGCCAAAGCCGGCTGGCGAGGACGCTCGCCCCACCGCGCCAGACTCAGACGCGCCATTGTTGAACACGCATTCCAATGTACTCACTTGGCCTGCGGGAAAATCTGGTAGAGCAACAGGTAGATCACTACCCCTGTCACGGACACATACATCCAGATCGGCCACGTCCAACGGGCGATCTTCTTATGCGCGTCGAAGCGTTCGCGCAGTGCACGGCTCGTGGTCATGATGACCAGCGGTACGATGGCAAAAGCGCCGAGCAGATGCGTGAGCAGAATCGCGAGGTAATACGGCCTGAACCACGCAGGATCGAGAAACTTGGTGTGCGCTTCGCCATAGACCTGTTTCATCTTGTAGTGATACGTGAGGTAGCACGCGAGGAAGATGGTGGAGGTCACCAGCGCAGCGATCATGCAGTTGCGATGCGCGATCTTGTTGCCGCGCTTGATGAAGATGAAGCCTGCGGTGAGCAGCACGGTGCAAAATCCGTTGAGGCAGGCGTTGACTGCGGGCAAATCGGTGAAGCTCATTATTCTTGTTCCAATTGTTTGATCGCGGAAATGATCGCGGGCTGAATGTTCGTCCACTCGATGCCGTCGCCGCCGGTCTCGAACGCGCCGCGCAAGCGCGCTTGCTTGTCCACCAACACAAAGATCGTGCTGTGGATGAAGAGATCGTCCGCACTGGTCCGCGATTCCGGCTTCGTCTCCAATGCGGTGAGCTTGAGGCTGTCGCCCGCGAGCGCGGCGATGCCGAGTTTTGTTCCGGTCAAAAAGTGCCAGCGCGCCGGGTCTGCGCCGAACTTCTCCCCGTAATTCTTCAACACTTCTGGCGAATCAAACTCCGGGTCTGTCGTGAGCGAGATGAGTTTTGCCTGACTGTCTTTTGGCAACGCAGCTTGAACGGATGCCATCTGCCGAGTCATGCGTGCGCACGGGCCGGGGCAGCGCGTGAAGATGATGTCCGCCAGCCAGACTTGCCCGCGCAAATCTTCCAGCGTGGTGACGACACCGATCTGATTGGTGAGACTGAACGGAGCGATGTTACCGATGACCGGTAGTGGCGCGGCTTCTGGCGTGCGCGGCTTCAACCGCTGCAACACAACGCTGCCTGCGACGATGAGGATAATGAGCGCGACGCCGATCCAGATGGTGCGGAAGGGGCGTTCGGTGGTTTGTTCCATAGCTGAAAAAAGTCTGCGCCGAACTTGTGTTCGGCGCAAAGCAAAAGGCTGGTTGAGTTTTACTGGCTTACTCGAAGCTCACTGCGCCGCCTGCTTTTGACGCGAGCCACTTGTCGTAATCCGCTTGGCTCTCGACGGTGACGAAGCCGCCGGACATGCTGGAGTGGCCGTTACCGCAAAGCTGTGCGCAATTGATCTGATATTTACCTTCTTTGGTGGCCTTGAACCAGCACGGAATTCTCATCCCAGGAATCGCATCCTGCGTCACGCGCATGGCGATGATCTTGAACGAGTGGATGACGTCTTTGGATCCAACGTAGGCGATGACGGTGACTCCGACGGGTACATGGAGGTCGTTATAGACGGTCACGTCGTCCTTGCCCTTTTCGTCTGCCGGATCAACACCGAAGATGTTGTTCTCTTTGACCAAGGTCATGGCTTGTTTGCCGAACTCGCCGTCTTTGCCAGCATAACGGGCGTTCCAACCGAATTGTTGCGCCATGACCTGAATCTTCACAGCTTTGTCGGCATCGGGAAGGCGGGTGACGTCATTGGCCTTCGTCCACATGGGAATGGCGAAGCCGACGAGGATGACGACTTCAATGCCAGCGACGAAGACTTCAATCCAGGACGACGCGTGGCTCTTGGCGCCTTCGTGATCGGCCTTGGGATTGCGCTTGGCGTTGAACCGCCAGAGGCAATAGCAGAAATACGCAAACCATCCGACGAAGAGCGCGATCATCAGCCAATGGATGTAGATGATGAGTTCGTCCACGGGCTTGCCGTTTTCCGAGGCTAGCACGGGCAGGTGAAGAATTTTGCTGAAGAATGCGATCAGGGATTCGATCATTGTTTTGTCTGAGTTAAATTGTTTTGAGCGGGCACGGCTTCCATTGCCGACGCACGGCGCGCGATATAAACGAAAAAGGATGTGACTGCCACCAGCACGAAGCCGACGAAGCCGAGCAGCACCATGATGCCCCAGTTCATGCCTTGAGCGAGCGGCGAGTCGGATGCGCCATAGCATGTCGCACATGCGAACGCCGAGGGCGCGGCTGCCATCGCGATCAACGCGGCAAGAATGTTTGTTGTCCGGGCGGCTCTCACAGGTAGCTCACGTTTTTCAGCTTCTTGATGAAGAACACTTCATACACCAGCAGGGCGACACCGATAACGATGGAGGCCACGCCGTAAATTTGGTCGCTCTTCACACCCACGTCCGCGTAGGCGCGCAGCATCCACCAACCAAGACCAAAGCAGAGCAGGCTGGCTGCGGTGATGAAGATGAGATGAAAGGCTTTGAGCGACATAGGTCAAATCAGTGAGTAACAGTGCCGTTGGGGTAACCGCCATACGAACTCAGGATCAATCCCATCAATGCGAGGAGAAAGAAGACCGTGGCTCCGAGGAGCACATAGATCGTCTTCTTCTCCGAGATGAGGTGCATGAAGTAGCACGCCACTAGAGTCGCCTTGATGGTGGCCACGAACAACGCGATGGTGATCGTCAGCGCCTTGCTGTCAAAGTGTAGGTAGTTCAACGCCACTGTCACCACCGTGCCAACGAGCAGCGCGAGGAATACGACGATATAAACTCTTTTGTGCTTGGCCACTTCTTCAGGCGAATGGCCGTGTGCATCGGAGTGAGAATGGGAATGGTCGCTCATAAGTTCAGAGAAGATAGATGATCGGGAACAGGAAAATCCAGACGAGGTCAACGAAATGCCAGAACAGGCCGGACACTTCCACGCGGTTCATGTAACGCTGCGGGTCGGTCTTCCACATCTTCGCACCTGGCCCCCAGATGTAGAAGATGACGAGCGCGCCGCCCAACACGTGCAAACCGTGCAGCGCGGTGAGCGTGAAATAAATCGCGAAGAATGTGCTGTGCGACGGGATGAACGCCGAGAGGCGTTTCACGTCGGAGGACTTGATCTCGATCACTTCATGCGCATGACCTTTGGCCTCAGCTTTCGCATGCGCCATTTCCTTCGGTGTCATCGTGTAGTGGATCGGATCGGGCTGGAACTTGAACGATTCGACAGCGGCCACCGCAGCTTTAACGACTTTGCCGTCCTTGTCCTTGATTTCAGGTGAACCAGCGAGACGCGGCGTGGTCCAGAAATAAGGGTGGTGGCCTTGATATTCGATGTGGCCGAGCAATCGGTCGGTCAGCACTGCTTTGCCGCCTTGATGCACGGTGATGGGGTTCTTCAACCAGACTTCGTAGTGCTTGAACTTGTCGCGATACTCGAAGGATTTGATACCGAGGAATCCGAGCGCGCAGAGGATGGTGATGGCTTGATAAACTTTATACCGGCCAAAGTTGCCAACCTGCAACGCTGCCCAGCCCATCACCACCGTCACGGACGAGGTGATCAGCACGAACGTGTTGAATGTGCCGATGGGAATGCTCAACAATCCGTGCGGCCAAGTGCCTTCGCCCGCGCCGACGCGCAGCAGGATGTAAGAGGAGAACAGCGCACCGAACAGCATGACTTCCGACGCCAGGAACAGCCAGATGCCGACCTTGGAGTTGTAGATGCCCGTATCGGGACGTGGTTTGGATGTGTATGGGATTTCCATGTGATCGAGTTTCTAAATCAAGGCTGATTCTGCGGGGTGAAATCTTTCGCCGCGCCGGGCAAACTATAATCGTACGGGCCGCGATGAACCGTCGGCTCCTTGGCAAAATTGCCGTGAGGCGGCGGCGTGGGTGTCTGCCATTCGAGCGTGGTGGATTCCCACGGATTGTCGCTGGTGACTTTCTTGCCGTTATAGATGCTCAAGAAAAGATTGATGATGAATGGAATCTGGCAGACAGCCAATCCCACCGCAGCCCACAGGATGAGCGTGTGCAGGTCGTAATAGACTTTATCCAATCCGCCGATCAGTTTCGGATCACCCTTCTGTGCGTATTGAAGTCCGCCATCGGCCATACGACGGATCATGCCCGCCATGCCCTGGAAAAACATCGGTTGGAAAATCAGGTTCATGAAGATGAACGATCCCCAGAAGTGAACCTTGCCCCAGAATTCGTTCATCATCCGCCCCGTCATCTTAGGAAACCAAAAATAGATGCCCGCAAACAACGCGAAGATCGTCCCCGGCGCGACGACATAATGGAAGTGCGCGATGACGTAATACGTGTCATGTAAGTGCAAGTCTGCGGCCGCAAAACCCAGCGGCAACCCCGTCAGACCGCCGATGCCGAACATCGGGAGGAACGCCAGCGCGAACAACATCGGCGTGTTGAACCGGATCGAGCCACCCCAAAGCGAGATGAAGAGACACGTCAAAATGATGATGGACGGGATCGAGATGATCATCGTCGTCGTCTGGAAGAACGCGGAAATCTTCGTACCCATGCCCGTCAGATACATGTGATGCGCCCAGACGATGAAGGAGATAAAGCCGATCGCCAGCACGGAATAGACGAGGGATTTGTAACCCCATAGAGCTTTGCGCGTGTTGCAGGCGATGATTTCCGCCACCATACCCATCGCGGGTAAGATCAGCACATACACTTCAGGATGACCGAGGAACCAGAACAGATGCTGCCAGAGCAATGGACTGCCGCCGCCGCTGATCTCTGCAATCTTTCCGCCCACAGCCAGACCCGTCGGCAGGAAGAAGCTTGTTCCAAACAAATTATCCATGAGCTGCATCACGCCAGCGGCTTCCAACGGAGGAAACGCCAGCAAGAGTAGGAATGCCGTTACAAACTGCGCCCACACAAAGAACGGCAACCGCATCCACGTCAGCCCCGGCGCACGCAATTGGATGATCGTGGCGATGAAGTTCACCGCACCCAACAACGACGACGTGATCAACAATATGAGACCGACCAGCAAAAACGCCTGGCCGTGCGACGCGATCGTGGAGGCCAGCGGCGAATAGGAAGTCCAGCCCGCTTGAGCCGCGCTGCCCGGGATGAAAATACTCGCGAACCAAGTGAGGCCACCCAGCAGATAGAACTGGTAACTCGCCATGTTGAGGCGGGGAAACGCCATATCTGGCGCACCGATCTGGAGTGGGACGACGTAATTGCCGAACGCACCGAACGCGAGCGGCACCACCGCGAGGAACACCATGATATTGCCGTGCATCGCGCCGAAAACGTTATAGACATCGGGCGACATCGCGCCACCCGCCGCCATGGCCGAGCCATCCGGGAACTTCAGCAAGCCGCCCAGCAAGTTTCCGATGATCGGGATGGGTTGACCCGGATGCGCGATCTGCCAACGCATACA
>CAMCWI010000247.1 GCA_945882065.1 Akkermansia muciniphila
AGTGCATGGCCGACTTCATGGCAGAGGACTTCTGTGAACGATGCCATGTTCTGCATCGTGGGTGCTCCGTGTTCCAACACCACATAGCCGTAAGCTGTCTTGTAAAACTCATTCGTGCCGACAGCGCCGCCCAAGTCCCATGTGCCGAGGGGAGACGAAAGACCCCCGCGTCCACCGATACCAAGAGTGCCTACCGAGTTGATACTGTTGTAAGTGTCGTGAAGCTGGATACGAAGTTTCTCGTCAGAGGTCGCGATTGTGTTTGCGCCTACCCCAAAACTCTGGATCGCTTCGATCTTAAACTTCAACTTGGTGACCGCTGACCATGCGTTCAATGCTTGAATGACAGCATTCGTCGCCTGCGCTAGCGTGATCCCAGCCGGTAACGCACTTGCATCAATCAACACAGGGATTGGTTCGCCGCGATCACATTGGATGAAGCGCGATGAAATCCCCGGATTATCTTCGAGCAATCCTGTGATGAGGCTCGAACTCGCAAATCCAACCTGATCGGTCAAGTCATCGCCCGGTGTTGTGCCGTTGCCTGTCAGCGCACGGACTTCGTTCAACAATGATTCCTGTTCCGGCGGGAGTGATCCGTTTGTCCGGTTCAACTTCATCGCGCTGAAACTGCCTTGAGTGCCGGTCAGCTTTCCATCCGCACGCCTTACCGCGAACATCAGTCGTTCGTCGGTTTGAGCGAATAAAGGCGAGTTGCCCTGAAACTCCCGATCTTCTCCAATTGCTCCACCCCGATGCACCACGGCGACAATCATTGGAAAAACTCCCTTCAACGGTTCAACCACTCGCAACGATGTCCGCGTGTAGATGAGTCCGTCCGCTGAGTCTCGATAACACTCCTGTCCCACCACCACCCCGCGAAAGACTGCGGCGGATGCGGCCACATGTTCGGCAGTGCTGAGTGGGATGATTGAGGAGGCGAAGGTAGATTGCGCGAAGGCCGAAGCCAATAACAGTGCGAGTCGGTACGTGGTTTTCATTTGAAAGCGTGCGGTCGAGAGAACGAATTTGGTTTGCACGTAATAATGTTTGATTAAGTCCGGATGGATTGCAACAACCTGTTCACCCGGACTGTCCCCATCTAACTTTACTCGGGGCAGTGATTTCATCAACACCGTGGCTTTAGCACGGTGTTAATAGCCCCTCGAAATGCTCGGAGAACCGTTTCAACGGTTTCCTGCGCCAGTCATCGAAGCCGTTGAAACGGCTGAATGCTTGTTTCCATCTTCTTACACCGGTCTAAAGCCACGGTGTTAATGAGAGATTCAGATGCGTAAATCCACCTCAGTTTTTTATTCCAGCGAGGGCTTGTTCCTGATTTACTCTCGGCTCAATGAAATTGTCTTTGTTGTCCATACTCCTCGGCTGCGGCATGGCTGCTCCGCAGGTCTATGGTCTGGCGCGTCCCAAAGAGTTCGGCGCAGCCGCAAAAAATTTTCCGCGCCATGTGCCCTCTGGCATCGCGCTCATGCTCCTCGGCACGGCGTGGTTCGTCTGGAACGTGCATGTCGAACCCATCGCAGATTTCAAACCCATCAAGCCGTATCTCATGGCGGCATTCGCAAGCGTCGGCGTCGGCGCGTGCTTTTTTGTGCAAGACTATCTGGCGGTGCGCGGACTGGCGGTCATATTTTTGTTGATCGCAAAATTCATGGTGGATACGGGACGTCCGCACCTTGGTGAAACTCCTTGGGTGTTGCTGATCCAAGTCTGGGGCTACGCACTGGCCGTGGCGGGAATCTGGTTCACGATGTGGCCGTGGCGGCTGCGTGATTTGTTGAACTGGGCCACGGCAACTGAAAAACGGATTAAGATCGGCAGTGCCATCCGGCTCGCGTTCGCGTTGCTGGTGATTACGCTGGGCTTGACCATTTTTCGCACGATGTGAGCAAAGGTAGAATCCTCGTCATCCGTGGCGGCGCGATTGGAGATTTCATCCTCACGCTCCCGGCCATCGCCGCGCTGCGGCAGCAATTTCCTCAAGCGCATCTCGAAGTCCTCGGCTATCCCCACATCGTTCAACTCGCGCACGCGGGTGGACTCGTAGATCGTGTGCAAGCCATCGAAGCCCGCGAGTTGGCTGGATTCTTCGCGCGCAACGGCGAGTTATCCGAAGGCCTGCGCGATTATTTTTCCGAGTTCAATATCATCATCTCCTACCTCTACGACCCGGACGAAATCTTCAAAACGAATGTCGCGCGATGTTCAAGCGGACAATTCATCGTTGGTCCGCATCGTCCGGATGAGACGGACAAGATTCATGCGACGACTGTTTTCCTGAAACCTCTGGAACGCCTCGCCATCTTCGATGCCGACGCAACCCCGCGTCTTGTGCTTTCCCATCAACCATCAACCATCAACTCTCAACTTGCCTTGCATCCCGGCAGTGGCAGTGAGCGCAAGAACTGGCCGGAGGAAAACTGGGTGGAACTCATCGCACGACTCATCAACGAAACTTCGGTGAATCTATTGCTCGTCGGTGGCGAAGCGGAAGGCGAACGATTGCAACGTCTCGCCGCCGCATTGCCGCCCACGCGCTGTGTCGTGGCGAAGAATCTGCCGTTGGTGGAGCTGGCGCAGCGGATGAAGGCGTGTCGAGGTTTCCTCGGTCACGATTCGGGCATCACGCATCTGGCAGCGGCATTGGGTCTGCCAACGACGGTTTTGTGGGCGCATACCGTGGAAGAAATCTGGCGACCGCAAGGAGCGCATGTGACCGTGCTACGCGCGGCGGGTGGGATTGGTGGCATCAGTGCACAGCAAGTCATCAAGCAGGTGATGCGGGGTAAATGATTCCGGGGTGCGCCCGTCCTCGGGCGCAGCAATGTTAGAACAACCGAGCGTCACCATTTTTCAGACGCCTCTCACACAACCACGTTGCTGTGGCCAAGGACGACCACACTCCGGTTACAGGGCTGTCGGATCAAAGATGATTCCCATGAACAGGATGGTTTGTGTGAGTCCATCCGCGATGACGACGAGAAACGGACGATCTACGATCATCTCGAAGGGCTTTGGTGGATTCAGATCACTTGCGCCCACGGAAGCAAAATTCAGCATCGTCACTGCCGCCGCTTCCGTGCCCTTTTCATTTACTTCCACAAATGTCTTCTGCATCGCTCCGCTGATCATAACGGGCTCTTTGCTGAGTGCCGAGAAGTCTGCCCCAAGTTTGAAAGCACTTTTAATCCCCCATCGCTTTCAACGGTGATACCAGATCAACCCCATACTCAAACTTGAAACGTGGCAATGTCAGCGACCCATACAGATATTTGAACCCCGGCACAGTGATGCGTCGCCAGTTGTCTCCATTCATAATTGCCAGCAGCTTTTCCGGGCTGGAATCTTTATCCGGCAGGAAAATATACATGCCGAGATTCCTTCCTTCGTAGGGCAACCGCACCGCTTGGTATCCCGTCCCACGTCGGTATGAAAAACTTCCGCCCTGAATCATCATCGGCACTTTCTTCACCGGAGCACGGCGCAAATGAAACTCCTTATCCTTCGTCGCGCTCAACTGAAACGGAGTCTCCCACTGTCCTTTGAAATAAACCGCATTAGCGAGGTAGAGTTGCGTCGCCTTCTCAATTGGCCCGTCCACCATGCTCGTAATCTTACCGCCCGTTTTTTCCTTCACCCAGGCGTTGATAATTCCAATCGTCGCGGGACTGTCGAAATCCAGACCTGCGACTGTGGCTTGGTAAAACTCCTTGTTGCACGCGATGAACTCCGGCTTCACCGAGATGCCATTGCGATACCAGATAGCATTCGCCGTGTTCAGCACCAGATTTGTCGTCTACGATTCAATGTCGCGACTCAGCACGCGGCTTGCCTTGTTTTGCGCTGGTTGACTCAGACCCGCCAGACCCAACACCTGCCGCATTTCCTCCTTCGTCTTTCCGCCCGCGCCATTGCCTACCATCTGCAAGACTGTGGAAACACTGTAAGGCGAGATGAAGATATTTGTTTCCGGCTGCATCTTGGAAATTTCTTTGACCAGTTTGAAGGCAAAGTCCGTGTTGGCGCCGGCGAGCTTGTGTTGGTCGGGCGGCAGTGCAGCCAAGACCACTAGCGTCGTCAGCGAACAGAAGGCGATCGCAGTGATCAAGGAAACTGACCGGGCTATAGAAAATGAGCTTTCCATAAATACCGCAGAGTTTTGTTAGGCCCAGCGTCTTGATGAGGCGCAGGGTTGTAAAGCGGGAAACGTCCTGTGATCAATTTCCCTGTTACTGCTTAATCTTTATCTCAATTTTGCCGATACACCCTCAACGGCATCACAATGGCCGAGCTCACTTATGAAAAAAATCTTTTGTGCTGTCATCTTGATCTTTGGGCTGGGTTGCTTCACGGCGAACAGTTCCGCGCCTACGGGTTCGGAAAAACTCACGCGGATGTTGCAGGTCAGCACGCTCTCGTTGCTCAAGGAAGGCAACGTCCGGTTCGTGGAGGGCAAGTCGTTCCATCCAAACCAAGAGATTTCACGCCGTGCGGAACTGGCTGCTGCGGGTGAAGAGCCGAGCGCGACAATTCTCGCGTGTTCGGATTCGCGCGATCCAGTGGAGTTGATATTTGATCGTGGCGTGGGTGATCTTTTCGTCGTCCGTGTCGCCGGAAACGTCGCGGGGTTAAGTGAACTGGCGACGATGGAATATGGCGTCACACATCTCGGCACACCGTTATTGATCGTGATGGGTCACTCCAAGTGCGGCGCCGTCACCGCTGCCGTGAAGGGCGCGGAACTCCACGGTCATCTACCGTCGCTGATTTCTTTGATCAAACCCGCCGCTGAAAAAGCGAAGAACAACGGACCAGAGGAGGAATGTGTGCCGCGCGCCATCGAGTTGAACGTGTGGCAGCAGGTGGAAAACATTTTCGCCAAGAGCGCGCTCGTCCGCGAGTTTGCCGCAGAGGGCAAGGTGCAGATCGTCGGCGCGGTTTATGACATCGCCACGGGCAAGGTGCAATGGCTGGGGCAACATCCTGAGATTGACCGGTTGCTCGCGGAGGCGAAGTCAGACACCAAAGTTCAAGATGCACACGCAGCACATGATGCGACTCCTCAGGCTGCCGAGCCGGTGAAAGCAACCGAGCCAGCCAAAGTTGAAGCCGACGTCCCTGTGACTCCATCGCACGCTGAACCCGCGCAGGCTCAAGCTCAGTATCCGACGGCGCATATCAAAGCCGTTCGCGCCGTGAAGATCGAGGAAGCCGCGCCAACCCAAGCTACGGTCAAGACTGCAGCGGCGCACAAAACTTCGCCGCACTGAGGGGTATTCAAGTAGCAGCCGACGTAAGTCGGCTCTGACTTTTATTTCTGGCATACGTTGTGGAGAAAAATGAGCCGACTCACGTCGGCTGCTACGAGATCACCGTTCAATCACCAGCAACGTCACCGCCTGTCTCGGCAGTTTGAACGTCACCGAACCCACGCCGCTTTCCCCGATCTTTATCTGCTCTGCAGAACTCAACTCAGCGAGCTTTCCAGATTTTTCTAACTCGGCGTATTGCTGCGGC
>CAMCWI010000248.1 GCA_945882065.1 Akkermansia muciniphila
AAAACCATGAAGATCAATCCGAAGTACAAGATGAAACCGTATTCGACCTGGGCTTACCAATTGGCGGCGTATCGCAAAGCCCTCGGAGTCGAAGCTCGTTGCATCAATCTGATCATGAACTCGGTCATTCCAGAAATGCCCATCGAGCACGTCTGGGGTGAAGCGGAGATGGATGCAGGTTTGCGGGCGTTTCTCGCGGCGCGTGAGTTGTGGGTGATTGAGAAAGGTTACGACCCGGCTGAAGTCGGAAGTCAGAAGCCAGAAATCAGAAGTCAGAATCAGACGTTGGTGCTGACGGCGTAGGAATTGAAACAAGGATGGAGGATTGAAGATGGAGGATGGGCTTTCAAATCCCGCGACGGGCCGGTTGTCGGTGCAGACGGTGGAACGTCTGCACCGGCTTCTGGGCGGCGATGCGCGCGTGGAGGGAATGATTTTGCAATTCATCGCGGACAGATACGGCGCGAAGAACTTGCTGTATCTGCCGCCGCATGTGGCGAAGGAGATTTTGAAACGACCGGCGGATTTCATCGTGGCCGCCAAAAATCACTGTGAACCGGAATTAAAATTTTAGCTGAGGAGAAATTATATGCGAAATCGGGCAACGAACCTTGAGGACGATCACGACTTGGATTTCATCAATACGCCGAGGCGACGTTTGATGGACGACCGCGAGCCGGGATGGGATTGCGTGAGCCAAATGCGTCTGGCGCGAAGTCGTCCGGAGGTTTTAGCCAGTGCGCTGCGGGCGATGGGGATTTCGGAAAGTGGGGACGAGATGCCGGATCAAGAGCGGACTGAATGAACGACCCGCGAACAATCGCCGCCAGTGTTGTCGGCGCGGTGGACTGGCAGACGGAAGTCTCCGGATTCTGTCGTTGTCCTGGCGAGTCGTTGCACACGCATCAGAACGGGAAGAAGGATTGCCGGGTAAATGTGGACGGTGCGCCGACGATTCATTGTTTTCATTCATCGTGTTCGATGGCGGTGGAAGCGGCCAATCGCAGGCTGCGGCGGGAGTTGGGAGTTAGCAGTTGGGAGATAGCGTTGCCCGGTGGGCTGGTGCTGCGGAGCGGAGATATTTTGCGGACTGATGGGAGCGTTTTACAGCGGCATGTGACGAATGGGACAAATGCGACTGATGCCAACGAACGCTTGGTGTTGGAGACGGTGCGCGTGAACGCGGAGCGGTTCCGGCCGGAGTTGTTTGAACTGTTTCACTGGCCGTTCGCCAAGATCGTTGAGGACTCGCCACTGCAAGTTCACCAGCGCGATGCGGAAGATCAATTCCGCACCTGGCTGCGATTGTGGCCGGCACATTGTCACGTCTGGATCGGCGATGTTTTCAGTTCAGGCAAGCCGGAGCACAAGACGAATTTCCGGCCGATTGCCGATTGGTACCAGATCGGGCCAGCGATGGGGAACTACACCTGTGGATCGTCGTTCAAGCCGGGCAGTTTTCAGCGGAGCAACGCGAACTGTAACGGCACGCGCTTTCTGGTCATTGAGTCAGACACGCTGGCGAAGGAGGAAGTCGGCGCGGTGTTCGCGTATCTGAACCAGCGGCTGCATTTCAATCTGCACGCCATCATTGATACCGCCGGGAAATCGCTGCACGGCTGGTTTGATGCGCCGCGCGACAAACGGATCGAGTCACGATTGAAGGCCGTGCTGACTGTTTTTGGCTGCGATCCGAAACTTTTTACCTATTCCCAGCCCGTGCGTGTGCCCGGGGCATACCGGGATGGGAAACTACAACGACTCGTATGGCTGAAGTCCTAGCGGACGGCCACCACTGATTTATGGAATCGAAAACACAAAAGACACATTTCATCGGGGTAGTGTTGAAGGCGGGCATGGATGAAGCCTCGGGCGAACCCCGCGTGCTCATCGGGTTGCCACATCAGGACCTGCAACGTTTGACGGTAAATCCGTTGTTCAAGCTTTGCCGCGTGGAAATCCTCGAGGCCAAATCCATCAAGGCGGAGGACTGACGTATGGAAATCAAAACGTATTCGCCCCTCGAGCAAGTTGACCCGGCGGTGGACCTAGGGGCGATTCAAGAGGACTTGCCGGACTGGCCTTACATCGAGGATATCGCGGCCAATCCGCATCCGAAACCGCCGGAACTGATTGCCGGTCTCCTGCACCAAGGTTGCAAGATGATCCTGGGCGGCACGAGCAAGAGCAACAAATCGTGGTGTCTGCTGGACATGGCGATGTCGGTGGCCAGCGGTCAGGAGTGGTGGGGTCGCCGGTGCATCAAAGCGCCGGTGATCTACATCAATCTGGAACTGCAGCCATGGGCGATCGATGAACGGCTGGCGCTGCTTTGCCATGCGCGGCGTGAATGCAAGTTCGACCGGAAGATGCTTGCGATCTGGAATCTGCGCGGTAAGAGCGCCGATATGTCGGTGCTCCGGCCGCGCCTCGAGAGAAAACTGGCCGGCACGAAGTTCGGGCTGATCATCATTGATCCCGCTTACAAAGTTCTCGGCAACCGCGACGAGAACGCCAATGGCGAAATCGCCAGCCTGATGAACGAGTTTGAGGAACTCGCGCAGTCCACCGGGGCCGCCATCGTCATCGCGCATCATTTCGCCAAGGGCGACAGCACGGCAAAGTCGGCAATGGATCGCATGAGCGGTGCGGGCGTTTGGATCCGCGACCCTGACGCCATCATGGTGCTGACGCCGCACGAGGAGCCGGACTGTTTCACCGTGTCCAGCATCCTGCGCAACCTGCCGCATCAGCCGGAGTTTGTCGTCTCACTCGACTTCCCGCTCATGAAGGTCGCCAGCGACCTAAATCCGGCCGCACTCCGCCGACCGCAGTCCAAAAACAAGGTCTGCTCGGACAAGGAGTTCATGGACGCCATCATCACGGATGAGGGCAAAACTTTTGGCCGGATCGTGGCGGACGCCAAGGAAATCCTGACCGCCAGCCGAAACACGGCTGCACGGGCGCTTAAACGATTGGAAGCAGGGGGTTTAGTCCAAAACCGGGGCGGACTTTACTGGCGTAGTCCCACTAGTCCCACATCCCTTTAAGAGTAATGGGACTAAATCCACAAAACAGGCAGAGGGGAAGACCACCCTCCTTGGGGTCGGGTGGTTCTTCCCTCACTGCCAATGGACTGACTGAGGAAACAGAAATGGAAAAATTATGCCGATGATGTTTGAACAACAACCGAAGGAAAGCGACAAGGCGTTTGCTGCGTTCAGAACTTACCTTGAACTTGGTGCCCAACGGTCGCTGCAAGCCACAGGCGACAAGCTGGGCAAAAGCAAGAACATGATGGAAAAATGGTCGCGTAAGTTCGACTGGTGCACCCGTGTGCAGGCTCATGCGTCGCACTTGGCGGACATTGAACGGAAGTCCGCCGAAGCCATGGCAGTTCAGAACGGAACGGATTGGGCAGCGCGACAGCAACAACATCGCGAGGACGAATGGCAGACGCGGAGCGAACTGATCGCACTGGCGCGTGAAGCCATTGAGCGTTGGAAAAAGAGTCCAGCCCGATGCGGAACATTGGAGGGCATCGCGCGCTTGCTCGACTTGGCGAGCAGGCTGGGTCGTGTGTCGTCCGGGCTGTTGCTTGAACCAGAGGACAAGCCTGTGCAGGAGGATGGCGCGTTGCTGATCCAAATTGATCTGGCGATTGAGAAGATTTACGGGGCGGCGCGGCCTGCACTCAATGTGGTGGACGTGGCTGAAGTGCCGAATAGGAAGGATGAGACTCACGGGACGAATGGAATGGAGCGATTGCCATGAATCGTCTGGATGAAATTGTTGCCGAAGGGCTGCGGGCGAATTGTCCACCTGACCAGGTGAAGCTGTTTCTGCGGGCTGGCGTGGTGTTGCAACAACGTCAGTTGGTGGCGAGTGCTGCGGCGAGGTTGTGCGATGCGCCGGACGGGCCGACGGCCATTGGTTATGGCGGGGCGCGTGGTGGTGGTAAATCGCATTGGTTGCTGGCGCAGATGGGCGCGGATGATTGTCAGCGTGTGCCGGGATTGAAATGTCTGCTGCTCCGCAAGGTGGGCAAAGCGAACCTAGAACACTTCGAGGATTTGCGACGACGCTTGTTTGGCGAGTTGCCGCACGAGTTCTCGGCATTCCGAGGCGTGCTGGCGTTCAAGAACGGCTCACGCATCATCGCCGGTCACTTTCAAAACGAGAAGGACATTGATGCGTATCTCGGTCTTGAATACGACGTGATCGGCATTGAGGAAGCAACGACGTTGACGACGCGAAAGTATCAGGACATCTCGACGTGTTGCCGCACAAGCAAACCAAACTGGCGACCGCGAATCTACTCAACGACGAATCCCGGCGGCGTAGGTCACGCATGGTATCGGACGAAGTTTGTTCTGCCGATGATCGAGCGGAGAGAACTGGAGACGCGATTTATTCCGGCTCGTGTGGGCGACAATGCTTACAACAATCCTGAGTATCGCAAGGTGTTGGAAGGGTTGACGGGCTGGCAGAAGCGCGCATGGCTCGACGGTGATTGGGACATTGCAGCAGGACAGTTTTTCACGACGTTCCGCCGCGATGTACATGTCATCGAGGACTTCGATGACATGCGCGCGGTGGAATGGTTCGCGGCGTTGGACTATGGCTTCGCGCATTACACAGTTTGCTTGCTGGGTTGTCGCGATGGGGATGGAAACACGTTCATCGTGGATGAACACGCGGAGAGGATGTGGTTGCCGCAACGACATGCCGCCGCGATCAAGGCGATGATTGGCAGATGGAAGATAGGAGATAGAAGATTGGAGTTAGGAGACCTCAAGCGGTTCGTGGCCGGTGCGGATGTGTTCTCACGCCAGAGCGACGGGACGACGATTGCCGCGCAGTACGCGAAGCACGGCATCACGCTGCGTGTTGCAAACACGGATCGAATCAACGGTTGGGCTGAAGTCATGCAGGGTTACGGAGAGCCTGACAACGGTGTAACGCCGTCGTTGTACATCCACAAACGATGTGCGCGGTTGGTGGAGACGCTGCCAGCGCTACAACACGATCCGAATCGGCCCGAGGATGTGCTCAAGGTGGATGCCGACGAGGATGGCGTTGGGGGTGATGACGCGGCGGATGCGCTGCGGTATCTGGTGGCGACAAAGTCGCGGACGGTGACGCAACGGAAGTTGCGAGGGTTGTGAAACGTGGAGTCGAGAGGGCTGGCTCTCTCGCGTGCGGGTTTGGGTCGGCGTGAGACCCAAAACGAAATGGCTGCGCGGCTGACGACCATCAAAGGGCGGCAGCCGCGAAAATTTTTTGCGCCCGTCACCTTTCGATGGCGGGCGCGTGTGACGGTTCGGGCTATGCGGCGCGCCGGTTGGGTCGGAAGGGTGCGGTGATTTCGTCAAACCACGGGTGGAGCTGGATTGCCTCCGCCAATTTTTTGATGCGGAAATAAACGGTGCTCTGGCCGATGCCGTGGCGGTCGGCGTAGCTGTGAACGCGGGCGAGTGTGCCCGGCTCGCGGACGGCGAGCATGAGGTTGTAAAGCTCGCGCTGCTGTTCGGG
>CAMCWI010000249.1 GCA_945882065.1 Akkermansia muciniphila
CCAGCAACGGCGGCAACAACATCAGTAACGCCCCGGCAAATGCGTTCGGATAGAACACCGTCGAGAAGATCCGATTGCTCGACATTTTCTTGATGTATTCCGGCGGGACGCTCGGCAATGCCGGATAGATGTAAGTCCAAAAGTAATCACGCGTTCGCTGCAAGCCGCCGAAGTGTTGATCAAAACCCGTGTAGAGCATCCAACCAAACGCAATCGCCACCGGCCACAACAGATACGCTCCCAATCCATCGCGATTCAAACACAGCACGCCGAGATAAAAGCAGATCGTGCAGACAACAAAGTGAGCCAACACGCCATCCGTCAGCTTGGAATCCACGCTTTGAGTCCCGGCAAGAAATTGCCACATCAACCAGGCAACGGGCATGAGCATCAACCAGCGGGGTGCAACGCTTTTCATCCGCACGGCAAACAATCCCGCCACGATCAGCAGCCCGACGAGCGGATAAGCGAACTTAGACGGCCAAGTGAACACCAGCCATTCAAGTCCCGTTGTCGGCGACTCGACGAACTTGTCCATCACCGAGGGCGTGGCGAATTTGACCAATGCCAACCCCAGAAAAGTCCCAAAGATTACCGCGAAGATTTTCGCAGGCAAAGTGGCTGGGGTGTTTCCGGTTTGATTCGTCACGAGTGCAGTCAACTCAAGCCGCAACCAACTGGCAACCGATTTCCGCCACTCAATCAGATTTTTATCCACGGAATCACGCGCAAGCGGCTCGATTCAACAAACTCCGTGAGCAACTCCAGATTCGTCCGGCTAGCCGCGTCGGGCTTCATTGGATTCACCAGCACCACGCGCGCGTTTGCCCTCGCTCCCGGCGGCAAGACTTCCAACACCAGCCGCACCTGATTCACCGCACCCAGTTTGTTCGGGCAAACGATGATCGGCATTGCGCCCAGCGCCTTGATCAAATCACGCGAATCAAAATCTTCGCCCATCGGACTCAGCAACCCGCCCGCGCCCTCGACGACCACCACCTCAAATTGCTTTGCGATATGCCTGATATGCGCCACGACCTCGCGCAACTTGACGCATTTCTTTTCCTTTCGCGCCGCCAGCACCGGCGCGAGCGGTAAGCGGAAATACCACGGGTTCACTTCATCAAGTGATAAAACTTTTCCCGCTGCTGCGTGCAACGTGCGCGCGTCCTCGCGACCACCAGAGCAAAGCGGCTTGAGTGCGGCCACGCGGAATCCATTCTGCCGCAGATAAACCGTCGAGAGTGCCGCGAACACGGTCTTGCCCACGCCTGTGTCCGTGCCTGTGATGAAAAGAATCTGCGGGGATTTCATAAGGGAAAGACAACCACGAATGAACTCGAAGGGACACGAAGGCCGAAGGTAGGGCGCGTCACTCCGTGCGCGCCACCGTTTGTCTGGCACGAGACGGGGCGCACGGAGTGACGCGCCCTACCAATCAAATCGAATTCGTGTCTATTCGTGTCCATTCGTGGTTAAATCTTACTGCGAGCGCCCAAACTTCCGCTCCAGTTCGCGGTAGTTCATCTCGATCAACGTCGGGCGACCATGGGGGCATGTGTAAGGCATCGAACAGCGGCGCAAGTCTTCGACGAGATTTTCCAGTTCGCGCCCCGCCAGCGGATCGTTGGCCTTCACCGCGTGGCGACAAACGGTTTTAATAATCACATGTTCACCAAGTCGGGCCGAGTTAACGTCTTGGCCAGCGGCTTTCAATTCATCCACGAGATCGAGCGTGAAGCGGCGGGCGTCGCTAACCTTCACGAACGGCGGCAGCGCATCGAGCAGGAAGGTTTGTTCACCAAACTCGCTCAAGCCAACGCCGAGTCGCGTCAACGCCTCAATCTGTCCGCGCATGAAAGTCGCGTCGCGCGGGGATAGTTCAATGGTTTCCGGCAACAACAACTTTTGTGACGGTGCGAGTTCCTTGCGCTCCAACCGCTCCAACATCTGCTCGAATAAAATCCGTTCGTGCGCCGCGTGTTGATCCAACAGCACCAGTCCACGATCTGATTCCAACACGGCGTAAAGCCGACCGATGACACCTATGAGGCGGAGGGGGACGGCCAAAAGCGGAGAAGAAGATGGCAGATGGCAGATGGCAGATGGCGGCTTTGGATTTGCGATGGTTGGTGGTGAGAATGTTGGTTCAGGAGGCGTTGATCGTGCCGGGGCAAAACCCATTTTGAGCGTGGGCTGTTCTGAATGGCGTGGCGGCAAGGATGCGCTCGCAGGAAATTGCGGCAACGACGGCGTGAACGATTCGCGACCAACATCCGTGGTCATTCCGATTTCATCAACGCTTCGCTCGGTCACATCCCCGACTTTGGAATTTAGACTTTGGACTTTGGGCTCGCCCGCATGGAATCCGAGCAACGCATCGCGCACGGCTTCCGCCACGCTTTGGCGCACTTCACGTTCGCGATGGAACTTCACCTCGCGCTTCGCCGGATGGATGTTCACGTCCACAGCGGCGGGGGCGATTTCCAGAAAAAGACAGCACATCGGGTAACGCCCCTTCATCAACGCCGTGTGATAACCCTCCATCAAAGCAAAGTTGATGCCGCGATTCTCGACCGGGCGACGGTTCACGAAGACGTGTTGATCCTCACGCGTGGAGCGGGAGACGCCGGGCGCACCGATCAAACCCCAAACTCTGAATGACGTGGTGCGTGGTGCGTGGTGCGTGATTATTAGCGAAGCGTTCTCGAACGATTCGGTTTCGTCGGGCGCAGTGCTGTCCGAGTGCGAAGAGTCCGCGTGCTCTGCGGTGAAATCCACTTCGATCAATTTCGCCTCACCGAGCAGCGCGCGAAGGCGTTCGCGAAGCGCAGAGAGTTTGGCGACGGCATCGTCGCCGTTGCGTTGGGCGGGAAGTTGCCAGACAGGGCGCGTGTCTTTGACGAACGTGAACGCCACCTCAGGAAATGCCAGTGCTGCCAATGTCAGGTAATGCAACACATGCGCGGCTTCAGTTTCTTCCGTGCGCAAAAATTTCCGACGCGCAGGAAGATTGAAGAACAGTTGCCGCACCTCCACGCTCGTCCCGGGCGCGCAGCCAGCGGCCTTCACCTCAATGATCTTCCCGCCATTGACGATGATTTGCGTGCCTTCGGGGGAAGTGTTTTCCCGTTCGCGCGTAGTCAGCGTGAAGCGGCTCACGCTCGCGATGCTTGGCAACGCTTCGCCGCGAAAACCCATCGTGGAAATGGAGGCGAGGTCTTCCGCTTTGAGGATTTTGCTCGTGGCATGTCGTTCGAGACAGAGCAATGCGTCGTCGCGATTCATGCCGAAACCGTCGTCGGTGACGCGCACGAGACTGCGTCCGCCCGCCTGGATTTCCACGGTGATGCGCGTCGCGCCAGCGTCGAGCGAGTTCTCGACGAGTTCCTTCACGATGCTGGCCGGACGCTCAATCACCTCGCCAGCGGCGATCTGATTGGCGACCTGTTCAGGCAGCAAGCGGACACGATTCATCGTGTCGAAGATTGGCGGGCCGCGCGAAACAAGTCAAAGCCGGAGGAAGCGGCGGGCGTGACGGGGCCGCATCTTGATTCCCCATTATTTTTTCCGCGCACCCGCGTCTTCGATCCGGTAGAGGTGAGTCCGGGTGCGGAGAATGAATGCGTTACCAATGACCGCAGACGATGCCATGAAGCCGCCGTCCAGCTTGGACGTGGCTAATATCTCGAACGTGCGCGACGGCTTCAGCACAGTGGCTTTTCCTTCCTGACTGAAACAATAAATGCGGTCGTTTGCGTAAAGCATGGAGGCCGCGTATTCGCCGCCGAGCCGTTCCTGCCAGAGTTCTTTGCCCGTCGCGGCTTCGAGACACGTCGCGATGCCGCCGTCGCTCAACAGAAATAGAAGTTCACCCACCAGCACAGGCGACGGCATCCGGGGAGTGCCGCGCGAGTTACGCCAGAGAATGTTTGTCTCGGTCAACGCGCCCGCTCCGCCGAGAAGTACGGCGATCATCTCGGCTTTGCCATTGCCGGTGGAAACAAAAACGTTCGTGCCGTCGAACACCGGTCGGGCTGCGGGAGAAAATCCGGCGTGATCCATCTTCCAAAGCTCACGTCCAGTCTGCGGATCATGCGCGTAGGCGGCTTTTGATCCGACAGTGAGCATCTGTTTAGCGCCGTTGAACTCCACGATCAACGGGGTGGAGTAGGCCTTGCGAAAATCTCCATCGGCGCGCGGAAGGCCGCTGGCTTCGATGTCGTTCCAGTTCGCGGTGCGGTCGGTTTTCCAGACGGTCTTGCCAGTTTTCTTGTCGAGCGCGACGAGGTATTGCAAATCAATCCCGTCCATCGTGAGGATTAACAGATCATTGAACAGAACCGGCGACGAGCCTGGGCCGCGAAAATGTTTGCACGGAAGATCGTCGCGTTTCCAAAGCACCTTAAAGCTGCTCGCATCCAGACAGGACGTGCCGTAACTGCCGAAGTGGACGTACACGCGCCCCGCCTCGATCACAGGCGACGGCGACGCGTAGGAGTTGAGTTTGTTGCCGAGTGGTTCGGGCGTGTCGGTGTGGAAGAGGCGTTCATTGAACAGAATTTTGCCGGAGTCCGCATCCACGCAGAGCGCGAAGAAGTCGTGTCCGTCCTCGCTGGCGGTGGTGAGCCAGATTTGTTTTCCGAAGATGACGGGCGTGGACCAACCCTTGTGAGGAATGGTGGTTTTCCAAGTAACGTTGTTCGTCTCGCTCCATTGCAGCGGCAAGGGGACGCCCGCAGGCGCGTGGCCATCAAACGTCGGCCCACGAAAATCCGGCCAGTCCGCCAAAGCTGCGCTGGCAAAGGCCAGCGTTGATACGATTAACAAGGATGAGATGCAAAGCATGATGGGGATTTGAATACAACATCGGCAAATCGCGCGCACTTTAATTTATTCGCCGTGTCATGGCAGCAATCTGACGCGGAAGAACTGCATGGTGTTGGTCATCGCTGTCGTCTTGGAGGCGGCGAACCCGCTGGCAGTCACATCGCCGGGCACATCGCTCCAGACGAGATCGGTCAATGCGCCCTTGAATTGCGCGCGATATTTTCGTCCGGGGAAGGTTTGGAAATTGATCGTCACGTTGCCGCCGCCGGGAACGATGGATGTGACTGTGGGCGGACCGAGGACGGCGGTCATCTTGCGGATGGAGGCGTCGCTCTTGCTGATAATGTAGATTTCGTTGTCGTCGCCAATCGCGAGTCGGATGTCGGCGCGGCCAACTCCGTAAGGCACGCCGTAGGGATCAAGTCCAGCAGTGCCGTCCGCACCACCGGGCAATGCGTCGGGATCCGTGCCGCCTTTCTGGTGATACGCCTCGGAGACGATGTCGAACAACCGACGGTTTGTCACGCCTTGGTCGGGTGAGGGGTGTGACTGAAACTGCCGCTCAAGAAAAGGCGGATGGAAAGTTTTTTAGGTTCCTAAGAAATAGGCCTGGATCCTTGGAGGGGTTTTGTATATTTGAAGTGGTTCATGAACGATGAACACAAACAAAACACGGGTAAGAAAGTTC
>CAMCWI010000250.1 GCA_945882065.1 Akkermansia muciniphila
ACAACAGGAAATTAGCCAGCCACGCGAGTGGCTGGTTATTGCGATGAAATGTTTCCGTGCCGGATGGCACGGCGGATTTCCAGCGTCCCTTCAGGACGTGATAAATTGTCGGACGTATTACCAGCCACTTCGTAGCTGGCTAATTTCCAGCGTGCCTTCGGCACAGCCGCAGCACGATCGCAACCCCTTGTCCTCCGAAATAAACCATTCGAGGTATGGCGCTCGGTTGGATATTCTGCTTCCATGAAGCCAGCATCTATTATGAAAAATACCATGACGTTTCGCATTTCAATTTTGATCGTCGCGACGGCGTTGACGCTGTTGTCGGGTCGCATTCTCGCGGCGGAAACGATTACTTACGAAGGCAAGGCCGGGCCGGGTGTTGGCAAGCACATCGTTTTTCTGGCGGGCGACGAAGAATACCGCTCGGAAGAAAGCCTCCCGCAGATGGCGAAAATTCTCGCTGTGCGTCACGGCTTCAAATGCACCGTGCTGTTCTCGCTGAATTCCAAGGACGGCACGATTGATCCGAACGCGGGCGGAAACATCACCGGCGCGGAAGCGCTCGATCATGCGGATGCCATTGTGATGTCGCTGCGCTTCCGCCGCTGGCCGGATTTGGACATGTTGCATTTTGTGAATGCGTATCTCTCGGGCAAACCAATCATCGGCCTGCGAACCAGCACGCACGCTTTTGCCTACAAAAACTCCACCAACTCGGCTTACTCAAAATATTCCCACAACAGCAAAATCTGGCCGGGTGGTTTTGGGCGGCAGGTGCTCGGCGAAACGTGGGTCAGCCATCTCGGTGAAAATCACAAGGAAGCCACGCGTGGCGTGATTGATCCCTCGCTCAAGGACGATGTTTTGTTGCGCGGCGTTGGAAATATCTTTGCCGACACTGGCTGCTACAGGGTAAATCCCCAGCCGGACTCCACAATTCTCGTGCGTGCTGACATCCTCGCGGGAACAACTCCCGACGCACCGCTGCATCCCACCAAGAATGATCCGCACCAACCGCTCGCGTGGTATCGCGTTCACAAGAACGAGGCGGGCAGAACGAACAAAGTTTTCTGCACCACGATGGGAAGCTCGACGGATTTGCGCGATGAAAATCTGCGCCGCCTGCTCGTCAACAGCGTCTATTGGGGACTCGGAATGGAAGTTCCAGCAATGGCCGATGTGCGATTGGTCGGCGACTTTCAACCTTCAGCCTATAAGTTCAATGGCTACCGCAAAGGCGTGAAGCCTGATGAACTCGCGCTGCCGGTAACCGTCAAATGACCGTGTGTGAATCGACACTGAACTCCGAAGTGGGTTTTCTTGATGAACGGTGTGTGTGCCCGCCTGCTTCAGGATGGTTTCAATCGCGTCGGTCCACCACCGTGGTGTCGCTGTGGGTTGCGCCGAGGCGGGTGGGAGAAATGATCCAGCGACGAGCAGGACGACGATCAACCACAATGGACTTCGCCGCTGCATAAAGACCCGTTTGAGAAAACGCGCCGCCGGAAGTGAGTTGAATGTCGTCATGCGGTATTTTTTCGGAAGGCAGGTGATCCTTGCCCGGATAAACAGTCAGTCCTACATCCCGGTGGCGATTCCAAAATTGTTCCGTGAAGGTGACAGTGCATCTGATGCCAAGCACCATTGAATATCAGTGGAATGTTCGCCAACCCCTTACCCGACCTTCGGCCACCCTCTTCCCATCCGACGGGGAGAGGGGCTTCGGCCATTTCGACCGATCTTCTCAGATAGTTGGTATGACATGGCTTCAGCAGGGCATACTAGGAACACACCTCAGTCGCTCCGCGATGCCTCGACTGAGGTATGCACACGCTCATTCCCAAATAAACGGTTAGGCGATGCCCAGCGGCTTCATGGTTTTCCACAGGCCGCGCGTGAAGTCGGGGATGACCACCGGCGCGCTGCCGTTGGCGACGGAGCGCGTGGAGAGTTCAAGGATGGAACTCCAACCAGCGGCGTCGTACACCACGCTGTCTGGCGTGACTCCTTGGCGGATGCAATCGAGGTGACGCCAGTTCATCACGAAGTCCATGCCGCCGTGACCCTGGCCTTTGGATCGGTCCTGAAGCTTCTTCCACAACGGATGCGTGAACTTCTCTCGCATGACGGCCATGTCATTTTCGTTGAGCCATTCGTGTGAGTTGCCAGCGCTGAGGCCGTATTGTTTTGGGGCCGCGATGGCGAGTCTCGCCGGATAATCGAAGAAGCTGGCGTCGGTGCCGTTGAGTCCGTTGATGCGGCTGTATGGGCGCGGGGTGACGACATCGTGTTGGATCATGATCGTGCGGCCCAGCTCGGTCTTGATGATGGAGGTGTTCATGTCGCCGCAGGTGTATTTCTCCCCGGCGTGCCTGCCGCCGTTGGGCTTTTTCTCGTTGAGCACCTTGGTCAGGCTCTTCTCGGGCGAACTCATGGAGACAAGGAACTTGAATTGGTCGCCGCGTCCGACTCCGAGGTATTGCGCCACGGGTCCGAGGCCGTGCGTGGGATAAAGATTTCCGTCGTGGGTCTTGTGGTACTCGCGTCGCCAATCTCCTTCTGAGCCGAGGCTGAACAACACCCCGCGCAGTTCGTGCAGGTAGGCGCACTCGGCGTGGGTGAGTTCGCCGAAGACTCCCTGACGCGCCATGTTGAGCACGAAGAGTTCGTTCTCGCCGTAGCAACAATTCTCCAGCATGACGCAATGGCGCTGCGTGCGTTCGCTGGTGTTCACGAGTTGCCAACATTCATCCAGGGTCACGGCGGCCGAGACTTCGACGAAGGCATGTTTGCCGCGTTCCATCGCGCGCAGGCACATGGGCACATGCCATTCCCACGGCGTTGCGATGTACACGACGTCAATGTCTTCGCGCTCGACCATCTGTTCCCAGATGGTTTCGTTGCCGGAATAAACGGCGGGACGTTTGCCGGTCTTCTTCTCGCAGGCGTTGGCGGCATTGGTCGCGCGGTTGTCGCGTTTGTCGCAGACCGCGATGACTTCTGCGAACTCAATATTGAGGGAATCTTGGACGTGAGTCATGCCCCGGCCCAGACCGATCACGGCCACGCGGACTTTTTCAAGCGGCTTGGTGGTGAGATCGTGAACGGGTTTCTGGCCGAGAGGTCGCGGTGGCGCAAGCCGGCTCTTCGTTGGAGCACTGCCGCTTGGCTTGGTCGCGGCGCAGCCGCCGGTGGCGGCGAGAGACGCGCTCAATCCCGCAAGGGCGGAGGTTTTGAGAAAGGTTCGGCGGGATGAATTTGTTGTGTCCATGGTTTTATTGTTTTAGCGCCCTGTGTCCGGTCTGTTCTTGTCCCAAAGTTTGTTGATCACGCGGATCAGAATCAGCCCGCTCCCGATGAACACCGCCGTCAGGATCAGCGCGGACACGGTGCGACCGTAGAGGAAATTGCCGATGGCGAAGAGCGACGACCAGATCGTCAGGCAGCCGGAAATCCAGCCGAGCGTCGCCATGCCCATGTGATCGCCGCGCAGCGCGGCGTCGGCTTCGCTCACGCCGGCTTCGAGGCGGATCTTTGTCCAGCCCGGTCCGGCGGGGTGGACTTTTTTGTAGAACGCGATCAGCCGTTCCCGGCTCGTGGGCGAACTGACAAACGCCGTGATCACCCAGCAGATCGTAGTGAACGCCACCGAATACAGCACCGTGTGCGCGAACGGCTGGGCGTGGCCCGTTTTCTTCATCACAAAGAACACGACGGAGACGACGAACGAACTGACCATCGCCACCACTTCGCACCACGCATTGATGCGCCACCAGAACCAGCGCAGCAGATAGAGCAGCCCCGTGCCTGCGCCGATGGAGATCAGCACCTCGAACGCATCCTGCGCCGTGTTCAACACCAGACTCAGCAGCGCGGCTACGACGTAAAGCCCCAGCGTGCAGACGCGGCCCACGTTGACGTAATGCTTTTCCGTCGCGCTGGGAGAAATGAAGCGCCGGTAAAAATCGTGGACGAGATAAGACGATCCCCAGTTGAGATGCGTCAGGATGGTGGAGGAGCTCGCGGCGATGAGTCCGCCGACCATCAAGCCAACGAAACCGACGGGCAGAAATTTCAACATCGCCGGGAACGCGCTGTCATGGCCGATCAGGTTGGCGTCGGCATTGGGAAACGCGGCTTGAATGTCTTTGAGTTCGGGGAAGATGATGATCGAACACAATGCGGTGATGATCCACGGCCACGGGCGCAAGACGTAGTGGGCCAAGTTGAAGAACAGCGTTGCACCGAGGGAATCCTTCTCCGACTTCGACGCCAACATGCGTTGCGCGATGTAGCTGCCGCCGCCCGGTTCAGAGCCGGGATACCAGTTGGCCCACCAGCCGATGGCGATGGGCACGATGAAAATCATCAGCGCGAGTTCGCTCATCGCGAAGTTCGGCAGGATGTCGAGAATGGGCTGGCCTTTGCCGTCAATGGCGGACATCACGGGTTTTGCGCCATCCATCGTCACTTGTTGAGAGCCGAGCGTGGCGATCAGTTGTTGCAGTCCGGCCCAGGCACTCTCACCCACGCCGGTGTGAACGGCCACCGCCTTCAAACTAAAATACGCCGCCGCGACCACCGCCGTCATCTTGATGAAGAACTGCACCATGTCTATGACCAGCACGCCCCACAAACCCGAGTGCGCGGCGAAGGCGACGTTCATCAGACCGCAGATCAGAATCGTCTGCCACGGCGGCATTCCGAACAGGATGTTCGCAATCTTGCAGCCCGCCAGCGTCACCATGCCCATGATGAAACAGTTGAAGAACAGCCCGAGATAGACCGCGCGAAATCCGCGCACCAGCGAGGCCGCTTTTCCTGAGTAACGGATTTCGTAAAATTCCAGATCGGTCATCACGCCGGAGCGCCGCCACAGCCGCGCGAAGAAAAACACGGTGGAAACGCCCGTCAGCACGAAGGCCCACCATTGCCAGTTGCCCGCGACGCCGTACTGCCGCACCTGCTGCGTGACCCAGTTCGGCGTGTCGCTGCTGAACGTCGTCGCCACCATCGAAAGTCCCGCCAACCACCACGGCACGGAGCGGCCTGACGCAAAGAATTCGGACGTGTTCTTGCCCGCGCGCTTGGCGAAGAACAGTGCCGGCGCAAAGCAGATCAGCAATGAGGCCACGACGATAATCCAGTCAATGAGTTGGAGTTTCATTGTCTCTATATACAAAGATTTTTACCGTCTGTCACGTTCGCTCCTAGCCCAATGATCGCGTGGCGCGAAAATAATTGCGGCGCGATGCTGAGTGGCGATTGCAGCCGCAGTGTCACGAATGAGGGGTAGCTCATTTGAGGAAGAATAGCGTCGCGAATGCGGTTCGTGGAGCGTGCCCCTTACTGCGACCGGGTGGTCACGCCGGTTTTCGCCGCACCTTTTTCGGCGGTGAATTTGATCACGGCCTCGGAGCGGGAGCGCACATGGAGTTTCTCGTAGATGTGCTTCGTGTGAACCCGGACCGTATGGTAGCTGA
>CAMCWI010000251.1 GCA_945882065.1 Akkermansia muciniphila
ATCAGCACGGCTTTGCCGCGCGCCGCTAGCTCGTCAATCAACAGATAAATCTGCGCCTTCGAGCCGACATCAATCCCGCGCGTCGGCTCATCGAGCAGCAACACATCCACATCCGCGTGCAGCAATCGCGCGATGGCGACCTTCTGCTGATTACCACCACTCAACCCGCTGATGCGTTGCGTCGGCCCCTGGCACTTGATGGGAATCTTCGCGATCCACGGCTTGCACGCCTCGCGCTGACGCGACGGCATTACCAAGCCGAGCGGCCCAAGCCCACTCAGACGCGACAGCGTGAGATTGTCCGCGATGCTCAAACCGAGCGCGAGACCTTCAGTCTTGCGATCCTCGCTCACAAGACAGACACGCTGCGACCAGCGCTGTTGCGGCGAGGCGACTCCGGAGAATTGCCCCACGCGAATCTCGCCGCGCATCACTTTGTTCAGACCGAAAACCGCGCGCAGCAACTCCGTTCGCCCCGCGCCGACGAGGCCGGAGATGCCCAGCACTTCGCCACGCCGCAATTGAAGCGAAGCCGAGCGCGGCTTGGTCACACCGCCGAGTTCCTTAATTTCCAGAATCACGTCGCCCGCCGTGCGTTGGGAGCGCGGATAAAGTTCCTCCACGTTTCGCCCGACCATGAGCGCGATGATTCTCTCGTTCGGTGTCCCGCGTGTCACACCACTGCCGACAGTTTCGCCGTCGCGCAGTACTGTGAAGCGATCTGAGATGGCCTGAACTTCTTCGAGGAAATGCGAGATGTAGATGATGGAGATGTTCTTGGCCTTGAGCTTTCGGATGAGGGCGAACAGTTTTTCAATATCCTTCGCCGTGAGCGAACTCGTTGGCTCATCCAGCACTAACACGCGACAATCCAGTGCCACGGCGCGCGCGATCTCCACGAGTTGCTGTTGCGCGATGGCGAGTTTGCGGACTTCAATCTCCGGCGAGATATGCGACAGTCCCACTTCTGCGAGCGCGGTGGCGGCGCGGCGTTTCATCTCCGGCCGGTTCATCAACGGCCCGCGCGTCGGCTCGATGCCGAGCAGGATGTTTTCCATCACCGAGAGATGCGGGGCGAGCGCGAGTTCCTGATAGATCATCGCCACGCCGGATTTGCGGGCGTGCAATGGATTGCCAGGAACGTAATCCGCGCCGTCGAGAAACATCTTTCCCTCGTCGGGCGGAATCGCACCGGAGAGGATTTTCATCAACGTGCTTTTGCCCGCGCCATTCTCGCCGACGAGTGCCATGACTTCACCAGGCAAGACGGAAAGTTCGACGCCGCGCAAGGCCTTGGTTGCACCGAAGCTCCGGCGGACGCCACGCATTTCGAGGCGAGGCGATTTTCCGGTGTGTTGCGAGCCTGACATCGTCGCGCGTTAAATATCAAAGTGCGAAGGTCGAGGCAATCGAATGAAAGCGGGAGGTTGCGATGCCGGCACTCCTTGAGGCGCACGCTCCCTTTCCAGGCAGCGTTTCATCGTGCGTTTCATCGTTGAACATTCCGACGCACAAGTTCACTATCGCCGGACTTTAAAAAACCAAACTGAAAACGAATCCGCGTTTAGAAACTATGAAGACTCCCTCGCTCCCAGCCTCGAATCATCAACCGCAGAAATACTCCGGCCCTTCCGCAGCCGACGTGCTCGCGCAGCGGAAACAGTTCATCAACCCCGGCGTGTTCCTCTACTACAAAGCCCCACTCATGCTCGTCGAAGGCAGCATGCAGTATGTCTGGGATGATTCGGGCAAGCGTTACCTCGACGGCCTCGGCGGAATCGTGACCGTGAGTGTGGGGCATTGTCATCCGCACGTCATCGCCGCTGGCAACAAGCAGAGTGAACTCTATCAACACTCCACGACGATCTATCTGCACCCGAATGTCGGCGCGTTCGCCGAAAATCTCGCGTCCAAGATGCCGGGCGATCTCAAGGTTTGTTACTTCGTCAACTCCGGCTCCGAGGCGAACGACATCGCGCTGCTTATGGCGCGCGCTTACACCGGAAACTTCGACATGATCGCGCTTCGCAACGCGTATCACGGTGGCAACTCCTCTGGCATGGGTCTCACTGCGCACAGTAATTGGAAATACAACGTCCCACACAGCTTCGGCGTGCATCACGCCATGGCGCCGTATCCGTTTCGCGGGCCATACGGCTACGAAGATGCGGATGCCGGACGGAAATACGCAGCCGATGTCAAAGAAGTCATTGATTACGCCACGCCCGGAAAAGTCGCGGGCTTCATCGCGGAATCCATCCAGGGCGTCGGCGGTTTCGTGGAGTTCCCGCAAAATTATCTCAAGCACACCTACGAACACGTTCGCGCAGCGGGTGGCGTTTGCATCGCGGACGAGGTGCAGACTGGCTTCGGCAGAACGGGCACGCACTTCTGGGGATTTGAAACGCAGGGCGTGATTCCTGACATCGTTACAATGGCCAAAGGCATCGGCAACGGATGTCCGCTCGCCGCAGTCGTCACGACGGCGAAGATCGCGCAATCACTCGTGGGCAAGGTTCACTTCAACACGTTCGGCGGAAACCCGGTCGTCAGTGCGATGGGCAAAGCCGTGCTCGAAGTCATCGAGAAAGAAAAGTTGCAGGAAAACTCGCTCAAAATGGGCGCGCGCATCAAGGACGGCTTGGAAAAGTTGAAGACTAAATACAAGATCATCGGCGACGTGCGCGGCAAAGGCTTGATGCTCGGCGTCGAGATGGTGAAAGACCGCACCACGAAAGAACCTGCGAAGGGCGAGTGCGCCGAGGTGCTGGAGCATTGTCGCGAGATGGGATTGCTCATCGGCAAAGGCGGACTCTGGGGACAGACCATCCGCTTCGCGCCGCCCATGTGTATCAATCAAGCGGATGCCGACTTCATCGTGGAAGTGTTCGATGCGGCGTTCGCAAAGATAAAAACCTAATCGCGCTTGTCCGCTTTCAACTGTGGCGGCGTGGGGGAGGCTTGCGTGTCTCCCTTCCGCACTTGAGTCCGCGTCTCGTGATACTCGGCTTTGCGATGCACGATCACTTCGCGCCCTTCGAGATGCCAGGTTGAATCGCGCACGTACCAGAAACCATCCTCCGTGCGCTCGCGATCGAAGCTGTAATCGAACTTCTGGGCCTCCCCCACGATGCCGCCCACGATGCTCACGCTCTCCAGCAGTTGCAGGGTGCATCGTTTGATCGCAAACTCGCGCTCGTCCACCCACACGCGACCTGCTACGCGATTGATCAAGCGATCCCGGATGCCGCTCTCCGGGAGTTTCTTTTTCTTCGGAGTGAAATCCAGAACGAGCAGGCTGTAACCATTGGTGACTTCGCGTCCAACCAGTTTGAAATCGTAACGCCCCACGAGATCGTCATTGAACTGAAACTGGTTCTTGTCGAACTTCCGCGCCGCCGCCTTGTTTGCTCCGGCAGAGGCGAGCTGCTCGGCCTTGGGTGAACGAACCACTGGAGTGCCGGCGGATTCAGGTTCGGGAGCAACGATCTTCTTGGGAGGAAAATTTGTCGAGATGCGCGAGTCAGACTTCTTGAGTTCGCCCTCAAAATTGCGGATCTCGGTGAGCTTGCTGCGGACGAAATAATATTTCTGTTTGAAATCAATATCGTTCTGCGCTTCCAGCTCGCTGCGCTTCACGGCTTTCTTGATGATCTCCTCCGCCTTGGGCAATAATTCATCTCCGACACAGTTGGAGGGCGCATTCAGGAAAACCACCGCCATCCCCGACATGGCCAGACGTTTCAAATTGATCATGGGCATAAACTGCCCGTATTGACGGGGTAATTTCCAGTCTATTCAGCAAGGAGGGTCGGGCTGGAAACGAGTGTTTCCAACTCGTCCTCGCTTTCGTCCTCGAAATCTCTCTTTAGCGAAAGCCTCTCACTCGCGCGCATCTCATTTTTTGGAGCAACGGTTTTTTCTATTAACACCCGAATTCATCCGGATGTCGTGTGGCGGAGAAGGCGAGAACGGTTTCAACCGTTTCGGGTCGCGATGGAGTCCACACCGCAGCCAAACCGTTGAAACGGTTGTGGCTTGTCGCCGCCTTACAACGGGGTGAAGCCCGGTGTTAATGAGAGACTCCCAGAAACTGAGATGCGTTCGCTCGCGCGGCACTCGCAACTTTTCCATTGCAGCGGGAACGCGAGCGGCGTTAAGTTCAAGCCAACGGCAACCCCAACAATCAAACAACAAATCTGACCTATGTATTTCGGCGTTGATTATCATCCTGAACAGTGGGTATTCCCTTACGCGGGAACATCCGAGAACCCCGAAGCTCAATGGCAACTCGACGCCGAACTCATGGTTCAGGCCGGGTTCAACGTCGTCCGTATTGCGGAATTTTCTTGGAGTCTGTGCGAGGTGGAGGATGGGAAGTTCGACTTTGCGTGGTTGCGGCGTGTGATGGATGTGATGGGCAAGGCAGGTTTGCAGGTGGTTCTCGCCACGCCCACGGCTGCGCCGCCGCTTTGGTTGGCCAAGAAGCACCCGGAGATTTTGCCGGTGGATGAGCGCGGTTTGTTGAAGCATGAAGGCACGCGCCGCGCAGTCTGTTTGAACAGCGATGTGTATTGGAATCATTCCAAACGCGTCGTCGAAGCGATGGCCAAGGCACTCGGCGATCATCCGCAATTGATCGCGTGGCAGATTGATAACGGCATCGGCAGTCATTTCACCGAGGCGTCGTTCAACGAGGGGTCGCGTCTCGAATGGCAGAATTGGCTCAAGTTGAAATACAAGGGCATCCAGAATCTCAACGACAAGCTCGGTCTGCGGCATTGGGGTCAAACTGTCACGGATTGGAGCCATGTTCCCATGCCGATGGCTGCGCCAACACAGCACAATCCCGCGCTCGTGGTGGATTGGTGCCGGTTTTGCAGCGACACCATCGTGGCGTTCGTGCGGATGCAGGCGGATATCTTGCGTGAAGCGACGCCGAACGCGCCTATCACCACGAATCTCCGCGCGCTGCGGCATCGCTTCGATCACTTCGATCTCGCGGACGTCATTGATTTTGTTTCCATCGAAAGCACCTCGGCCATCAAGCCCAAGTCCGCTGACTTGGCGTGCGAGATTGATATGCTGCGCTCGCTGAAAAAGACAGATGTCCGCACACCCGACGGCGACTGCGGCTTCTGGGTGATGGAGCAAAAAGCGGGAAATGTCTCGTGGCAGGAAGTGAACACAATCATCCGTCCGGGTCAGTTGCGGTTGTTCACATATCAACTTTTCTCGCGTGGCGCGTCGGCGGTGTTGTTCTTCCGCTGGCGTCAACCGCGCATCGGTTCGGAGAAATTCCATGGGGCCGTCATGCCGCATCACCTCCGCAAAGACTCCCGCATCTACCGGGAGATTTCCCAGATCGGCGAGGAGTTGAAGATGCTCGCGCCTGCGTTGAAGAACTCAAAGGTGTCGCCGGAAGTCTGCATCCTTTACACGCACGACAACGATTGGGCGTTGCAACAGCCGAACCAGCC
>CAMCWI010000252.1 GCA_945882065.1 Akkermansia muciniphila
TTCCGCAACGGACGCAACCTCATCCACCATGCGAGATGCGCGCGAACAAGATTCTTAGTGAGCCTTAGCACTGAAAGCCCTGACTGCACGAAACCAGCAGCGAGTTTCCGTTTGCGCGGTTGGTTGCTGGGTTCAGGCAACGGAAACTCAAATGTGTCTAACAATCCCGGAAGCCAGTGGAAGTAACGCACGCCTTGGAAAATATTTTCGCCAGCGAGTTCACTTGTCAGATTGAGCGCCAGAGTTGTTTTGCCCGCTCCGTCCAGCCCCAACAAAACAGCGAAAGCGCCTCGTCGCGGTGGATTTCCTGTGATGGGCGGATACGCCAGCCGGATGCAGATGTAGTTTGCCAAACGTTCAGCAGTCGCCTCCGAGGATTGAGGGAAGCCAGTGCCGATGTGGATGAATTCAGCATTGCCCGCCGCATCGCATACGACGCCAAAACTTCGATCAGGCTTCGGCCAGTCGTGGCGCAAAAAGGACGCAGGCTTCGGCACATCCGGTAAAATCTCGACCGCCAATCCGCCTTTGAACAAAGTCTCCCGGCGCGCGTCATGGGACATGCGTCCTTCTGTGATCAAATTTTTGCTGGTCGGAAAAAGAACGCTCAACCTTACGCAAAGTTCTTCCGCGAACGTTTTCTTTGCACCGATCAAGCGCACAAACAAGCCCGGAGGTGAATTGCGGCGGACGAACAACCGGCGCAAATCTGTCAGCGCATGGCCGAGCGAGCAGAGTCCTTTTGTCGGACGGAGAAAACAGCTTCGTCGCGTGGCATTACGGATTCGTGCGATGGGTCCGGAGTTGTTGAGGTCTGCCAGCAGATTGTCTGGCAATCCAAATGCCGCATCAAACTGTCTGCGCGACACGTTTTCGTCAGTTAACTGGGGACGAAGTTCGCCCAGTCTTCGTGCGTAACGCTCGCTGAGTTTCCCTTGCCACATTGCCTGCGTGAGGACGATCACTGCTTCATGCGCGGCATCGGGAACGTAAAAAGACTCGAAGCGGCGACGTGACGACAATACTTCCTCCGCAGTCAGAACATGAAAATGCCGCCAACGGATTTCCGTATCCACATCTATGCGGACAAAGTTTTCCTCCGCAGCACCGCCGTCCCAGAAGACGAGAGAGTGGTTGACGAACCGCGTTCGTTGCACCTGAACGTAATTGGTAGCTTTGCCAGCAAGCGAACACGCCGCGACCAAATCTTCTACGCGTCCCTCCGCGGTCAACAGATCAACATCAGACCCGGCGTCATCAAAGACCTGATTGTGATTGCGCAGGACGCAATACGGGATTTGCCGCTCGTCCAACAGGCAGAAAAGGTGAACTAGAAAATCGCGGCGTGAACTCATTGCCTTTCCAACAAACGGTTGTAGGTGGTTTCCAGAAGACGGCGCTTGGCTTCCCAAGTGAAATGCGAACGTGCGCGTTCGATGGCGCGTTCACCCAGTTGCGTCCGCCAATGCGGGTCGCGTTGCAAGCGCGCGAGTCCTTCGGCAAACGCAGCCACAGTTTCATCAGGCGTGGTGACGGGAATCTTTACGCCGGACTGATCGTCCACCATTTCGCCCGGCCCGCCCCAATCCAGGCAGATGACGGGAATGCCTTTGGACATGGCTTCCAACAGCGCCGAGCCGCCGCTGTCGCGCAATGCAGGAAACACCAGCGCATCGGCTGCTGCATAAAGTCCGGGCAGCCGTTCACGCGTGACGGGTCCTGTGAACGTGACTTTGCTGGACAAATTCTGCGTGACCACAAGTTGTTTCCAATGTTCCAACGCCACCCCGCCGCCGACGACTGTGAGATGGCAATCGTCCAGTCTGCCAAGTTTCAATGCGTCAAACACGATGGGCATCGAACGGGTGTGGACGCAATTCCCGACGTATAGCAGGCTCAGGCTTTTGGTTGAGGCATCTTTCGATTTGGCGTTGGCCAGATTCTTTTCGTCCTCGGCGCGCAAAGCATTTGGGGAAACAACAGTGCATTTGGAACGCGCTGCTTCCGGCAGAAAATTTAATGTCGTGCGATTCGAAACAAAGATCGCGCTGACATTCTTCAGCGAACGGGCGACGCCGGGAACGAGCAACCAAATTTGGTTGATGAACTTACGAGTCGCTTCGCCAAAGCGTGCAGGGCCAAGATAACTTCCGAAACCGGGCGGTGTGGATTCGCCGCCGGCGACAGGTCCCCACACTGAAGGGATTCCGAGTTCCGCGCCGCGAAAAGGCACGCGAAAGGTGTGGAACGTGGTCTGATGGACGATTTGAAAATGTTCACGACGATGAAGTTGTGCGGCGAATTGAGCAACGCGTGATTGCCACAAGATTTTGCGCCACCAACTGCCCACCCCTCCAAGTCGTTCGCTGATTTTTCGTAGACTTCCCGGAATCTCTACAAAATGCGGTGTGATGCCATGAAGCAGGGCGTGCTTCTCCACCTGAGCGCGAGTGTTAGACGTGGTGATGAGATGGACGGAATAATTCTTTGCCGCCTGTTCTGCCCAACCCCAACCGAGCCAATGTTCGCCACCGCCTTCTGGGTTGCAGGCGTAAGCGATCATCAGGATTTTCGGCATCTTCTGTGATGCAGCATCTGTCATGGCTTTGGATTGTAGGTGCGGGTGCGGTTTCTTTTCAACCCGCAACTCGACAAGGCATGGTGTAAATCGTGTTTGACCGGGGACAATTTTCTATCCGTGTTGAGGCAAAACTATTAACGTGAATCCTTAGAATGGAAGACCGTTGTGAAAACGTGGATGTGGTCGTCGTCGGGAGCAGTCCTTTATTGCTTCTAGAAGCGTTGCATCAGGCGCGTCTGGGGCATCGAGTAGTGGTGGTAGAGTCGGCACATCTGGTGGGTGGTGCTTAGCGGGAGATGCCGTTGTTCGGTCTGCAACGGGTCGAAATCGCACCGCACATCGTGATGTATAACCGCACGACGTATGATTACTTCGCGCAAGAGCTTAAGTTGAACATGCAGCGGATGATGCCGTCACCGCGTTATGTCTGGAAAACGCCCATCGGACGGCTTTGGATTCCCTACGCGTTGTCGCCCTTTGTCGCCTACGTTTCCGCGCCTCTGCATTACATCCGTAACAAGCAATATCGCGCCAACTTTGCATTGATTCGCGAGGAGTATTTCGGGCGATTGGGTCATGCTACCAAACTTCTGTTGCTTTGGATTTTTGCGGGACGCAAGCCATCCATCGAATATCCCCTGCGCGGCACTCTTGATCTATTGGACCGCATTGAAGAATTATTGAAGGAAACCAGCGTCCAAGTGCGTTTGAATACACGCGTGCTGTCTGTGGAAAAATCAGGGAAGGCTGACGTGCAAGTGCGATGCAACGACGGGGTGACTCTGAATGCTAAGAAAGTCATCATGACCCGGCATCAGTATATTCCTAGGCTCGCAGTGAATGGAAATCCGGTGGACTCGCTTTACAACTTTGGCACTTACACATCCGTGCATCTGCTGGTGAAAACTGAGCACCCATCCCGATCTGCATTTGTGTTGGCGAAGCGTGATCCGCTCATCAATCTATTCAGCGACCTCACTTCCTACATGGACGATGTTCCGGCCGGGCGGAGGGTTCTCACGATGCGTTTACCGCAGAGTCAGCTAGCCAACGACCGCGCCACAGCGGAAAAACTGCTGAACCATTTACGATCTAGCACTTATCTCGCATCCGACGCCGAATTGGAAAATTTTTATTTCAGCGTTTACGAACAAGGCCGTATCCGTCCTGAAGGGTTGGCCGCAATGGATGCCGCTTTCGGCGATTCCTTGATGGTTTTCCGTTCTACAAACTTCTCCAACAGCATCGGTGACCGTGTGCCAGAATGGAAAAAATCCGCGCAGTCTGGCTGCGCGAAGTAAGAGATCGTGGTGGGTAGCCGGTCAACGCTTGCGCCCGATGACGTGAATGTCCGAGCAGAGTGTCGGGAAGAATCTCAGGATGTAATCCGTCCCAATGGCAATCGCGTGGCGCAGCTTCTTTGGAATAAACGCCAGAGCATGACTGTCGCGCCCGATGAAGTTGCGTCCGTAAGTCTTCACGACATCAAGTTGATTCCACTCCAGCAGTTTATGGAGATCGCCAACAACAGGTTCGCGCACATGTCCCCGGAACACAGGCTCGCCCTCGTGGTACCATTCTCCGAGTGGTGACCAAATGTTACGGCCAAACAGAACGTAAACGCGCTTGCGGATGTTGGCTGCGTTCGGCGTGGCGATGATGAGATACCCACCGGGTTTGAGAACGCGGATGATTTCGCGGAACAATGATTTGGGCGAATGATGCCAATGTTCCAGGCTGTGAAAACAGGTGATCACATCCACCGAGGCATTGGCCAGCGGCAGAGGGTTAGAAATAAAATCCATTTCTTCAACCCGCACCTTCAAACGATCTCGCAATCCTGTGATGATACTCTGTGTGATGTCTCGCCGCGCCACATCCACGCCTCCACCGCCGCCATAATCATCCACCAACGTGACCCGCATCCCCAATGCGGCTGCCACAGGCCCGAACGCCGTCATGCCGGGGGCAAGGTCCACCAAATGTTTGCCGGGTTGCAGCGTGCCTGTCTCAGCCACCATCTGGAGATAGAACAACTGCCGGTCGTCCAAGCCAGCGGCATCGTTGAATTGGCCTCCATAGATTTCAGAGACGTGTTCGCGGAAGGCTTTGTTGAAAGCAGCCGAGTCGAGTAGAGGTGTGTTCATGGTTTGTTCTGGTTGTGAATCAATTCCGCCGCCGCCTTGCCTTCGAGCAACGCGTCTTCCATGCCGCCATAATTCCAGCCACCCCAACGTCCGCCGCTGGATGCACCGTTCTTTTCCAAGTAATCGAGGATTTGTTTCCGGCTCGGCTCGTAGTGTTCGTCAAAGATGACGTAGGCGTGTGGGATGTCGCACAGTTCCATGAAAAGAATCTCGTCGTCCTCGGACAAAACTTTTGCGCGCTTGAGATCGGCGATGACGCGGGTGCGGAGTTGGTCGGGCTTCTTGAGCAGTTCGATAGCGTCGCCGCCGGAAAGCTCGACGTAATAACTGCGGCAACCTTTCGGAGCGGAAGACGCATGAACGGCGGAGTAAGAACCCGCGCGGTAGAACACAAATTCCGGTTCAGGGAAATAAATCCAGTGATAGTTGCTAGCGATGTCGCCTTTGCCGCGCACGCCGATGTCGTAGTAGTGAACGGTGGTGGCGCGGAGCTTGGTGGCGGCGGCGCGGATTTCTGCGGGCGCGTCTTCGATGATGCCGACGAAGTTTTTCATCGGCATCGTGTTGACGAGGCGATTGAATTTGATCTGCTCGCCCGTGGTGAGCGTGGCGGTTTTCTTGCCGAGATTGACGCTCTTGATGACGGTTTCGTAGCGCGGCGGTTTCGGGATCGCTTTGGCCAGAGCCTTGGGCAACGAGCTGATGCCGCCGTCGCGCGGATAAACGAACTTGGC
>CAMCWI010000253.1 GCA_945882065.1 Akkermansia muciniphila
ATCCACGCCACGGACGCCACGCACATCGGATGCAGCGCGAACAACAAGCCCGTGAGCCATGTGCCGCGCAATCGCAGTTGCAGAAAGATTCTCCAAAGCAACAGCGCACTGCCAATGTGAAGCAGAAGGTTCACAACGCGATAGCCAGCCGGATTATTTCTGAACGCGAGCCATTCGATCCATGTTGTCACCGTGCTGAGGCTGAAGTCTCCCGCGAACCAGATGTTGGCCAGACTCGACGTGCCGGTAACAAGTGGATTCTTCTCCACGAGAATCATGTCATCCCAAACAAACCCGCCGCCAAGCGATGGCCAATAGGCGATGAACGACAGCGCGACGATTATCGCCGCACCGATCTGAATGGTCGGCTCAAGCGTCAGCCAATAGTTTGATTTGGACTTGATGTTGTTGCCGGGAGCGTCGTGCATTTGAACCCCCGCAGTCTGCCTGTCCATGGCAATCATCGCAATGTCAGCTTCCGCCCTCCACCTTCCGATTTTTTACATCGGGGGACAACCCCTGACACCCTCCTTGATTCGGCTTCAGCTTGAATACTTCTTGGTGAACACCGGCGACGGAGATATTTTCGTGCTACAATCAGTTCTGGCCATGAAATTGTTTCAAAGCTATAAAACACGTCGGTGTTCCAAAAAATTTCCCCTAAAGCTCGCCGCTACTTTGACACTCGGGCTGGCTTTGGCAACAACAGCGTGCTCGGAGGAGTGCTCGCCCGACGATCCGCACGCGGGTGTTTCCAGCCAGTCTGAGGATTTCCACGAGGGGGTCGCGTTTCAAAAAGGAGGTGCCGTGGCAGCGTTGTCGGGGCCGATTGCGCCCGCGTCAGGACAACCGACGGGTGCGTTGAGCGGACGGATTGTGTTCACCAGCGGCGGTCATGGTTGGACGGCAGGCGCGAGCAGTTGGAGTCTTCAACGTGGCGTGTTGCTGGAGATGAATGAGGATTACGGCAATCTGGATCAGATGAATCTTTTTGCCTCATATTGCTTCAATGCTGGCGCAGTCGTTGTCCCCATGCGGCCCATCGGCAATCAGACGAACGAAGTCATTCTCGATAACGACGACGTTGCGGTGACCTATTCCGGGAGTTGGAGCAACAGTGCTTCGGCAATTTATTTTGGCAGTCCCGGAGATGTAGCGTATCGCTTCGCATCTTTGGCGGCGACGGAAACTGCGACAGCCACCTACGTGCCGACGATTCCCGCCGCCGGGTTTTATCCCGTCTATACTTGGGTGCGGCACGGCAGCGACCGCACGAGCCAGCTCTATCGCGTTCGCCACACCGGCGGCGAATCGCTCGTGCGCATTCCTCATCACATGGTCGGCAACGGCTGGGTTTACCTTGGCACTTACTATTTTAACTCAGGATCCAATTCTGCGAGCGGAGCGGTGATTATCAGCAATCTCCAACCTACGCCCACGGTCGGTTCAGTGGTGATCGCGGATGCCATTCGTTTCGGTAACGGCATGGGATCGGTGGATCGCGGCTTTGGAGTATCCAGTTATCCGCGTGAGGAAGAATGTTCCCGCTACTGGGTGCAGACTTCGCTCGGCCAAGGTCAACCTGCCACACTCTATGACCCGGACCTGCCGTCCGTCACCACGGATGATATTGACGACAACGTCGGCGCGCCGATCCGCATGGCGCGCGAGATGAATCGTGAAGCGGCAGAGAATATCTACAAACGGATCTACATCAGCTTCCATTCCAACGCAGGTGGAAGCCGGGGAGTCGTTGGCTTGTGGAATGACAATGCAAACTTTCCGGGGACGGGCACGCCGAATCAATTTCGTCTCGCGCAATTGACGGGCACGGAAGTGAACAACGATCTCGTGGGCATCGGTGTGCCCCCGCTGGAACTGGCGTGGTTCAATCGCGGCAGCAGCATCACCACCACGCAGACGTTCGCATTCGGGGAGATCAACAACCTTTCATTGAGCGGAGAGATGGATGCCACGATCATCGAAGTTGCGTTTCATGACGACGCGATTGACGCGTTGCTCCTCCGCGATCCCAAGGCGCGCAACTGGACTGCCCGCGCCTCTTATCAAGCCGTGTTGCGCTACATGAACGAGTTTGATGCCGCGCCGCTGACGTTTCTGCCTGAGCCACCCGCCAATGTCCGTGTGGTCGCGTCCGGCAGCAACATGGTGTTGAATTGGTCTGCGCCCGTTGCACAAGGCGGCAGCGGTGCCGCCACGGGCTATGTCGTCTATCAATCCACCAACGGCTTTGGCTTCGGAAATCCTGCCGCCGTCGCTTCAACGTCCTTCACGTTCACGAATACCGTTGCAGATCGTGATTTGTTTTTCCGCGTCGCCGCCACCAATTCCGGCGGAGAATCGTTTCCCTCCGAGACTGTCGCGTGTCGCCGTTCTACAAATGTTGCCGCCACAAAAGTTTTGCTCGTGAACGCGTATGATCGCTTTGAGCGAAGCCTGAATCCGCGTCAGACGCCAACGGCACAGAGTTACAAACCTCCCGGACACAACATCAATACCGGCACGATGGACCGCGTGTTGCCGCGTGTGAACAACGCGTTTGATTATCTTGTGGCTCACGCGCAAGCGGTCGGCGTGTCTGGGCTGCCGTACGACTCGTGCCAGAACGAAGCGGTCAGCAGCGGAACTGTTCTGCTCGGCGGTTATCCAATCGCAGTCTGGGCGAGCGGTCAGGAATCCACGGCGGATGAAACATTCAGCAGCGCGGAGCAGGCGGCGGTGACGACATTTGCCAACAACGGTGGCGCGCTGTTCGTTTCCGGATCGGACATCGCATGGGACTTGGATCGCGCCTCCGGTCCGACGGCTGGAGACAGAACATTTCTCAACAACATTCTCCACGCCGACATGGTGAACGATGCCAACGACAACTCAGGCAGCTATACGGCTGCTGCTGTGGCGGGCGCGGTTTTCGCCGGTCAACCAGCGATCACATTCGACAGTGGCACGAACGGCATTTACGGCGTGCGGACGCCCGATGTGCTAACGCCGATTGGCGCAGGCGCGACGAAGGCGATGAATTACGGCGCGGGCAGCCTGGGGGCGGCGGTGCAATACGACGGCTCGGCTGGCGGCGGCCGCGTGGTGTTTTTGGGATTCCCGTTTGAGACAATCACGAGCTTCACCGTTCGCACTCAATACATGAGTACCGCCCTCACCTTTCTCAGCACGCCTCTGGCGACGAACCTTCCGCCGTCCATCGGTGTGCAACCTCTCAGCCAGTTCGTCGTGCAAGGCTCGAATGCTATACTCACCGTCAGCGCATTCGGCACGGCACCGCTCGCGTATCAATGGCGATTCAACGGCGTCAATCTTTCCGGCGCGACGAATTTCTTGTTCACCCGCACGAATTGTTTGCCCGCAGTTTCCGGCAACTATGTCTGCGTGGTGACGAATACTTTCGGCGCGGTGACGAGCCAGGTCGCGCTGCTGGAGGTGAGCCTGATTTTGACGCAACCGTTGTTCACCGATAACTTCGATTCGAACACCGCTGCGAATTGGACGACGAATCGCAGTTCCACCGACACGCAAGTGACGTTCAACTACAACTACGGCGCGGATGGAATCCCCTCCGCACCGAACTCGATTGGCGGCACGTCGAACGGTGTGAAATTCGAGGCGAACATGACTCTCGGCGTTGCTGCCGCGATTAACATCTCGCCCGTGAGCCAAAACTTTGGCGGAGATTACCGGCTGCGATTCGACATGTGGATCAATGCCAATGGCCCATTCCCGGCAGGCGGCGTCGGCTCCACGGAACATTTCACCGCAGGTATGGGAACAGCGGGAAATCGTGTTCAGTGGACAGGCGCAGGCAGCACGGCGGATGGACATTGGTTCACAGTCGATGGCGAAGGTGGCAGCGGCGATACGACTTTCACGACCGTGCCGGATTACGGCGCGTATTCGGGCGTTTTAATCTTCGCGACAAATTCCGGCGTTTATGCCGCTGGCGCCGGCACAACGGTTCGCGGCAACGGCAACGCTTACTACACCGCACAGTTCCCCAGCGTGAGCGCGCCTGCATTGCAACAAGCCGACTTCGCGCAACAGACCGGCAGCATTGCAGCCGGTTCAGTCGGATTTGTTTGGCGCGATGTCGTCATCAACAAGACGGGCAGCACGGTGCAATGGTTCATAGACGGATTGAAGATTGCCACGATCAGCGGCGCGGGCTTTACGTCGGGCAACATTTTCGTCGGTTACTGGGATTCATTCGCTTCCGTTTCTGACAATGCGGCATTGAGCTTCGGCCTTGCGGATAACATCCGCGTGGAACGCTTCGTAACCAATGTCCCGCCCTACATCACCGCACAACCGCACGGCTCGACCGCGCCGACCGGCAGCAACGTGCCTTTCAACGTGACAGCGGGTGGAACAGCCTCGCTCGCGTATCAATGGCGACTCAACGATACGAACATCGCGGGCGCAAACAGCAGCAGCTACACTCGCATCAGCGCGCAAGCGATCAATGCCGGGAATTATTCTGTGGTGGTGACGAATGCGAGCGGCTCGGTGACAAGTTCCGTCGCCGCGCTGACACTCACACCGACCGCGCCGTTGGTGTTCACTTCCATTGCGAGGTTGCCGGATGGACGAGTTCAACTCGGCATGACCGGCGAGGCTGGCTTCAACGTGCAACTCCGCACCTCAACAAACCTGACGACGTGGTCTGTGCTGACGAATCTGGCGAACCCTTCCGGCTCACTCAGCTTCACAGATGCGCCGCCCGTGAACGTTCCAAATCAATTTTATCGCGCGATGTATCCGTGACCTTGTAGGCGACGACGTAAGGAGTCGGAGATGGTAGGGCGCGTCACTCCGTGCCCCCCGGGCTTCGCAAGTCAGACGACGGCGCGCACGGAGTGACGCGCCCTACCATTCACACCCTCGGCTCGCCCACATTCATATCGTCCGGCAACGGCACGAACTCACGAATCTTTCTCCAGAGCGGCTCAAAATCCTTGTTCACATCGCCGCTCAGGCAATCGGTGATCTCATCCGCAGCTTCCGGGTATTTATCAATCACCTGTTTGAACGAGAAGTTCGGATCGTAGAACGCATAGACCAGCTTGCGCATGTTCTCGATGCCTTTACGCATACACAGCGCATAACACTCAAACAGCTTCGGTGAAAAATCATTTCGCGTGAGTGCCAGATGCACATCTTCGCCCGCCATCACGCCGCTCTTGAGCGCGAGCAACAGGCCGCTGCTGAAGACGGGATCGAGAAAACAAAATGCGTCGCCCACGAGCAACAACCCTTCGCAGCCGCAGTGCCGCGAGTGAAAGCTGTATTCGCTCGTGATGAAATACTCGCCCGTGCTTTCGCCGATGGAGAGGTGATCCTTGATCCAGAGATTCTCACCGACTTCGCGATGGAAGATCGCCTTCGGATCCTTAAAGCCACCGCGCGTCAGATACTTCCCCTC
>CAMCWI010000254.1 GCA_945882065.1 Akkermansia muciniphila
CCTCCGTTGGTGAACGTGTGTCGCAAACCGGGTGAATGGCAGGCGTATGACATCATCTTTCATGCTCCCAAGCGGCTAGCCGACGGCAAGGTGCAGGAAGGTTCATTCACAGTTCTGCAAAACGGGGTGTTGATCCAAGACCATGTTCCGTCGGAGAGAAACACACCGCAGCGGCGCATCCTTTGGATGAATGGCGTAGTCCCACAGCCCGTTCAGATTGACCCAATCCTTCCGGACCAATTGCGGTTGCGGATATTCTGCCAACGCCTCCCGTGCGTGCACATCCGCAGCCCACGGCGTCATGATGTGGCCGGGCACGGGCTACCAGTCTTGCGCAGCAGGATCCGAGGCCAGCAACCCGAGAAGCAACGCTCCGGCTGTCGTCCTCATCGAAATCCCGGGAAACATTCTCTGTGGTTTAAGGATGAGTGACTCAAGGGTGGGCGACGATTTTGAAAAATGCCATGGGTGTTGCGCTGCGGCGGAGTTGCACTTTGAATTCCGTCGCATTATTTGTGACAAGAACATCGCCATTGCCGGAGCTAACAGGGGTGAACCAACTGTTCAAATCGTAGGACATCTGAAACTCAATCGCGCCGCTCGTGGCTGCCGGATTTTTCAATAACTGCATCCGCCAATAGTCTTCACCACTGACTTGCACTGGAACGGGCAGGGGCATCGGTGTCGGACCGATTGGATTTGCGCCCGCTAGGTGGAACTCAATTAAGTTCGGCAGGCTGTCGCCATCAGGGTTCGCTTCGGGAAGGGAGTCAGAAACGAACAAGTTGGACCAGTTTGTCATTTGCCACTGGCCATAGGGTGTCAATTGCGTCACCAACCGCACATCGTCGATGTCCAGATAGGTCCCCGCACCGACAGTGTTCAAGATTCTGATCGCGAGCTGTTGATTTGAAGCGACGGAAACCGCGCTTGTAACGACGCAGGAAACAACCGTGAACTTGCCGATCGCGCTTCCGCCAGCCAGAGAATTTAACGTCGCCAAGTTTCCGGTCACGCCAGCGCCATACGGGACGCCGTTTGTGAGGATGTCGAGTTTGTAGCCGCCAATAAACCCTCCATTGCGAACACCAACGGCAACCTGAAGTGAGTGGATCGTGCTCGGTTGCAAATGCGCGCGCAGGGTCTGGAGGAAGGCGTCGCCAGACGGGTACGCGGCGGTGCCACCGTAAATCGTGCCCACATGACGCCCGTTCATGTTTGTCAACACGCCACCGTTGAGCGAGTCGGCGCTGCCGGTGTAGTACGAAGCATTGGGATTGTAGTAGCCGCTGTTTGCGACAGTAGCGCTGTCACCGGTCGCGTTCACCCGATTCCATCCGACCACCCGGGTTGTGGTTTCGAGTCTCCCGTCCAACAACGACGGGTCAGATTCAAAATTGCCGTTCTTGACGGATGCATCTTCGACACCCTGGCACACATCTGCCCATTGCTGGGCATGATCAGCCAGCCCGGCGGCGTTGAAATGGATGCCATCCGACAGCTTGCCCTCCTGCTTGAAATCGTCGGTGCGTGCGCCGCGAAAGCAATTGGGTGTGGTGTAGATGCCGAGGCGATGGCCCGCAGCGACTGATTCCTGACCCGCCAGCGAACCGACCGAATAATAACCAACCTCGGCGATGCCCCACGGCACGGACCAGCCTGCATCCACCCGGGATTGCGCCACTATATTGCTCAGCCGCTGGGCGTAGATGGCTGCCGATGTCGGGGTCGAGCCTTGGGTGTCGCTTTCTCCCTGATGCCATAGTACCGCACGCACGCCGTTGCTGCCAAACATGACGAGGGTATTGGAAATGTTTCGATAAAGGCTGGTTCCTGGCAACCATTGACTAATCGATGTCCCCCCATACGCAAGGCCGACGAAACCAACGGGCACCTGATTCGATGCGACCAAAAGGCTTCCCAGGATCGGCCAAGGAGAACCTGATGTGGCCATGCCGCCCGAGATGTTCGGTTGTGGGTCTTTGGCAAACTGCCAATTCGTCGCGAACAACGTGAAGCTGAACGCGCTCACACGATCGTCATTCGGAACTTGCAATGGGTTGCCATAGCAGGCCGCGTTAGACTGACCTGCCGTAACAAAAATATCTCCGACGCCCACACGATCCACAGCCGCTGTCAGCGTCACATTGTTGTTCGCGTCCACGGCGCGCACTTCGATGCGATACCAGCCACCTGCCGTGATGTTGGTCAGTGTCCCGGCGTAGGGTCCGTTGGTCGGCGCATTGACAATCACCACCCAATCCGTGGAGATCCCATTGTTGGTTGCGCCAACCATGACCACCGCCCTTGCTTCCAAGCGCATTGCTGAGCCTGTAAAACTCCCTATCACACGCACGTCAGCCTGGTTGTTGCTGTTGCGTTGGATGACCTGTCGGGTTTTGGGTGACGAAGCGCTCAAATTATCCACAGCACTAGAGATGCATTGAGACATCGCCAACAATGCTGTGGCGAAGGAGGTCAGGCGCGAACCGGTTGACCGATAGTTTGCCGCAGTGACGGTCATGGATTTTTAACTTTGAGGCGTTTGTGGGGCGCTGCCAATACCGCGTTCGGGGTATGGCGACCAGGGCGAGGCTTTTCTAAAATCCGCTCATTACTAAATGCATCCTTACAAAAAGGCTTTGTCGTCCGCAGGGATTTGCGTTGATTGAATTGCTGGTATTGGTCGTATCTTTTCTCCTGTTCGGCCAAGCCCAACCAGCGCAGGCAGCCCGTTGGTGGACCGACACTGTTGAGGCCAGCCTCACTAAAGCTGGCACTAACCGGACGGAAATGGTCGCGGCCCTGGAACAAACGCCCGCAGAGCAGCACCGCGCAATGAGCTTCCTCATCGAGAACATGCCGCAGCGCGATCTGGAATCGCTCTCCGCCAGCTTCCTGCGCGAAAATGTGGCGCTTGCTTATGAAGTTGCCGGGCAAGTTCCGTGGTCCAAGAAAATTCCAGAGGAGATTTTCCGAAATGACGTGCTGCCTTATGCCAGCGTCAACGAACAGCGCGACAACTGGCGCAAGCGGCTTCAGGAAATCTGCCTGCCGCTGGTCAAGGATTGCAAGACTTCGGCTGAAGCGGCGCAAGTGATCAACAAGAAACTTTTTCACCAGCTCAAGGTGAAGTATTCAACGAAGCGGCGCATTCCGGATCAGGGACCGTTTGAAACGATGGAGAGTGGCGTGGCGACCTGCACGGGCCTGTCCATTTTGTTGGTGGACGCCTGCCGCTCTGTCGGTATTCCGGCGCGCGTGGCGGGGACACCACGTTGGATCAACAAGAGTGGAAATCATACCTGGGTCGAAATCTGGGACGGTGACTGGCATTGCATGGGCGCGGCGGAGCCGAAGGGGCTGGATCGCGGTTGGTTTTTGAAAAAGGCCGTGCATGCGGTGAAGGACATTCCGGAACACGCCATCTATGCCAGCAGCTTCCGGAAGACGGGACTGAGTTTCCCGCTCGTCTGGGCGAAGGAGGTCGATTACGTGAGCGCTGTGAACGTCACCGAGCGTTACACCTCCAAAGCCAAACCGGCAGACATCGTTGGAGTGGTGGTCAATGTAAACGTGCTTGATCGCCCCGTCGGTGAACGGGTCGTGGCGAAGATCACGGTAACCGATGTGGCCGACCCAACCAAGCGTTGGAGCGGCAATAGCAAAGGTCCATCGGCAGACATGAACAACCATCTAAGTTTCGAGTTGCCTGCACAACGCACGTTCATCATTGAATCCCAACTGGCCGAACAAAAACGGCGGCAATATTATTCCACTGGAACGCAGGGTGAAGATTTGTTGAACGTTTTCATGGCTGGTGTTCCCGACGCACCAGCCATTGCGCAGGTGCGACCGTCGCACGCGGTGGGTGTAAAACCACTGGCGAAAAAGGACGAGTCGGACTTGAAGTCGGCACTTAAGGATTTTTTCAATGCCTCAGCCGAGCGCCAGGCTACATGGCAGTTTTCCCCGTCGCTGGAGGAATTGCTTCGCGGCAACGAATCCGCCACCCGTCGCGCCGCTTGGGAAGCATTTCTCGCTGCGACGAATCACGGAGTGCTGCGCCAAGATTTCAATGATAAGAAGGTTCGTTTCGAGGACCACGTCAGCCCGTACACGGTGAAGACGGTGGGAACACGACCCGCCAACGGGTGGGGCTTGTTCATCGCGATGCATGGCGGTGGCGGCGCGCCGCAGGAACTCAACGATAGTCAGTGGAGGCACATGCAGATTTATTATCGTGATCATCCGGAAGCCGGGGGATACATCTACCTCGCGTTGCGGGCGCCGAATAACACCAGGTACGGCTTTTACACAAGTTACGCTTACCCGCTGGTCGCGAATCTTGTACGTCAGTTCCTGCTCTTCGGTGATGTGGATCTGAACAAGGTCTTCCTCATGGGCTACTCACATGGCGGTTACGGTGCTTTTGCCATCGGTCCGAAAATGCCGGACCGTTTTGCGGCCATTCATGCCAGCGCCGCCGCGTCGGCGGATGGCGCCGTGGCGGATACGCTTCGCAACACGGTGTTCACCTGCATGGTCGGAGGGAAGGACACCGCTCACGGACGCCTCAGGCGCTGTCTGGCATTCAAGGAGGAGATCCAACGGCTGCGTGGTGATCGGTCGGACATCTACCCGGTTACCGTGCAGGTCATCGCGGAGCACCCGCACTCGGGATTGCCGGATCGTGACAGCATCGCTGACATGTATCCCGCAGTGCGCAATCCCGTGCCACGGGAGCTCACTTGGGTGATGACGGACAAGGTCATTGCTGACTTCTATTGGCTGAGAACTCCCACTCCAGTCAAGAAAGAGAGGATCACTGCCGCTTGTCAGGATAATACTTTGACAGTGACCACCAGTACCAATGTCGTGGCCGCATCGGTTCTGTTGGACGAACGACTGGTTGATTTCACCAAGCCAGTCAAACTGGTGCTGAATGGCAATCCGACCACCCAGCAACTGAAACCAAGCCTCCGCACACTGTGCGAGACGTTGCAACGTCGGGGAGATCCTGACCTCGCTTTCACCGCTGAACTTGTGTTGCCCGTCGGCAGCAAGAATTAACCCCACGACCCAAGAGCCAACCTCGAAATATCAACCTATGACTCCGTCCAAGCTTCGAAACTTTCTCATACTTTCTCTCGCGCTTCCCGCAGTATCACTGTTGGCTGCGGACACGAGTAAATTGGCTTCGGCTTCACCCAAAACAGAAGCCCCCCAACCTACGGTCATCGACCCCGGCCCGGTCGGCGGGCCACCGGCGGATGCCATCGTGCTCTTTGACGGTAAGAACCTGTCCAAGTTTCGCGGACAACGCGCAGCCGAGCCACATTGGAAGATTGAAGCCGGCATCATGGAAAGCACCTCGCCCGGCGGAATTTTTACGAAGGAAGACTTTGGCGACTGCCAGTTGCATGTGGAGTTCGCAACGCCTGCTGCT
>CAMCWI010000255.1 GCA_945882065.1 Akkermansia muciniphila
ATCGTGCCCTGCACCTGAATGGCGCCGGCATCAACAGCAGCAATCGCGTTCGCCACCGCAAAGCCGCAGTCGTTGTGGGTGTGGATGCCGATTTTGCAATTCAACTTTGACTTCGCGAACGCTGTGATTTTCGCGATCTCGCTTGGCAAACGACCGCCGTTCGTATCGCAAAGCACGATGCAATCCGCCCCCGCCTTCTCCGCCGCCTGCCAAGTGGCGAGGGCGTATTCAGGTTCTTCAGTGTAGCCGTCGAAAGCGTGTTCCGCGTCGTAGATCACTTTTTTACCATGATCTTTGAGATAGCGGATGGTGTCGCCGATCATGCCGAGATTTTCATCCGGCTTGGCGCGCAACACTTCCGTGACGTGCAGCAACCAAGTCTTGCCCACGATGGTGACGACCGGCGTCTTCGCTTCAAGGATGAGCCGCATCAACTCGTCGTTCTCCACCGCCACGCCTTTGCGACGCGTCATGCTGAACGCTGCGATCTGGGCGTTCTTCCACTTGCGTTTGGCAGCTTGCTTGAAGAACTCCATGTCCTTGGGATTGCTGCCCGGCCAGCCGCCTTCAATGTAATGAACCCCGAACGCATCGAGCTTCTCTGCGATGCGGAGCTTGTCCACGGCTGAGAAATTGATGCCTTCGCCCTGAGCGCCGTCGCGCAGAGTCGTATCGTAGATTTCAACTTGGGGTTTCATCGTTCCGCCGAAGCGGAGGGGGAAGGATAGGGAAAAACCGGGCAGTGGCAATTCGCAAAACTTGGTTGCGCGCCAATTACCGCTTGGCGGCACCGGATATCAATCACGCCCCAGTTTATTCTCTCGTCTTGGAATCAATAATAATGGTCACTGGGCCGTCGTTAAGCAGCGTCACTTGCATGTCCGCGCCGAACTCGCCGGTCTGCGGCGGCTTGCCGAGATCAAGAGCGATGCGGGTTTTGAACGCTTCGTAAAGCGGTATGGCAACTTCCGGTCGAGCGGAGCGGGTGTAAGAGGGGCGATTGCCTTTCTTGGTGCTAGCGAACAAGGTGAACTGGCTGATGAGCAGAATATCGCCGCCGATGTCCTGCACCGAACGATTCATCAATCCCTCGTCGTCGGAAAAAATTCTCAGGCGAACAATTTTCCCGGAAAGCCATTCGATGTCGTCCGCCGTGTCGGCAACTTCCACAGCCACGAACACAAGAAGTCCTCGCGCGATCTGGCCTTTGATTTGACCACCGATGCTGACGCTCGCGTGGGCAACGCGCTGGATGACGGCGCGCATGGATCAATTCGGTGGCGGCAGCGGATAGATCAAGTTCAACGGCACGCTGACTTTGTCTCCGGGTTTGAGGCTGTTGAAGTTCACGTTGGGATTCGCCGCTCGCAACGCCTTTGGATCCACACTGTAGATTTGGGCGATGCGATCCAGACTTTCGCCGCCAGCCACGCTGTGGATTTTTTTCGGTTCAGGTTTGAGCGCGGGCTGGGCGGAAGGTTCTTCGAGCAGCGTTTCGCCGAGCGCGAGCGCGGTGGCTTTCATCTGTTCGAGTTCAATCTTCTTCAACTCGATCTCTCGCTGGGTCTCCGTGAGTTTCTCGTCGTTCTGGATGCGTTCCTGTTCAGATGAGCTCTCGCGGTTGATGGCGTAGAGAGTGGCGAGAGCGGCGGGGTTCCCGTTTCCGTTGGCGAGCAATTCGAGCGCGCTGAGATATGCTGGATCGCTCAAGCGGGCGTAAATTTCATAACGCTTTGGATCCATTGCCCCCCTGACGGCAGCTTCCAACTGCTCCATGATTTTTGCTCGTTTTGCGATGGTTTCAGGATCATTGCCGGCGCCAAGTGCCCGGAATTGAGAATTCAATTCGTCCGTGGCGTTGTAGAGTTTCTTGAACTCCTCGGGTTGAGTGTCGAACCCGGGAAGCATGTCCAGTTTGTCGCGTAAAAATTCTGCATTGCTTGAAAAACGAAGGCGAGCTTCTTCGAGTTGAGCCGGGGTTAATAGTCCTGCGAGCGTGGCCCAACTTTGTTTTTCGGCAGCAATTAGATCAGTAGCCTTGACGGAGGGGTCGTCGCTGTAGCGCAGACGCAAGCCGTCTTGTCCGTGAAATGGCAGCGGGCCAATCAACGCAATCACCTTCTCCTTCAGATCAGGTGACAGTGTACTCAGAGCAGGGGAGGCATCCATCGTCGCGATCATCAAATCATGCTGCTCATTGGTGCGAGATAACTCTGGCCGGTTACGTGTGTTCCAACCCTCGCCGAGGAGTTGGTTCAAGATCGACATCCGTTCCTCTCCAAGCCCCATGTTCTTGTTGGATTCTGCAACCGTTTCCCCGGGATCACGACGATTTGTCCACCACTTAGGGTTGGGCTTCAGACCCGGCAATTGTTGGACATACTTTTCGCGCAACATCTGGCTTACGTCGGCGATAATGATGTCCCGGATGGTTTGCTCAGGACAACCGATCTCTCGCAGGTTCTTGATGTAGGCGGCGTAATCCTGGGATTCAATCTCCTGCCACGAGAAAAAAGTGCGCCTCACGATGACGGCAGTCTTGGTGACGGTGTTTGTCTGCGTCGCGAGTGAAGCTAGGTCATCCTGAGTACTGGGGTGTTTGCGTGACGAAACAATCCAGCCCGCCGCCAGAAGCAGGTTCACGATGAGTGAGATGATGAGCAAGAGTCGCCAGCGCATGTCGGTATTAACGGTGAATGAGGACGCTCTGCCAATTCAAAAACGCGGGAAGTTGGATGTTTGCTTGGTATGTGTCACGGACTGGATGCACTTCTGCCAAACTTCCGTTCGCGCAACCAGAACTCACAATCCCTTGTCCACGGATGAAACTTCTCGGTGTCGAAAGTTTTATTGCCCAGACCAATGCCATGCCCGCCGCGTTCGTAGATGTGCAGATCGAACCGCACTCCTGAGTGCCGCAACGCCGCTGCGAGTTGCAAACAGTTTTCCACGGGCACGGCTTTATCTTCCTCCGTGCTCCAGATGAAACACGGCGGGCTACTCTTGTTGACTTGTAATTCTGCCGACAGTTCCTTCACCAAGTCCGGCGGCGGATTTGTGCCGAGGAGATTCGCGCGTGACCCTTTGTGGGTGAACGGATCAGTCATCGTGATCACGGGATAGCAGAGGATCACGGCGTCGGGACGGGAACTCTGCCGTTCGATCACGTCGGCGGAATTGGTGTCGCCCAAGTCCCAATGCGTCAACAGAGTCGAAGCGAGATGCCCGCCAGCGGATGATCCCATGATGCCGACGCGTTGCGTGTCGAGTTTCCATTCGTCGGCACGCGCGCGGACGATGCGGATGGCGCGGGCGGCGTCGTTCATCATCGCTGGATGCCGGTAGCCCTGCGAGCCGAGGCGATATTTCAAAACGAAGCCCGCAATGCCTTGGTTGTTTAACCAGAGCGCGTACTGCGAGCCTTCGTGATCGGCCAAACCTCCATAACCGCCGCCGGGGCAGATGACCATCGCCGCGCCTGTGGCCTTATCCGATGTAGCCAGAAAGACAGTAACAGTGGGGATATCCGTGGCCTTCGTGCCGAGTGCCCCTGGCGCGCCATCGCGCCAGAGCAGAAACGAGAGATTTGTTTGAGCGGTCACGCAGGTCACAGTGGACAGCAGGCAGAGCAGCGTTGTGATCGGATTCATGTCGCGAGTTTCACCAAGACGGGGTGGGCGAATCGTTGTGGTCGGAATTTCCTGCGCGTGGACTGCCCAGCGTTTGCAACATCAGCAGCGAATCCACATAGCGTTTGTTCAAGACGCGCAATCGTCCCACGAGTATCTGGCTCAAGGCGTTGAGAAAAGGTTCAGCTAACGCGGGAGCTTCCCGGCGCAGTCTCGCGAAGGACGCAGTGGAGATTTTCAGCAACGTGCTGCGATCATTCGCCACGACATCTGCGGAGCGCGGCCCTTCGTCCAGCAACGAAACCTCGCCGAAGAAGTCGCCAGATTTCAAAGTCGCGAGGATGGATTCCTTGCCATCACGCATCACGCGCACGCGCACCTCGCCTTCGAGGATCAGGAACATCGCATCGCCGCGTTCGCCTTCTTTGACGGCGGTAGCGAGCGGCTCCAGTGATAACACTTCCATGTAGCTGACGAACGACTGAAGTTGATCCTGTTTCAAGCCCGCCAGCACTTTTATGCGCAGTAAAATATCCGGGTTCACTCCGCCGCTCATGGCACTGGCAAGGTGGCCTGGCCTCGCGTGAGATGGATCAAAGAGCGGCTTCAGTTCGGCCAAGTCGCCAGCTTTGTTCCAGTAGCCGCTCTGTTCGGAAAATATCCAAGTCTCCGAAGATAGTCGCTTCTGTCGGATGCAGGTGACCAGCGCGGGTAATTCGTAAGGTCCGTAAAGAACCTTCTCCTGGCTCCAAACCCGATATGTCGGAATCGAAATAATTTCTGTTTCCATTTGTTTTGTCGTCGTAACAATGATTGAACTCGGTTGCAGATCAAACTTGTGGCGGACGTGTTGTGTCTCTTCTGCCAGTTCTCGCGAGGGATTGCAAGGGTGCGTTAGAGGATCAAAGTTTGTGCGTGCGGAGAATTATCCTCGCTGACACAGTTCCCGCGTGAGCATCAAAAACATCGCTGCCGCAACCGTCGCTCTTGTTGCCATGAACTGCGCCACATCTTCCGCCGCGGATAAACCGGATCGCCATCTCGTCGAAGCCCGTCGCATCCTGCGGCAAGTTCCGCTCATTGACGGCCACAACGATGTGCCGTGGCAATATCGCAAACGAGCCACCAATGATCTTTCCGCGCTTGATCTCGAGCATGACACTGCCGGACTCACGCCGACGATGCATACGGATATTCCAAGACTCAGGGCAGGGCAGATCGGCGGGCAATTCTGGTCCGTGTATGTGTCGGTGAAACCTTCCGGCGCAGAAGCGGTGCAGGCGACCATTGAACAGATTGACGTCGTGCATCGCATGTGTTCGCGTTACCCGGAGACGTTTGAACTCGCACTCACCGCCGATGATGTCGAACGCATCCATCGCAAAGGTCGCATCGCATCGCTCATCGGTATGGAGGGCGGACACTCGATCAACAACTCGCTGGGCACGTTGCGCATGATGTATCGGTTGGGCGCGCGTTACATGACGTTGACCCACACGAAGAACACCGATTGGGCGGACGCCGCTGGCGATGTAGCCAAGCATCATGGCCTGACGCCGTTTGGTGAAGACGTCGTGCGTGAAATGAATCGCCTCGGCATGTTGGTGGATTTGTCTCACGTCACGGACGATGTGATGCGTGATGCGTTGCGCGTGACCAAAGCCCCCGTGATCTTCTCGCACTCCTCTGCCCGTGCGATCTGTGATCACGTCCGCAATGTCCCTGACGATGTCTTGCGCCTGACCGCAACCAACGGCGGCGTGGTGATGGTTTGTTTTCTACCGAGCTACGTGAATGAAGTTGACCGCAAGGA
>CAMCWI010000256.1 GCA_945882065.1 Akkermansia muciniphila
TGCTCTCGCCACCGGCCACAATGGAGATGTCGCCCGCCTTGGTGATCGTGCGAACTCCCGGACCATCGTGACGCCAACTTGCGAAATCAGAATCTGCGGACAAATCCCATTTCTTGACGAACGTTCGGTTTGTCTGTGCGACGCCATCAACAACCGTTTTCCACCAAGCTGCTAGTTTGCTTTCGGGTGAATTAGTCGCATCGCCACTTTGGTGAAGAAGAAAAAATGGATGCAGCAACGATGCGGTATCTTTTGCCGACAGTATGGTTTTCTTCAATCGCTCGTCAGGCGTCGCCAATTTGGCTGCGAGATTGGTCGCATCGTTCAACCAGGCCTCGGCGAGCAAGGCCTTGATTTTAGTTTTTGTTTTAGCCAGATCAGCGCGTTGCCTTGGTTCATCTGCGTTCGGGGCGTCCACGGCAACCGTCGCCGGCGGAGCGGAAACAAAGATGCCATACCAGCCGTAATAATCCTTCTGACTGATGGGATCGAACTTGTGATTATGACAGCGGGCGCAAGAAACCGTCAGACCTTGGAACGCTTTCGACACGGTGCCGATCTGGTCGTCGGTGAATCGAACCTGTTCATCGAGCGCATCAGTGGGGGCAAAACCGTGGAACACCATGCGCAGATGCCCGATGCCGAGGGCTGATTCATTCAAGCCGAGTTCGCGGTTGATCCGGGGAGTTTGTAGCAAGTCGCCAGCGAGATGTTCGCGAACCATTTGATCGTACGGCACGTCTGCATTCAACGCGCGGATTAGGTAATCACGATACCGCCACGCATAAGGAATCAGGGGGTCGCCCTCGCTGCCATGAGAATCCGCGTAACGCGTCCAATCCATCCAATGCCGCGCCCAACGCTCGCCATATCGCGGTGAGGCAAGGTAAGAATCCACCAACCGCTCGTAAGCGCGATCACCCTTGTCGTTCAAAAACTTTTCGATCTCTTCCGGTGACGGCGGCAACCCGCGCAAAGTATAACTCAGCCGGCGGATCAAAGTTTTGCGATCGGCCTTGTCGGCTCGCGTCAATTGCGCCTCTGACAACTTTGCTGTGATGAAGCGGTCCACGGGATGACTCGATTCTTTTGTTGGGGGCAGATTTGTTAGCGCCGATTTTTTGATTGGCTGAAAACTCCACCAACTTTTACGGCGGTTCATCACCGCATCCCAGTCCGTGTCCGCAGCGATCTGCGCATCCGAAGCCGGGGCATCGCGAGGATCGGGCGCACCCATGCGAATCCACTTCTCAAAATCCGCAATGACCGTCGCCTCGAGTTTGGCGCTGGCCTTTGGCATTTCGAGGTCATCCTCATGCCGAATGGCTTTGATCAACAAGCTGGCGTTTGGGTCGCCAGGAACAATGGCCGCGCCCGAATCGCCACCGTCCAGCAGGGCCTGCCGGGAATCCAGCGCCAGGCCGCCCTTCTTCTTGCCGCTGGTGCGATGACACTCGTAGCAATCCTGCGCAAGCACCGGGCGGATATTGGATTCGAAAAACTCCACCGCGCCGGGTGATAACTCTGCGGACAGCGCAGCGGGCTTAGGACAGCAAAGCAAAAGCGCTGATCCGATAAACCCAAACCAAAGGCGACTATATTTTAGCTTCATCACTCGAGAAGGGTGTTGGCCTAACATTGACAGTTGGCCAGAAATTTCTAGATGCACAACGCTTGGGATTTTCACTTCACAGCTTTCTTCAGGGTGGACAGGTATTCTACCAAATCCACGAATTCCTGATCGGTCATGGCTTGTGTGAGATTAGTGGGCATGCTCGATAGCTTTTGCTTAGCGCGGGTCGCGATGTCGGCCTTCTTGAATCGTGTCACGATCCCGCCCACGGCTTTGATGCTCAATTCAGTTTCCGTTTCGTTTACAATCAACCCGAAGGCTTCATCACCATTTTTGAATTCGACCTGCCACGCCTCGTACCCAAAGGAAATCCCTGCGCTCGGATCAAGGACCGATTCGTAGAGCGCGTCTTTCCCGAGCTTCGCGCCGATCTCGGAAAGGTTCGGCCCGAAATCAATGCCCTCGCCGTTGAGTTGATGGCACTTGATGCAGCCGATTGCATCGCTCCGGTAAACTGCTGCGCCCCGGGCAACGTCGCCATTCCGCTTGATCAATTCTGAAATAGCCGGGAGCGGGCGCGCATCTCGACTTTGTGCGAGCGGGAGAATCTTTGCCGCGCGCAAACGCAAATCGTTCTGACGAACACTGTTTAATTCCAAACCGGTCGTGAGCTTCAAATCTTCGGGCAATCGCTGATCTTCGGCCAGTTTCAACAAAGCTTCGGCGCCTTGACGGCTCTTGGAGAGCGAACGCACCGCCTGAATCCGAACTACGCGGTCTATTGCTGAGTCCGAAACGATCGGCTGCAGAAGTGGGGGAATTTGTTTGCTGCCGGTATTGCCCAGAGCCTCGGCAATCTTGCTTCCGTTTGTTCCGGCAAGTGCATTGCGGATCAAAGTTTCATTCCTGCTCTCCAACAGAAGTCGCATCGCGTCCACTCCGCTGGCCTGGCCGGGTTCGCTTGCAGCCATTTCCAACAGAATGTCCTGCATGCCGGATAGATTGAAGGCGCGGATCATTTCCACGAAATCAGGTTTGCCTTTCACCTGATCCAGCGTGCGAAGAAGCGCTGCCTTTACTGCGGGGTGATCGGTGAGATTCAGCTTGTTGAGACGAGTCAAGGCGGCCGGCACAAGCGCTGCCAGACGCGGATTAGTCTGGGTTGCGAGTTGAATCAGCACCGCCGGGGAATCTGCTTCAGGGCAAAAATCCAATGTGCGCAAAAACCTCTCTCGCTCCAGCGCGGGAAGGGGTTCACGGCTCAGAAGTTTGAAAATCAAGCTGGGGGTCGTTCGGCTGCGTGACCGCCAGATGATGTCGCGTCCGACTTGGGTTTCTAAAGCGTTCGGCGTTTTCGTGAGCCAAGACTCCAAGAAGCGATCCCATTGGTCATCCGCTCCGATGCCGAGGGCTTCAAGATACCAACGATCCGATCCATCGTATTGGGACGCGAGCGTGGACCAAAGCGCAGCGGCTTTGGGCGATTTGTTATGACGGAGCGAGATAGAACATTCGCGGCGAACCTGTGGCGAATTGTCGTGGGAAAGCTTCTCAACAAGCGGAATCAAATCGAGTTTCAATGCGCGTGCGATTCGCAATCCAGTGATCCGAATGTCGGCGTCTGGATCTTTCAGCGACTCGGCGATGTAATGGTCGCTCCGCTGTGGGATGCGGGCAAGAAGTTGCAAAGCCCTTGCTCGCATCCGTGGGGCATTTCCATTCCAGACGGTCAGTAAGCTTTTCTCCGCGCCACGACCCATTTGGTGCAATTTCATCCAAGCTAGGTAACGCTGGGAAAGATTTGGTGATTGAAGCGCTTCAACACATCCTGCCGCCGTTTTAAGATCTGTTTTCGGCACAGTCAGCTTGTTGCCTCTTGGCGCGATGCGATAAACACGCCCCGTCATCCGTGCGGGTTTTGAATCCGCCATGTTATGGCCACCCACGCCCGCATCATTCCAATCGGCAATGAACACTGACCCGTCCGGTGCAACGCAAGCATCCGAAGGGCGGAACCATGAATCGGAAGACGTGGCGAGATTCACAATGTCAGCCTTGAAACCCGCGCCGGCGGCTTGCGCGGGATATGCGCGAACAACACCCGGGCCCGCGTCGCAATGGATGAGTTGATTGCGAAACTTTTCCGGCAGCAGTTCGCCTTCGTACACGGTGATTCCTGTGGGAGATCCCGCGCCTGTATGCAAAAGATTCGGCACTACTCCTGGATCTTGTTGATGCCATTCGTAGTTGATCTTGTTTTCCTCCGGGACGCCGAGGCCTTGTGCTTTTTGCCACCCGATCCGCCAAGCCGCGCCAGTTACTTCGTCGGCATAACCGTAGTTGCCGAACTCCATGACATAATTGATGCGCACACCGCGATTGCCATCGTCGTCATTGTCGGATTGCCAAAGCGCGCCGAAAGAATCCACGGCGATCTCGTAATTGTTACGGAAGTTCCACGCCAACGTTTCCACATCGCTACCATCCATGTTGCAGCGGAAAACCATTCCCATGCGATACGGGTTGCCTCGATCTGTGACTTCGTTGCCAGCCAAGTCAACGACAGGCTTCATATCAATACCGTCAACCACACCGTGGAGCGGAATGTTCGTGTTGGTAGGGCGGAATAACTGCCTTCCCGCATTTCCTATGTTGAAATACAGCTTTCCATCCGGTCCGAAAACAAAGGCATGTGTACCGTGGTCATGGTCTCTGCCTTTGATCCCGGTGAACAGAAGTTCACGCTTGTCCGCAACCCCGTCTTGGTCCGTGTCCGTCAAAACAAATACATTGGGCGAAACTGACACGATGACTTTGTTCCCAAGAACGCAGATTCCCAACGCGGCATTGATGCTTGGGTCCTGATAGAACACGGTCTCCTTATCCGCGCGACCATCGCTATTTATATCTTCGAGACAAATGATCCTGTCTCCGGCTTTATCAAGAGTTCCCCACTCCTTGATCGTGGAGCGATAGTTGACAGCTTCTGTGATCCAAACCCGTCCCCGCTCGTCAATGTCCATGTCCGTTGGGTTACGAACCATGGGTTCGGAAGCAAACACCGAGACCTCAAGGCCGTCGGGCAAAGACAATTTCCGCGCTGCTTCATCTGCTGCTTGTGTGCCGACGCCAGAAGGGTTTTCTGCGAATGAGTCGTTACCGAAAATCATCAGCGCGATCAACAAACCAAGTTGCGCAAGTTTTGAAGCTGGTCGGTTCATCCGATGAGTTTTTTAAGGTGCCAGCATTGCTGGTGAAACAGTCATGCTTGGGTTTGTGTCAGCCAGAGGTTGCCAAGTGAAGTGCCGTTGATCCAATACGGATGGTGGCCGAGTAGGAGTCGCCAGCTTTCCTTTGGGAAGACATTCATCTGCTTTTTTTATCGCGTTTACATTCATGGACAATTCCATGGTGCAAGGTCTCCAAGCCTATGCCAATACTACGTTCGGGGTATGGCAGAAAGGGTATGAGTCTTTTAGCAGTCCACGATAAGACCCGACTTAACTCAGCGATCATGATTATATTAACACTTCGAAAACTGTTAGCGCTCGGCCTCATACTTCCCGCGATTTCAATTCCCTCCGCCGAGACGAACAAGGTGGCATCGGCAAAAAAGGAAGCCCCCCAACCTACGGTCATCGACCCCGGCCCGGTCGGCGGGCCACCGGCGGATGCCATCGTGCTCTTTGACGGTAAGGACCTGTCCAAGTTTCGCGGACAACGCGCAGCCGAGCCACATTGGAAGATTGAAGCCGGCATCATGGAAAGCACCTCGCCCGGCGGAATTTTTACGAAGGAAGACTTTGGCGACTGCCAGTTGCATGTGGAGTTCGCAACGCCTGCTGCT
>CAMCWI010000257.1 GCA_945882065.1 Akkermansia muciniphila
CTTTGGCACTGCACCTTGTGCCAGTCTGCCGTCGTCATTGTTGAGGTTGTGACTTTCATACGTTTACTTCGCAACTGACGAGAAACACGACAAAGAAGAAAACCCGTGAAGGCGTTTGCTGGTTTGAATCTCTGAAGGCGATTTCAGCAGAGAAAAACTGAAATAAAAGAAAAACCGGTTGTGAAAAGCGGACATTTTGCCGGGAATTTCAATTCGGGCGGCTGTTCGGCGAATTTTGACGGGCAAATGCCGAAGTGCGCGGTGAAGTCCTGGGTAAAATATGCGGCGTCTTTGTAGCGAAGCACTTCGGTCACCACTCGTACGAGTTCGCCCTCGCAGAGCAATTCCACCGCGCGACGCATTCTCAATTCATGCAACCACTTGTGCGGTGTTGTCTTGTGTTTATCGGCAAAATAGCGACGCAATTGCCGTTGGGATTGGGAAACGGCAGCGAAACCTTCCCTCGCCGTCTTGCCCAATTCGAAAACACCAAGCCGCAGCACCTCTCGTCGTTTTCAGACAGGCTCTATGCCGAATCCATGTGTTTGAATTGGGGCGGAATCCTGCCGTGCGGGACAGAGGCTGAGAACGTGGAGAGGAGCAGAGAATTCCTGTTTGGGTTGCGTTCACCCACCGGTGTGTTGTCCGTGGGCAATGTGCGCCGCAACCGGGCAAAGCGTCCGCCCCAGCCAACTTCCCCAAACCGAAGTGTTGGAATCAAAACGATGTCGCAAAACCGAGCAGCCTTGCTCATGGCACACTAAGAATCTCCGTCCGTAACCGTCCGACAGACTGCTTCGGCAAATTCTGATCCAGTGAGCCGGTTTCCATCTTCTCCATCGCCACATGGCCATCGGCGAAAACCACGTTCGCTTTTTGCGCGTGTCGGAAGTGCGCGGTGGCTTCGTTGAGATTGGTGCTGACGTAATAAAATTCTTCCAACATCGGATTTTCCGGCGAGGCGGGTGCTTGAAACGTATTGACCTGCGCGGAATCGGCGAGCAAGACGGTGTCAGAGGTGCGGGAGATTTTCGACACCGGCACGGGCGGTTTGCTGGGCGTGGTGGAGAGTTGCAGATTATAGCCGTAACCGTAAGATGCGCCGCGCGCCTTGAGTTTGAATTGTCCCAGCGCGTAGTTGAGCGACGGACACAACTCTACGCCGCGCCCTTCGAGATATGGCCAGAGAGAGCCGGTTTGCGGATCGAATTGCCGCTCGCCCTCGGCGACATGCGTCCCCTCCATCCAACCAAACCAAAATAGTTGTCCGCTGTTGGTCATGCCGCTCGTGAAGCGGAAACAATTCCCCGCGTTATCGTCCCAGTACATATGCGCCGCGAGACCGAGTTGATGCAGGTTGCTCCCGCATTTGATTCGCTGCGCCGTGGCCTTGCTCCGTGCCAGCGCGGGCAACAACATCGCGGCAAGGATCGCGGTGATGGCGATGACGATCAGTAATTCGATGAGGGTGAAGGCGATGAGGCGATGGGAGATAGGAGATGGGAGATAGGGTGTTCTCCTATTGCCTCTCGCCTCTCGCCTCTCGCCTTGTTCACTCATAGCCGATTCGCGCGAACGCGGTAGAAAGATTTCGCAGCCGGGGGGGTCGTGTCGGAAAGTGTGAGTATCGCGCCGTTGCCCATCGTCGCAAGCGAGACGTTCGTCCACGTTGTCAGATTGTCTGATTGTTCGAGCGTGTAGAGCCAGTTGGTTCTGCTGATGAACTGAACCCGCCAGCTTGCGCCGATGAATCCGCCAGAAATATTTTCCACCGGCGACGGCGGCGTGACGAGGATGAGATTGTCCACCGAGCCGTGGGCTAGAATTGAACCGGCGGGCAACGGCTGGATGGCGTCGCTATAACTGCTGATGGAAAGTGTGGTGACGCGAAAATCAATCACAGCAGTCAGGATCAATGTTTGAGGATCACCGCATTGCGTGCCGTTGTTAGTGATGGTCGTCGTGAGCGTGCGCGTGGCCGAAGAGTAGTTCATCGTGACGATGAAGGTTTCACCCGGCGTCATTTCAAGAAGCTTGTCGTGATTATAGAGCCAGTTGAGACTCGAATGGTTCGTACCGACGATGGTTTGAGCGATGGTGGGATTGAACGTGTCGAACGCAGGAAAGAAATCGAACTCTACGATATTGAGCGGGCCGAGACTGCTTGTTCCTGCGCCGCGAAAAAAGTTGGTTTTCGTGGCTTGATCCAGATTCAGGAAACCGATGGCCGCTTCAAATGTGCCGGGCTTGGCGGGATTCACGCCGATGGCGTAATCCTCAAACGTCAGGTCGAAGCTCAGGCTGAAGTCATCGTCGGGTGTGAGAATCGTTCCGAGCGGGCGATGGAAATAGTTGTTTGGCTTGGAGGAATCCCAGGTGACGCGGAGGTTTTGATTCGCGCTGTCCCAGGTGAACAGGTTGTTCGTGCCGAAAATCTGCCAGGCGTTTGCAGCGGGGTTGGCTGAGAAGTTTTCGGTGAACGTGGCCGCAGAAAGGATGGAGGCCGGCAGCGACAATGCGGAGGCAGTGGCGATTAGTAGCGAGTGAATTGCGCGCCTGCGTCTTGGACTGCGGCAGCCCTCTGCCGCTTTCGCGCCGCCAGACGTGCGATGGAATAGCGGCAGAGGGCTGCCGCAGTCCAAGAACTCGCGGAAATTTCGGACCGCATCCCAGACGGACGAACTGATGATTCGCAGAGACCTCATGCGCTGGTCGGCTTAAGTTGATACGGGCAGTGGCGGCAATCGTTGCCGCAACAGTAGCCACGACGTTCATGATACGTGGCGGTGAAGACCATCAAGCCGTTGTCGAAATAAAAGTCGCCGGGCTGGATCTTTGGCCCGCCAATTCCATTCTCCTTGGCGTGGTGAAATCCCATGACACACTTGCGACAGATGCAGGCGCGATTGCGTGGTTCTGCCGGAACACGCGCAAGCAATTCTTCCGGGATGCGCGCAGCGACACACCAGCATGGACCTTTGTAGGCCGCTGTGGTGCAAAGCTGGCAGTCGTTCGCTCCACCGCACAACGGACAACGCTCGGGAGCATTGTCCGTTGCCAGGCAGTCAGAAGTATGACAGGCGTTTGCCATGCGGGTCAGGCGCGTTTGCGGCGCGCAACAATGAGTGCGCTAGTCCCGAGGATCGCCAGCGAGAGCGAGGTCGGCTCAGGCACGGCCACGATGCCGTCAATCTCGGCATTGCCACTGAGGACTTCCACGCGAACGAACTCGATGCTCGTCAGCGAGACACTTTGGCCGAGTCCGTCCTGCGCCCACGAGATGTCATAGCTCGAGCCGCCGCCGGAGCCGTTGTAGAGAGCGCGGATGTCGGCAAGGTTTTTACCCGCGAAGCTCGATGCTGTGAGCGATGGATTCACCGGCAAACCAAAATCGCCGATGCCATCTGTCGGGAACAACGAGTCCACCAAAGGTGCGAAAGCAGGATTGAGCGTGTAGAAGTTGAGACCGTCGCTGCTGACCGAAACGCGGGTGGACGTGGCATCCGCCCCATAAAGCGAACCATCTGTGGCAGGCGTGCCCACCCAGTCGAATGTCTCCAAGCTGTATTCGTTCGTGATGACGAAGCCAGCGTTACCAAAGATGTTGAAGTCGCGCCCGAACGCATTGGCGGGGTTGTTCAGGATGGGCGTCGCGAATTGAAGCGTGAGTGAACCACCGGCACCGATGGAGACAACTTGTGTTTGCAGATAGGGCGAGTTGAATGGATCCACCGGCCCGCCATACAAACCCGGTGTGACGCGGGAAGGTTCACCAAGCGCACTACTGGCGATAGTGTAACCAGCTTGAAAACCGACGCCGGAATTGTAGGAGACGACAGACGACGCTAACTGGGCGACTCCCGAAATCGGGAACGACAACGCGCAGGCGAATGCCAACGCGGGTGCGAATTTGACTACGAATGATTTCTGCATGGGCTGATCTTTCTTTCTGAGTCCTGCGGATGAACGCAGAACGGGTTTGCTTTCAGAGAGACCAGCGCGGAGTGAGGGCAATAAAAAGCCTTCACTCACGCAAAACGAAAATGAAGGCATCAACGAACCCTGCCGAAAACAGAACGGCAGGCTGGCCTCATCCTCCTCTTTGCGGAGAAGTTGCCCGCCCCAAATGGGACGAGCGGACGAGTAGCCATCAAACCGATATCCTGACTCCGGACTTCAAACCTTGCTCCCGCCTTCCCGCCCGTCCCGCACCTGCGTGACCGACAGTGGCCTGTGGGAGTTCGTAATCCGATACAGTGGCGCAACCGTCGCCGAATCTCACGGCGTTCCCTGCGTTTGATGACAACACTGACGGGCGACCTGCCCGTATCTTTCAAAGAGCGGCATGGTTGTAATTCCGACGCGGAAGTTTGCCAAGACAATATCTGGATTTTTTTCACAGTGAAGAATTCCCCATCATTCTGCCCTCAATGGTTCTGCTATGTCCGCCGAGTGCTAAACGAATTGGCAGAATCATTGAGGGCAGAGGGTAACGGACGGCGGCTATGTTGAAGACCATCCGCAGCAGCGTGGCAACGAGTGGTTTGTGTGGGAAAACAGTGACGCGCCTCTCCTTTCCTCGCTGCTGCGGCTGGTCGAGGACGACATAGCCGTATCCCCGTCACAGTCGTGACCGTCTCTTCAGTCACACCCTGTTGAATCGGTGCGTTTGCCTTGCCACACAATAGCTGCTTTACTCTGCGGGATGAATTTCTTCGTTCAACGCAGCGAACTGCGCGACCTCTACGACAAGGTCGCCGCGGGCGAACGTATTTCCGAGGCCGACGCGCTGCGGTTGTTTGAATCCAAGGACCTCAACGCCCTCGGCGCCATCGCCGATCTTGCGCGACAGAAGAAGGTGGGCAATCGCGCCAGCTTCATCATCAATCGCTACCTCAACTACTCCAACTACTGCATCCTGAGCTGCCAGTTCTGCTCGTTCTCGCGCAAGAAACGCGACTCCGACGGCTTCGAGTTGAGCATCCCGCAGATGGTCGAGAAGGCGCGCGAGGCGTTGAAACTCGGCATCACGGAACTGCACATCGTCGGCGGGCTGCATCCGTCGCTGCCGTTCAGTTACTACGTGGATTTTCTCAAGGCGCTCAAGGCGCTCGATTCCCGGCTGCAATTGAAATGCTTTACCGCGATTGAAATCCTGCATCTCGCCTGGCTCGGCAAGAAGACCGTTGAGCAAACTTTGATTGAACTCAAAGCCGCCGGACTCGAATCGCTCACGGGTGGCGGCGCGGAGATTTTCCGCAAGGAAGTCCGCAGCGCTATCGCCAAAGGCAAGGAATCCGCCGAGGAATATCTGGACGTGCATCGCACCTGGCACAAGCTCGGCGGACGCAGCACCTGCACGATGTTGTTCGGCCACGTCGAA
>CAMCWI010000258.1 GCA_945882065.1 Akkermansia muciniphila
GCATGTTCAGTTTGCCGGGTTTGTTTTCAATTGAAGCGGTTCGTCTTTGGCCACTTCATTTCGTCTGTTTGGTAATTTCTAGTACGACTCTAGTACCCTGTGTGTAAATTGCAAGAGTTTATCCCAGCGAATTATTCACAATCCTGTGACAGTCCCTTGTCGCATGGGTTACGACGTTTGTCCCCTGTCTTCCAACCCCACGACACCTGCCGGATTGTTACTTGGGGCTACTGCCCAGTCCCTCTCACCCAAGCTCGGTGCTTAGCAGCGCACGTACCCATGCCGTTTATCTCCCTATCAGTTGATCGGAGGCGGTGTTCGTTGGGGATTGTCGAGCGGTGACCCTTTGGAAATCCACTTTGGCGCGGTTCAACTTCGCCACGCTGGTCAATACAAGCCAACACACTCGCTTACAGAGAATCATGGGCGTGATCACAGTCGGGTGAGGCTTTTGGGGTTCGGACGGAGTGCCGGTCTGAGACAGGCTTTGGATACACAAACGGAAGTCCACGCCACGATTGCCCTGTGCCTCGCACATTGCTGGTTTGCGGAAATCCAAAGCCGACGGCACGTCGGCGCTCCGGTTACAGCCCGCACCTCAACGGACCTTAACTCGAACTCCGAAGTGGGATTTCGCAAAGAGCGGAGATGACATGAGTAGTTGGTGGGTGTAGCGCACCTGCGCTCGCCCACCAACTACTCATGTCATCTCCGGGCAAAGGCATCTCCGTTGTCCCGAGCTTTCTATTTCGGAGTTCGGGCTTAATCACACTCGATATTCCCGCACGCAGAACTTTTGCCTTGCCATCCAAGGCCAGCGAACTAAAAGTGGAACTCGTCACACTCCAATCAATCTCTATGAAAACACATTTTCTCACCTCGCCATTGATTCACCGGATTCTTACCGTCGCCAAACCAGTCTGTCTGCTTGGCCTCGGCGCGCTCATGTTGGGTTGTCCTGCGGGCAAGCCTTCGGGGAATTCGTCTGGCGGTGGCGCGGCAACTCCAACACCCACCAACACCGTGGTGATTCGGGGGTCGAACACCATCGGCGAAGAGCTTGCACCAAGGTTGATCGCTGAATTTAAGAAAGCCCATCCAACTATTGCGTTTGATCTCGAAACCAAGGCCACCGGTTACGGCATGGCGGCATTGCGCATCGGGCAATGCGACATTGCCGCCGCCTCGCGTGCAGCTATTCAAGCTGATCTTGATCTCGCCAAGGAAAGCGGCATTGAGTTTAACGAACATCAGCTTGGTTCGTACACCATCGAGGTCGTCGTCAACGCGGCCAACACAGTCGCCAATCTCACCAAGGAACAGGTACACGCCATCTTCACCGGCAAGATCGCGAATTGGAAAGACGTGGGCGGTGCGGACGTGGAGATTCATATCTATGCGCGCGATCCCATTTCGGGAACGCATCTTGGTTTCAAGGAAGCGGCGATGAACAACGATGCGTATGCTGCGCACCCGAAATTGTTCATGAGTTACGCGGGCATCGTTGAGGCTGTGGGCAAGGACGCGGGCGGCATCGGTTACTCCAGCATCAATCACGCGAACGCTTCCGGCGCAAAGGCGGTGAGCATCGAAGGCGTCGAAGCCAGCACTGCAACTGTTCACAGTGGAAAATATCCCTACGCGCGGACGCTGCGGTTTTATACGAACAAGAACAAAGAGTCCGCTGCGGCGAAAGAGTTCATCGAATTCGCGATTTCCAAACGCGGTCAGGAGATCGTCGCGGAGATGGGTTTCACACCCAAGCCGTGAGGTGTGGGAATCTCAACCACGAAATACACGAAAAGAAGCACGGAAAGCGGGCATCTCTTTTATTTGCGGGATGGACAGCTTGGATTTTTTGCCCCTGATTTCGTGTGTTTAGTGTATTTTGTGGTTAATCCTTCCCCGTGATTCCGGCTGCGGCTCTTTCGTTTGCCCTTGCTGCAATTTTCTCCTTTGCCCATGCTGACACACGATGTCGGACCGTTCCGTTTCCACGCTCAACAAACCTGACGCCGCGCTCGAACTGACGCTGCGCCCCTCCATCTTTTCAGATTTCACTGGCCAACCCAAGGTCAAGGAGCGGCTCGAAATCTCCATCACCGCCGCGCAACAGCGCAAAGAATCGCTTGATCACATCCTGCTCTCCGGCCCGCCGGGGCTGGGCAAAACCACCATCGCCAACATTCTCGCCAAGGCGATGGGCGGCAATCTCAAGTCCACCAGCGGCCCGACCATCGAGAAAGCCGCTGACCTCGCTGGCTTGCTGACCAATCTAGAAGAAGGCGACGTTCTCTTCATTGACGAAATTCATCGCCTGCAAAAGACCATCGAGGAATATCTCTATCCCGCGATGGAGGATTTCAAACTCGACATCATCATTGATCAAGGCCCGAACGCCCGCAGCGTGCGCCTGAATCTCCCGCGCTTCACGCTCATCGGCGCGACGACGCGCAGCGGTTTGCTCAGTGCGCCGTTGCTCACGCGCTTCGGGATGCGCGAACGTCTGGATTATTACTGCGCTGAAGATTTGCAGAAGATCGTCGTGCGTTCGGCGAATTTGCTCAACGTCGAGATCGAACCCTCCGGCGCGCATGAGATCGCCCGACGTAGTCGTGGCACGCCGCGCATCGCGAACAATCTGCTTCGTCGCGTGCGCGATTACGCGCAAGTCCGACACGACGGTCGCATCACCGCCGAGGTTGCCGACAAAGCCCTCGCCATGCTGGAGATTGACCAGAACGGACTCGATGAAATGGACAAGCGCATCCTTGAAGCCGTCATCGTGAAATTCGGCGGCGGCCCCGTGGGCGTGAATTCGCTCGCTGTGGCTGTGGGCGAAGAACCTGACACCATCGAAGAAGTCTATGAGCCATATCTCATCATGGAAGGTTATCTGAGCCGCACGTCCCAAGGTCGCATCGCTACGGAGTTGAGTTACAAGAAACTTGGTTTGAAGGCTGCGAGCAATAGGCAGGCGGGGTTGTTGTAGTCGGGTTAAAACGGGGAGTCTGATTTTGAAATCACAATTCCAAATCAAGGCAGCCAATGTAGATGAGGAAGGAATCCAGGTTCGCAAGATCATGCTTGATGCGGCGTCGAAGTATGGCTTGTTTGAGAACACCACGACATCGGAAGTTCCGCATACAATCTTGTCGTTAGTAGAGCGAAGCGGTTTTGGCTTCGGCTTGGGTTCTCGGATTTCAGACGGATTGATACTCGTGGACTTCAACCCGCGCGGCGGCGATTTAGCCAAGCTTGATCAAATAAAAACCCACCTCAGACACGCGCTCGGTCGCTTGTTTCGGGCAAGGCTGATGGAGATTATGGAAGACGCCCCTTCATACGTTGGACTTAATCAATAGATTCAACTTTTAACGGACGGTTCTTTTCTCCACTCTTTCCCTGCCCGTTCGGCAAGATTCAGTCAACCATGTCCACCAACTCAAACTCAGTACCGCCCTCTATGGCTACCGCTCCCACTCTGGTGGTCAGCCCTGCCACACATGAGAACCGGGCATGGCGGGTGTTTGTGTTCTTCTCGGTGGCGGTGCTGTTGACGGGTGTGGTGTCGGTGATCTTCGCGGACCTTTTGTGGCGCACGGGGTGGTCGCCTTCGCGGACGGTGTTGCTGGTGTTGTTTGTGATCTTGTTTTTCCTGGCAGCGGTGGGTTGCACACACGGAATCTTTGGTTTTTTCCTGAGACGACTCGGTGAGAAATCAAACATCGCGCGGCTGAAGGAATATCGTGGTCAGGATATTTCCGGGACTAGCACTGCGTTGGTGTTTCCGATCTACAACGAGAACGTGGTGCGTGTACTGGAAGGATTGCGCGCCACTTTTGAATCATTGAAGAAGACGGGGCAACTTGAGCGGTTCGATTTTTTTATCCTGAGTGATTCGACTGATCCTGAGAAATGGATCGAGGAAGAGCGGCGCTGGTCGGAACTGGTGCGCGATCTAAATGCGCTGGGGCGAATTTATTATCGCCGCCGAGTGATCAACGAGAACAAGAAGAGCGGAAACGTGCGGGATTTCTTGAACGCATGGGGGCGACGCTATCGCTACTTCGTTTGTTTCGACGCAGACAGTGTGATGCGTGGAGAGACGTTGGTTGATCTGGTGAAGTTGATGGAAGTGCATCCTGACGTGGGCTTGATCCAGACGTTGCCCGCGTTGGTCAATGCGGAATCCTTGTTCGGTCGCATCCAGCAGTTCGCGAATCGTTTTTACGCGCCGGTGTTCATCACGGGGTTAAACTTCTGGGCGCAAAGCTTCGGCAATTACTGGGGACACAACGCCATCATCCGCACGGAGCCATTCATGCACAATTGCGATCTGCCGCAATTGCCGGGGCGCAAACCATTCGGCGGACACATCCTCAGTCACGACTTTGTAGAAGCGGCATTGATGCTGAAAGAAAATTGGCAAGTGTGGTTCGCCTACGAAATGGAGGGCAGCTACGAGGAAGCGCCTCAAGGATTGATCGAGAACGCGCAGCGCGACCGGCGTTGGTGTCAGGGCAATCTGCAACACGGAATGCTCCTCTTCGCCAAAGGACTGCGCGGCGTGAGCCGGATTCATCTGACGCTCGGTATATTTGGCTACTTGAGCGGCCCGTTGTGGCTCGCGTTTTTGCTGACGTTCAGTTGGATCCGGTGGACGGATCTGTTGAGCGAACTCACCCAGCTTCCCACGCGCGGATTTTTTCCTTACCTGAATCTCCCCGCCACGGCACACGCGTTCTTCGTGTTTACCATCTGCATGACGGTGATCATGCTGCCGAAAGTATTGGCGCTCGTTGATCTAGCTTTGGATCCAGAACGCAGGCGCGCTTTTGGGGGACTCGCCCGCACGACGTTGAGTGTGATTGGTGAAACAATTTTCTCCACTCTCCATGCGCCGTTGCAAATGCTGTGGCACACGCGATTCGTCATCACGATCATTCTGGGCATGGGCGTGGGCTGGGGAACACAGAATCGCGCCGCCGACGGCACGGAATGGAGTTACGCCATCCGCCGACAATGGGGCCATGCCCTCGTCGGCGTGGGTTGGGGCGGGTTGGTGTTTTGGCTGGACGAGATCACGTTCTGGTGGTTTCTGCCGGTGCTGGCCGGAATGTATCTTTCCATTCCGTTGAGCGTGATGACGAGCCGTAGCGGTTGGGGAAGCAGCGCGAAACAAGCCGGGTTGTTCCTCGTGCCGGAAGAAGTTTCACCCCCAGCAGAAATTGTCGTGCTACGGTTACGTATGGCTGAGATGGACATGGCAGGTGAAACCGCGCCTCGCCCCGCGAACG
>CAMCWI010000259.1 GCA_945882065.1 Akkermansia muciniphila
CACGTTGCTCAGAAAGATCGTGTCGTAACTATCCATCTCCGCGAGCGACGTCGGCACACCCGTCACACCCACCATCTTCACGTCCAATCGCGCCGACTGGAGAGCCGCTGCGAGCGTGTCGTCCAAGCCGAGTTCGCCTGAAATCACCAACACGCGCGGATCGCCCTTCACGCTCGCGAACGACATCGCGCGATTGTTCTGCGGCAACAGATCGCCCCGCGCATCCACTCGCACGTCGTAATTGTAGAACCCCTGATCCGGCAACGTCTGAGGGAACGAGAACAGATTCTTCCCCGCTTCGAGCTTCACCTTTTGTTCGCCGAGCGGCACGTCGTTGCGGAACAAACGCACCGTGGCTTCTTGCGCTTCGTCCGCCTGAATGAAAATCTTCGCCTCGAATGGCTGGCCTTTCTTGAGTTTCGTCGGTACCTGCACCTTCTGCACAAACACATCGCTCCCCCGCGAAACTCCGAGCGGCACCACGTCAAGCGTCACCCCCTGCGACTTCGCGCTCGCCACCGCCGCCATCGCATCCCCGATGTTTTCATTGCCATCGGACATGATCACCAATCGTTTCTGGCCGGTCTCAGCAAACGCCGCCGTGCCCAGCCGAATCGCCGAAGCGAGATCTGAGCGTTGTGTGTCCACCACGGCCTCGACCTTTTCCAGACTGATCGCTTCGTTCGGCATCCGATCAATGCTCGCGTCCGTGCCGAAGATGATGACGCCCGCCTTGTCCACAGATTTTTTCTGCTCGGCCATTTTGTTGACTAGAGATTTCGCTGCGTCCTGCTGCGCTGAGGGAACACTGTCCGAGCGATCCAACACGAAGAAGACATTCATCCCCTCCACTGGCAGCAACCATTGCAAACCCGCGATGGCCAGCACGAGAGCGAGACAAACCACCACGCGCAACGCCAGAGCCGTCCGCCGTCGCCACGGCGCGATCTGCACATCCGTCTTCCACGCGAGCCACGCAATCCACGCCAGCGCCGGCAGCGCGAGCAGCAGATAGAGTGGATGGGTGAATTGCATATTAATTTGCCAAAGTCTTGGCGGCTTGGCTTGACTCAAGACTCAAGACTTGCGCCACAAGACTTTTCCGAACGAGTTTCTGCAAACGATGATTGAGCGCATCGGCCACGTAAAGATTTCCGCGCGCATCCAGCGCGAGGGCCCAAGGATTATTGAACTGCCCCGGCTCACTGCCCGCCCTGCCGATGATTTCCACCGCTTGAAAGTTCGCATCAAACACCTGCACGCGACTGTTCCCAAACTCGCAGACAAAAATGTTTCCTGCCTTATCCACCGCCACATCGTAGGGATAACTCAGTTCGCCCAACTTCGTGCCCGCGCGACCGAACTCGCGCAGGAATTTTCCATCCGCCGCAAAAACCTGGATGCGATGATTGCACGAATCCGCCACGTAAACCCGGTCCTGCGCATCCACGCAAACGCCCTCGGCCCGATTGAACTCACCCGCCCCCGTGCCCGCCCGGCCAATAACTTGAAGCAGCGCCGTCTCGCGCCCCGGAGCGCCGGCCTCCGGCCCGGCGTGTCCCCGTGATGGCGAAGTCGGCGCACCGAGCGGCGCATCCGAGCGTGCATACGGCCAATTCGTCTTCTCCCTCGCCCCTTCCGAAGGGGAGAGGGCCGGGGTGAGGGGAGCGCTTTGGATGTTGGATGTTCCGCCCTTCGTTTTCAGTCCAAACCGCTGCACCCGCTCCGACCCCATGTATTCACTCACCAAAAATTCCCCCCGCGAATTCTCCGCAATCCCGCGTGGCAGAATGAAACAACCTTCATTCGTGCCGCGACAGCCCCACTGCGCCACAAGTTTCCCCTCCGGCGTGAAATGATTCACTCGTTGGTAGTGCGGTTCGACCACGATTATGTTTCCGGCGTGATCGCACCCCATGCCTTTGGGCTTGCCTAGATCGGTCTCGGGCATCTGCCAGTGTGAAAGATATTCTCCCTCCGGCGAAAACTTCTGCACGCGCCCGGTCATATCCACTACGTAAACATTTCCGTTTGTATCACACGCCACCGAGCGGGGTTTGTTGAACTCCCCGATACCCACGCCGCGCTCGCCGATGACGATGGCGCGACTGAAGAGTTTGCTTTGCAACGCTGCTTCGTTCTTTGAGTCCGAGGGTGAACAGCCGGCTAGGAGCGCCACCACTACAATCGTGACTGCGCTCGTGAGAGCGCGGCTAACTTCGCTTTGCGCGCGTGCGGACAAGAATTGCCGCGTTCTCACGAAAGCAGCCACAATGATAAGCGGCAACACCGCCAACCCGAGCAGTGTCAAACACAACGCATTCACCTGCGCTGCGTAGCCGTAGTGCAGCAAATTAAAAATCTTCAATGCGAGCGTTTCCCCGCCAGGCGGCTGCACGATCACGATAGACTCCACATCCCACAAGCAGAGCAGATACACCACATACCATGCTGCGAACATCTGCGGTGCAACCTGCGGCCAGACGACGAACCGAAACATCTGCCACCGCGACGCGCCTTCCAGTTTGGCCGCATCAGTCAAATCCTTGTCCACGCTCGCGACCGCGTGCCGCGCCGCCGTCCACGCGAGCGCAAAGTAACGAATCACCAGCGCAAGTAGCACGATGCCGACACTCTGATAAAACGCTACCAGCACTGGCCGATTGAAGGTTTTGATCAGGGCAATCCCGATCAGGACGCCGGGAATGAAGAACGGCAACCAACTAATCGCTGTAGCCGCCGACGTCAGTCGGCGCAAACATGTCTCTGATCCTGAATAATGCGCGGACTCACGTCCACGGCTACGAAAGCTCAGGGCCAGCCCGCCGCCAACTACTACCGTTGCTGCGAGCGCTGCGAACCAGAACGAATTCCAGATCGTGCCCGCGCTGGCTTCAATCGCGCCCGGGAGTTCGGCCCATGTCCGTCGCGCGAAAACGATCTGCGCGAGCGGCAAACCCACGGATACCACACACAGCAATGTCGCCAACACGCCACAGCCGATTCGCCACGTTGAACCCAATTGGCGACGAAAGATGCTGGCTGGCACAGTGCCTTGAAGTCTCGGCCACGCCACCGACCGCCGCGTTGCCCACGCGAGCAAGAGCACGGGTGCAATCACCAGCGGCACGCTTAACTGCAGCGCGGCAAGCGTGTCGAACTTCGTGTTGAACTGCACCCACATCTCGTCCGGCAGAACCTTGGTTTGCAGGATGGCAGGCACAGCAAAGTTGTTCAGCGCGAGCACGAACGTCAGCACGGCCGCCAGCGCCAGTTCCCCCCGTGCGAGTGGCAGCAACAGCCACCGCAACAGCGCGAAGCCTGTCATCGCTGGCTCGCATTCCAGTTGCGCGGCTTCCAAGCGCCGCCACGCCGCGAGCACTGCAAACAGAGTGATCGGCCACAGCAACAGCGCCAAAATCCAGATCGTGCCGCCGAGCGAATAAATCTTCAGCGGCAACCACGACCGCAGCGTGGCGGTTTCACCCAGCAGACTGATCCAGCAGTTCGTCACGAGAAACGGCGGCAACGTCAGCGCCACCACTGCCAACGCGAGAAACACGTTTCGCCAACGCGTCTCCAACGTCGCCAGCCACAGCGCCGCAATTAGGCCGAAGCCCAGCGCCAACGCCGTGGTCGTTCCGGCGAGCAGCAGACTGTTTTGGAGCAAGGGCCAGTTCATGAAGTTAGGGGAACCACTGCCCTCTCCCCCAGGAGAGGGAGAATCATTCGCCGCTGCCTGGCTTGATGAACGGCGTTTGATTGTTCGTGTGATTTCTCGCGAATGTTGGACGGGCGGCAAAAGCAGCTACGACGACCGAGCATCCGGGCGACGTGTATAGCCTCACCCTCTCCCCGGGGGAGAGGGCCGGGGTGAGGGCGAGCGTCAAAACAAAAATCTCTCAAACTCATCGTAGAAAAATCTCGTTCAATTGTTTGGTGGTCGTTTCCAGATCACGCAGCAGCGCATCCCAATCCGGCTTTATCGTCGTCGCATCCGTCCCATTAGTCGCATTCTCCAGCGCGTTCGCCTGAACCAGATTTTCCGCCACCTCACGCCGCTGAAGATACTCAAACAACTTCTGCGCATTCGCCGGATGTGGCGCGTTGCGAATCACAGCCACGGTGTTCGGAATGAGGAGTATTTCCGCCGTGAGGTCCGTGGTAGGGCGCGTCACTCCGTGAGCGCCGTCATCTGTCTGGTCGAGGGCGGCGCGCACGGAGTGACGCGCCCTACCATCCAAAGCAGCAATCGGCAACCCTTCCCGCTGTCCCGCCGCGATGTCATCTGAGTCCGTCAAACCAATCCACGCCTCGCCGCGAGCGACCTGCTTTACGACGATGGAGTTGCCGTCCACGACAAAGGGCTTGTTTGCTGCGAGGGCGCGACACCATGCAAGCCAGCGTTCCTCACCCCAAAGTTGTCGCAGTGCGTGGAAGTGCGTGGCCATTGTGCCGAACTGCGGAAAGGCCAGTGCGACTTTGCCGCGCCAGATTGCGTTGGTTAGTTCGAGAAGAGACTTTGGAGACTGAAGTCTGTTCGTTGAGTATGCCATCGGACTATTGTCTGCTTTGGTAAAGTTGGGGAGAGAAACAAAATTCGTGTTGATGACGATGCGGCGGCTGCGGTAGCCGAAGGCAGCCCAGCCGTTGGTTTCGCGGAAGATGTTTTGGGCGGCGAGTTGACGGGTGCGCATTTCTTCGTTGCCCCAGAACACGTCGCACTGCGGATGACTGCGCTCGGCGAGCAACCGATTCGCCAGTCCGACGGTCTTCACCGCTTCACTGTCATAGACAGCTTTGACCTTGATGCCGGTTTCCTTCTCGAACTCGCGCAGAATCGGCTCGGCATAGACTTGGTCTTGTGCGGCGTAAATGACGACCTGTCTCGGTGGCGGGCTAGTTCTGATGAAAAGAGCGAATAGGAAATAAACAATCAGAAGAAAGCCCGAGAATTGAACAACTCCCCGAATGATCTGGTCACCTAGGCTGGAAGATGGCTTCGGCCTCACACCGTCCTCCTGTGATACCACCACCACTCGAACAGCAGTACGGCCAGCCCGATGGCCGCGAGAGTACGCCAGAGTTCCATGTTTGTGCGCTGCACGGTCGTCGCGGTGACGCGGGTGTATTCGCCGAATTTCAGTTCGTCGCGCGGACGGATGTTGCTCTCGGCGGAATCGAGCAGGTCGGCGCAGAAGGTGACTTC
>CAMCWI010000260.1 GCA_945882065.1 Akkermansia muciniphila
CCAACCGCCATTGCGCGGCTGGAGTGTGCCCGTCCTCGGGCACAGCAATACTCAACAACCAAGGGCTTTCTGTTCTTCGTCAGTTTCCCGCACTGTCACGTTGCTGCGCCCGGGGACGGGCGCACTTACCGTCGCGCGGTAAAACGCCGAGTCAGCGGGCTGTGCCGGGTCGGTGAGGATCACCAACTGGTTCGATGGGAGCGAACCGCTCGTGGCTACTTGCGTCCACTGGCCTAGAAGTGCGCCGGGTGGAGGCGGTTGAACAAATGCGAGCGGCGAGGCGTTGTCGCGATACGTCACGCCAGTAGGATTGAGCGAGCCGCCGGTGACGAGTTCGCGCCGTTGTTGAACTCGGTGATCCAGATTGGGCGACCAGTCGTTTGGTAAATGCCGAGTAACCAGTTGTAATATTGCGATGCGTTCCAGCCGCACTTGTAGAAATGCACCGCCACATAATCCACGCGATAGTTCAACGCGTCCGCCTGCGACATAAAATCATAGAGCCACGTCAGCCCTGATCCCGCATCGCTCGGCGCGGGTGAACCAAGGCGCAACCCCGACGCGAGCAGGTTCGGCTAATTCGCGATGGCCGTCGCCACGGTCATGTTTTCTTGGTCGGCCTTGTCGGGTTCGTTGAAGCCGAGCGTGTGCGTGGAATTCTGTTTGTTGTTGATGTTGGCGTAGGCGTTCCAGTTCAAGTTGTGCCGCATCGGAACGTATTCCGTGTCGCGCGTGGACGTGGTTGAATTGTCCCAATCATAACTCCACTTCGGGTCCACGAGATTTTCAACCGCGCCCGACCAACCTTTCTTGCCCGTCCAACGCCACGGAAACACGCGCACAAAACTGACCAAGTCGTCGAGATTCGACCGCAGCACGCTCACGTCGAGATCGCTGTCCTGTGCGACGTAAGTTTTGCTGACGCCTGTACCGTTGGCGTTCTGCGCGAACGTGGCCATGTAACCGCGCTTGAGCCGGAACGAACTGATGGTGTTGTTCAACGCGCCAAGACCCGCGTCGGTGTAATAGGTGTATTGGCTGAGAGTGAGTGCCGTGCCGAGAAAGTTCGCACTGCTGAAAACCTGGAGCGGTTGAAAACTCGCCGTGTGCGGAATGATCACCGTGCCGAGCGCATATTGCACCACGCGACAATTCACATCCGCCACCGCCGCCGCGCCGAGAATATCTTTGGTGATTTCTTCGTGGAGCATGGAGAAAAATTAACCGCGGTTAGATTCACCCTTGCCCGATGGCCTGCGGTTTGAAATAACCCTGCGTGCAAATGGAATTGAATCCCACTGACTCCGCCCGGTTCGCCGAAGCCATCCGCCGCTTCGACGCTGAGAACTCGCGCGACCCAAACATGGAACTTGCCGACGGCCAGCCCCATCCGCGCGAACTCATCTACGCGCAATGGCTGACTGATTGGGTATTGAAGCTCTCGCCAAACGCCAGCGAACCGTTGCGCCTCGCTGCCCGATGCCAGCACATCTGCCGCTGGGTAATCCCGCGTAGTTCCTATCCGTTGGACAAACCCGGCTACCTCCGCTGGCGTGCTGACCTGAAAAAGTTTCACGCCGACAGATCAGGCAAGATTCTCCGCGAGGTCGGCTACGACGAAGCCACCGCTCAACGCGTGCAGGAACTGAACTTGAAGAAAAATTTTCCCAATGACCCGGAAGTCTGCGTGCTGGAAGACGCGCTTTGCCTCGTCTTTCTCGAACGGCAACTTGCCCCGCTCGCCGCGAAATCCGACGATGAGAAAATGATCAACGCATTGCAAAAGTCCTGGAAGAAGATGACTCCATCCGCGCATGCAGAGGCGTTGAAACTGAACTACGAACCTCGCGAAAGAGCATTGATCAAAAAAGCTCTCGCACCTAGGTGAGAGAGTCTTATCTGTTTACAGCGGAGACATGCTGCGGCCATTTCCCTTCGTGAACATCGGGCTAATTCAGGCGCGCAACGACAAGGCAACCGCGCAACCTCACTCGTTCCGATAGCTTTTATGACATGCGACGCAATTTTGAGAGGCTTGCTTGAAAGCGACATCAAGCGCGGACTTGTCCACCGGTTCACGAAGCAGCTTGCGCAGCATTTCGGCGAGTTGTTCTGCCTCGCTCAGTTTGATGCGATAATCTTTCTCGCGTTTGGTGGTGTCATCAGTGCGAGCGATCTCACGGAACTGTTCCCATAACATCGTAGCCTCATGCGCGGGTGAAATATCCGCGTGACCCGGCGGAGTTTTCCAACCCGCTTTTTGCGATAGCTTCAACGCATCAAAATGCTCGTCAATCGCCACCATCGCCTCCACGAGTGAAGACGACTTCGCGACTTCAAGCAATTCGTTCACGGCTGCAAGTTCAGTTGGCGTGGGTTTTCTGAATTCGCGTGCGGCACGATACAGTCCGGGGTAATCAGCCGATGTTCCTGCTTCGCGCAACCAAGCCACAGCGCGATTGGTTGTCCAATCTTCGTTTGCCAGACACATCACAGCAATGGCTGCCGGGCCGCGATGTTTTCCATGATGACAATGCACAAAGAACGGCCCGCCACCAGATGAAGCAACCTTGGCAAGTTCGGCGACGCGATGGGTTGGAACACCATCGTAGCCATACGGCAGATGGACATACTTCAACCCATGTTTGCGGGCTGCCTCCACATCCGGCTTGCTGCCATCCACGCTGATGACGGTCTTCACGCCAAGCTTGGCGATTGCAGCGAACGCTTCATCTCCCTCTGGTTGTGAACCGGAATAAATTTTCTCCGCAGCACGGAAGGCATTATGCACGCCGGGAATTTCGATTGGCCGCGCAACCGTATTAGTCGTCGCCGCCGGAATCGCATCCGCTGCTCTCATCAGGCAGGTGGCGAACAAGAGCAAAGCTGCGATCAAATTTAGTTTCATAAAGCTCTACCACTTGGATGATCCAAAGCGGCTACCTCAGAGACTCATCAGATGCTGGCTAAGTTACAAGAAACAAGTCCGGTGCAAAATCAACGCACGACGGCTGCTTCAAGCATCGCAGTTGCGAGCGCATCGGCAGTCCATTGATTACCATCAAACTGACGATGGATTCGGCCTTTTGTATCCAACACCACGGTGCGCAGATTGTGCGAAATACTCCCGCCCTCCTCTCGCGCGAACATCAGCCCCAGTTCAGGCGCAAGTGTGGCCAGCACCTTGAGCGGTGCAGCGGTGAACAACCAACGGTCAGCGTTGTCGTGGCGATAAAACCTGGCGTAGCTGCGCAGGGCTGCGGGCGTGTCGTATTCAGGGTCGAACGAGATGGAGATAAATTGCCAATTCGTTGGTGCGCTGGTGTTGGTAAGAACCAACTCGCGCGCTGCTGCAAAGTTGTTCCCCATGCGCGGACAAAAATCCGGTAACGGGCAGCGTGAGAAGATGAATGTGAACGCCACCGCCTTGCCGCGAAAATCCGAGAAGCGCACGGGGCGTCCGTCCTCCGCCAGCAATTCATAGTCAGAAAGCGCATCGCCCGGCTCAAGCTCTTTGGTCAATTGGCGACCCGGCGACGTGACGACGGGTGCGTTCGTTTCAATCACTCTGCCGATGCGTTTGATGTTCTGAATCCAATGCGTGTCCTTCGTAGCAACGAGTTGGAATGTGATCTCATCGTCGCGCTCCAACCCGGCGATTTCGTTGGTATCGCGCACGTTCAACTCCATCGTCATCTTCGGCATGTAATTCGGGATCTCCTCATGCCGCACCACGAGCGTGCGTCCGCCTTCCGGCACAGAGCGAACAACACCGCGCGTGTCGAAGGTTTGTTCACCGGCGTTTGCGTCGGACCGTTGCGGCTTCGCTTCAGGCTTGTCGCAACCAACCACCAAAGCGGCGAGCGACAATGCGGCTATCCATTTGATTAGATTCATGCTCACTTCAATTCAGTTCTCAGTTCGTTCAAAAACTTCACGATGACCGCAGGTGTCTCGGTTCTCATTCCATCGAAGAAACGTCGGACGCGCCCCGAACGATCCACGACGGCGATGCGATCCACGTCGTGAAAACCACCAGGCATCGGTGTTTCGCGGGCCATCGGTTCACGTTTCGGAAAACTGGTTTCGATCAACGCGTACAATTCGGTTTTGTTACCGGTCAACATGCTCCAACGCCCTGCATCCGCGCCGAATTTTTTACCAAACTCAGCCAACACAGGCGGCGTGTCTGTGCGCGGATCCACAGTGAAGGATAGCAACCTCACATCCTCCTGCCCGGCAGTAAGGCGCTGCACCTCGGCCATCTGTTGATTCACACGCAGACAGGAGATCGAGCAACTGGTGTGGATGAAATTCACGACCGCATACTTGCCCCCCACCTCCGCTTCGGTGACGGTCCGTCCGGTTTGATCGGTGAAGGCAAACGCGCCAAGTTGCCGCGCTTGATCCGGCGGCGTGGATTTGACTGCCGCAGCATCCCTCGGTCGCCACAGCACCAGCAGCGCAACCATGCCGGTCACCAACACCACCACGAACCCGTAAAACAATTTCAAGTCGAGTGGGGTTTTCTCCGCGACGGCGGGTGACGCCGCCGTGGTTTGATTCAACGGCTCACTCACGGTTTGGCGGTGGTGGCAGTAAAACCAGCTTCTTTGATTGCTGCGTTCAGCTTTGCCATTGTGACTTTGTTCGTGTCGTAAGTCACGACCGCCAGCTTGTTCGAGAACGTCACCTGCGCGCTGGCCACGCCGGGAACGAGTTTCAGCTCCGCCGTCAGCCCACCAGCGCAACCATCACAGTGCATTCCCGAAATGGTGAACTGGTTTGTGGCATTCGCAGCGATCACCGCCCTGTCCTCCGCCAGCGGGCCAATAACGCTGCTCAACAGCACAACACTCTGTAATAGTTTCAGTTTCATATTCAGTCGTAGGGATGTTGTCATTGAAAAATTCATTCTGCCAGTGCGGTTTGACGGGGCATGGAAACAACCGGTTTTACGCGGCACGGCCATTGATGCCATTGAGCGATTGGATCGTCGCGCAAGATTGCGGGCAGACGTTGTGGAATTTGTGATTCCATCTCGGTGGCGGCAGGCAGTTGCAATTTCGCGGCGATTTCGAGTGTGAGGAAAAACTGTCCGGCTTCGTGCGCGGCGCGAAGTTCTGATGGCAGGAGTTGGTGGCCCGAGTTGAAAAGATCGCGCACATATTCCGCGCTGGGA
>CAMCWI010000261.1 GCA_945882065.1 Akkermansia muciniphila
ACTCCGTGCGCGCCATCGTCTGTCAGGCTCGCAGCGGCGCGCACGGAGTGACGCGCCCTACCTGCTGAATCTGATTCGTGGTTATTCGTGGTTGAATTAAAAAACTGGCTTTGCCTGAGTGGACTTGGAAAATAATTTTATGAGCAGCAAAAAAATACTCAGATTCGGGTTGCCCAAGGGCAGCTTGCAAGACGCAACGATTCAGAAGATGGCCAAGGCGGGCTGGAATATTTCTGTCAGCAGCCGATCCTACATTCCTTACGTGGACGATGCCGAGATGGAAATCCGCCTCATTCGCGCGCAGGAAATCAGCCGTTACGTCGAGCATGGCTATCTGGATTGCGGCATCACCGGCCACGATTGGGTCATGGAGAACGGATCGAAGGTTCACGAGGTCGGCGAATTTCTTTTCAGCAAAGTTTCCCGCAAACCCGCGCGCTGGGTTTTGTGCGTGCCGGAAGATTCTCCGATCAAGTCCGTGAAAGATTTGCAGGGCAAACGCATCGCCACCGAAGTCGTGAATCTCACAAAGAAGTATCTCAAGAAGCACGGCGTGAAGGCCGAGGTGGAATTTTCCTGGGGCGCAACGGAAGTCAAAGCCCACGAACTCGTGGACGCGATTGTTGAAGTCACCGAGACCGGTTCCTCGCTGCGCGCGAACAAACTCCGCATCGTGGACGAACTCCTCAGTTCCACTCCGCGCCTCATCGCCAATCACACGGCGTGGAAAGATAAGTGGAAGAAGCAGAAGATCGAAACTATGGCGATGCTGCTCAAGGGCGCTCTCGAAGCCGAAGTCAAAGTCGGCTTGAAGATGAACGTGCATGGCAAAAACCTCACAGCGGTGGTTACTTTGTTGGAATCACTGCGAGGGCCAACGATTTCGCCGTTGAGCAACAAAGATTGGTTCGCCGTTGAAACTATCATTGACGAACACGTCGTGCGCCGACTCATCCCTGCGCTCAAAGCCGCTGGCGCGGAAGGCGTCACCGAGTATCCTCTGAACAAAGTGGTTTACTAAATCTCGCAAACCTCCTTTGCTACTGGCGCGGCGCGAAAGCTCCGCGCCAGTTCTCATTTTATGAAGCTAACCAAGTTTGATTTTGATGTCGCCATCCTCGGTGGCGGCAGCGCCGGTTACGCCGCCGCGCGGACGGCTGCGGGCGCGGATTTGAAAACTGTCGTCATCGAGGGCGGCAAGGAAGTCGGCGGCTTGTGCATTCTGCGCGGTTGTATGCCGAGCAAGGCGTTGCTTTACGCTGCGGAAGTTCTGCACTTGGCGCGGAACGGAAAAACGTGGGGGCTAAAGCCTGGAAAGATCGGCTTTGATTTCAAGAAGGTCATAGCCCGCAAAGCAGCAATGATCGAAGACTTCGCCAGCTATCGCCGCAAACAACTCGCGAGCGGGAAATTCAAATTCATCCGGGCGAATGCGAGCTTCACCGACGAGCACACCCTGGAACTGAGCGATGGAAAGAAACTGACCGCTAAACATTTTATCATCGGCACAGGCTCAGTCGTCTCTCCGCCTCCCCTGCCCTCGCTGGAAGAAGTCGGTTACATCACCAGCCACCAAGCTCTCTCGCTCACCAAACTGCCCAAGTCACTCATCGTCCTCGGCGGTGGCGCGATTGCCTGTGAACTGGCGCAGTTCTTCGCACGCTTCGACGTGAAGGTGACTCAAATTCAGCGTAGCCCGCATGTCTTGCGCGAGTTTGATGACGATGCGGGCGCGGTCATCAAAACGGTGTTTCAACGCGAGGGCATCAAGCTCTTCACCGGCACAAAGCTGCTCAACGCACGCCGCAACGGAAAACGCAAGGTCATTGAGTTTGAGCAGAACGGGAAGAAGCTGCGCGCGGAGGCGGATGAAATCCTGCTCGCACTGGGTCGTTCGCCCAACACCGCGACGTTGAACTTGGAAAACGCGGGCGTTGAAACCGAGAACGGTCGCATCATCGCCAACGCGCAGATGCGGACGAGCGCGCCGCACATTTACGCGGCGGGCGATTGCACCGGGCCGCACGAGATCGTCCACATCGCCATTCAGCAGGCGGAGATCACGGCGCACAACATCGCGAACCCGCGCCGTCCGCGCACGGCGGATTACCGGCTGCTGACGAGCGTGGTGTTCACTGATCCGCAAGTCGCCACCGTTGGATTGACCGAGAAGGAAGCGACCGCGCGCGGGATTCCGTTCCGCGCCGCGAGCTATCCTTTCAACGACCACGGCAAATCGCTCATCATGAAAGCGCTCGACGGTTTCGTGAAGCTGCTGGCGCATCCGAAGACTGGCGAAATTCTCGGCGGCTGTTGCGTCGGGCCGGTAGGCGGCGAATTGATCCACGAAATCAATGTGGCGATGGCGAAGTGCATGACCGTGCATGAGTTCGCGGCCACACCGCATTATCATCCAACGCTCGCGGAAATCTGGACCTACCCGGCGGAGGAACTGGCGGAGCAGATTCCGGCGGGGAAATGACGGAGCGCGAACGATCCCCGTTCGCAGCGCGTGGCGATGACGGAGACTGTGAAACTGATTCAAGTGTTTAGCCGTAGATTAACCACGAAAGCACTGTCAGTAAGAACGGTCGGCAAACGAGATCAACAATGGGGCGGCAGTCTTTTCCCCGCGCTAATAAATCCGTGACCTTACCGTCGCAGCGTCAGCGCCGACGCGAGTCACCGTTGGCCGTCAGGAATGCAGCACCTGTTCCAAGAAAGATGTTGACGATGTTGAAGACGCTAAGGGATCGAAAGATTAGCCAGAATTTAAGGAAGCCTTCGTCTTCGCTATTGCTCAAATTCTGATTGAACTTTTCTTTAGTTGTTTTGCCTGACACCAGATCGCGTAATTTTGGCATCTCGTCTTTAAGCATCTTCACTTCTTCAGCATCTATCTCTTCAGGTTTCGATTTATAGGTTTCGTCGGATTCTTCGGCGGCGAGGAAAATGCGGATTTCATCCTCGGTTTCATTCGGGATGGCTTGGACAGCGCGTTTTGCGTAGGTCAGTTGTTCGCTGTAGGCATCGGAGGCGGTTTCCTCCACGTATTGTTTGATCTCAAGCCGCGCATTGAAATATTGGGTGATGAAAATCGCAGCCAATGTTATCAACGCAGCAAGGAATCCCATCAGCTTGCTGCGATGGTGACCAATAAGTTGCGGCGCGGCACCAGCCATGCATCCGGTGACCAAGGCCATAAATCCAACGCTCCAACCGGTAAAACGGTAGAGCAGATGCCAGATGATCATGCCCAGAAAAGCTCCGAGGAATACGCCTCCAAGACTTTTGCCAAAGCTGCTCTCCGAGTCGTCGGAAGTCTCCTGCACTGCGGGTTTGAATCCTGCGATTCTTTGGCCGGGTGTTGCTGTCTGATTCACTGGCGCGGCGGGCGGCGGCGCGGCATGAGTTGGTCGGTTGATTTTCAATCCTCCAACAGGTGGCGGCGGAGGGGGTGGAGCAGCGGTGCCGGGATTTGCCAAAACAATTCTTGCGCCCGCACCCGGCATGTTGACCGCTGGTGAAGGTAGCACCGGAGCCATGTCCGTATCGAACATCATGTCCACCGAGCCGAACTGCACATGTTGACCGTTGTGAAGTTGAAACACATTCACGGGCACGCGCTCCACGAATGTGCCGTTGGTTGAACCAAGGTCTCTGACCGTGACCGTTGAATCTGTCACCGTGATCTCGCAGTGATGCGTCGAGACAGAGGGGTGATTGATGACATGGTCGTTGCTCTCGCCGCGCCCGATCCGGTTGAGGCCGGGATTGAGTTCGATCTGCCAGGCTTGGGGCGTTCCCGGATTGATTAGGAGGCGGTTGCTCATGGTCTGAATTCCGTTGCGACAATGACAACTGTGTAACGCGGATGCAGTGGGATTGTCACGAACAAAACCCCCATAATCCGAACACAAGACCAGCCAAACGCCCCAAAAAAGTTTGAGTTTAATCGCTTTCGCCGCCATCATCCGTATCCGCTTGGGGCGAGTTGGAGTTCAATCCCGCCACTGCGGGATTGATCTCCAACATCTAAATGAAACGCACGCATCATTGCAACGAACTGCGCCCGGCTCACCTCGGGCAAACCGTCACGCTCTCCGGCTGGGTTCATTCCCGGCGCGATCTCGGCGGCCTCATCTTCATTGATATCCGCGACCGCGAAGGTCGCACGCAGACGGTGTTCGATCCGTCGGATTGGACCAAGGAACTCTTCGAGCAGGCCGGGACCTTGCGCAGTGAATGCGTCGTCAGCATCACGGGCAAGGTCCGTCAACGTCCCGCTGGCACGAACAACACCAAGATTCCCACCGGCGAAGTCGAGGTGATGGCGCAGTCGTTTGAAGTGCTGAACATGGCGGAAGTGCTGCCGTTCTCCGTGGACGATCCCGAAGTCGCCAACAAGGTCAACGAAGAGTTGCGCCTGCAATATCGCTATCTCGATCTGCGCCGCCCGGAGATGGCGCGCAACCTCCGCACGCGCTCGAAAGTGGCCATTGCCGCGCGCAGTTTCATGGACGAGCAGGGTTTTCTGGAAATTGAAACACCGACGCTCTTCAAGTCCACGCCCGAAGGCGCGCGCGAATTCCTCGTGCCGAACCGTCGCGAGCCGGGGACATTCTACGCGTTGCCGCAATCGCCGCAGCAGTTCAAACAGATTCTCATGGTAGCGGGCGTGGAGAAATATTTCCAACTCGCTCGCTGTTATCGCGACGAAGATTTGCGCGCCGACCGCCAGCCGGAGTTCACGCAAGTGGACATCGAGATGAGCTTCATTGACCGCGAAGATATTTACGCGCTCATTGAGGGTTTGTTGAAACGTGTTTGGAAAACGGCATTGAACATTGACGTGCCCACGCCGTTCAAGCGCATCAGCTTCGAGGAAGCGCTGAACCGCTACGGCATTGACAAGCCCGACACGCGTTTCGGCATGGAACTGGTGGACTTCACCGAGGAATTCAAAGCCAGCACGTTCAAAGTGTTCAGCGGCGCGATTGCCAATGGCGGCGTGGTGAAAGCGCTCAATGCGAAAGGCATGGCCGGCGCGACGCAAGGCCAGCTCGAGACGATGACCGAATACGCCAAGAGTTTCGGCGCGAAAGGTCTCGCCTACATCAAGGTCGA
>CAMCWI010000262.1 GCA_945882065.1 Akkermansia muciniphila
GGTCACGCCCTTGACTTGCGGGCAAGACCGCCGCCTCCGATCAGTGCTGGCTCGATTTCGCCCGGCGGCCGCTTCCTCGCCCTTGGCGCGCAGAAAGAGAGTGTGATCCGTTTGTATGACTTGGCTTCCGGTCGGGAAGAAATGTTGAGAGGTCACCGCGACACCATCCGGGGACTGGCCTTCTCCGCTGACGACGCGACCTTGGCCAGTGGCAGTCTGGACGCAACCATCCGCCTCTGGAAGACCCGGCCCGGCACATTCCTTGCCGAATTGCCCGGCCACATGGAAGAAACTTCAGCCGTCGCGTTCTCGCCCGATGGACGGACTTTGGCCTCGGTGAATATGAATCTCTCAGTCAAACTCTGGCACATCCCAACGCAGCGCGAGCTTGTCTCCTGGGATTTTCCGAATGCGGGCGATTTCCTGACCTTTTCGCCCGATGGTCGCTTTCTGGCGCTGACCACTCCGTTTACCTCTTCGACGCCCCGCCTGCGTCCCCCTGAAGATTGCCGGTGGCGGCCACGCGGGGAACTTTGGCAGTCCCCGTAGTCTCCCCTTGCAAAAATCTTCTGTGCTGGAGAGATATTCTGTAATCGCCGGGCGCTTTTGCTTCTTAACTCTTTGTTGGCGGGTGTCGTGAAGACGCCGAATGCCAAAGACTTGATTAAAATTATTCGATTCCAAGCTGAATGTCAGAACCGTGCCTTGTTCCGGTTCAGGCGATTTTTGATGTTGAGCCTGTTGCTTGTGGGCGGCGGCGGCTTTGGGGAGTTAAAAGCCGAAATTCGGCATTGGACTGGAGCGGTCAATGGTTATTGGAGTGAGCCGGGCAACTGGATTCCTGCAGGCCCGGCTGGCCCCGGAGACCTGCTGCAATTCATGCGAGTCGATGACGCCCACCGCTCCATGACCAACGATATTGTGGGGTTGACCGTGGCGCTGCAATTTGGTCTGGATGAGAATGACCATGATTATCAGTTGGACGGAAACGCGATCCGATTATCTAATCATGGTGGAATCGAGATTGACCCCGACGGTAGCAGCACTATCACCATTAATTGTCCCCTCATCATTTTTCAGGAGGATACTTCTTTCTATCTGCGGAGTTATGGTGGTTTTATTTTCGATCAAACGACAAGGTTGTACCTGAACGGGCCCATAATTTTTGAGGGTGGCTCATTGATACTAACTCCCAATTCAGCGGACAGCCCATCAGGCACCGATGGGTCGTCGCATATCTATGTCTCAGGGTCGATCTCCGGACCGGGCAAGGTGCTGACGCACACGCGTGACAACAGCACAGTTAGCTTTTTAGGGTCACTAAATAATACTTTTAGCGGGGGACTTTTTGTCACATCCGAAGACAGTTCACGGACGATCTTCGACAAGGTTGCTGGCTACGTGGTCACTAATCTCTTGGTCGTGAGCAACGCGACGGCGCGCGTCGAGGCCGTTAATCCAAACCAACTCGGCCCTGACTGCGTTTTATTAATTAAGGATGGCGGAAAGTTCGAATTGGCTAGCGGTGATCTGACCATTGGAAATCTCGTGTTGAGCAATCGTTTCGCAGGGCAAGATGCTGTAGTGCTGGATACCACCAGCCATACCATCGCGCTCCTCGGTTCAATCAAGGCTTGGACGCCTAACAACGGTGATGCCCCCGTCATCCAAGGGTCATTGGAACTTATTAGCGGTTTTAACGGCGTCCACGAGATACAACTCAATGCACCAAATTACGAAGGTCTGCGCATTGAAGCGCAAATCCTCGGAGCAGGTGGTTTCACCAAGACTGGCATGTCCGCCTTGTTGCTGCTCGCCAGCAATAGCTTTGTTGGCCCTGTGACGGCGGCAGATGGCACTATTGATGTGCGGCATAATTACGCCTTGGGCGGGACGGCGGGCAGCACCACGCTCGGGGCGGGCGTAGTAACCTTGCGCAATGTGACGATAGTGGGCGAGCCATTGATCGCTTCTGGATTCTTCACGGGTGGTGAATTGCCGGGCTCGGCGTTGATCAGCATCGGGATCAATAGCTGGTCCGGGCCAGTGACGTTGAACACGAACTTGGTGATCGCGGGCGGGGACATGGCGTTCACGGGCGCGATTTTTGGAAACGGCGGGCTGGGTTGTTACAGCGGCGGCACGATGCGTCTCGGGGGGACGGTGGCTAACACTTTCACAGGAACATTGCTGGTCCGCTGCCCGCTTATGGAGTTGGCTAAAACTTCAGGAATCAAAGCCTTCTCCGGTCCGCTCATCGTGGGAGGCGGCGCGAACGGCGTGAACGAGGTGCGCTGGTTGAATGCCTACCAAAGCATCGGCGCGAACGTGACGCTGTACGACAATGCCCTGCTCAATCTCAACAATTTCTTTGAAGACGTCGGGCCGCTGACGTTCAACGGCGGCGACATCACCACCGGCACCGGAGAGTTGGGGATTTACGGCCTGGTCACCGTGAACACGAATGCCATCACGGCCACCGTTTCGGGAAAAGTGGGCTTGCCGTCTGGCTATCACGAATTTCGCGTGGCCGACGGTAGCGCGAATCCGGATCTCCAGATCAATGCGGTCGTGCTGGGCGCGGGGAATGTGCAGAAGACCGGGAATGGCCAGATGGCCTTGGCGGGCCCGAATACTTACGCTGGCTTGACGTTGCTGGAAGCAGGTTCGTTGATTGCCCAGCACTCGACAGCGCTAGGCGGGACGGCATCCGGCACGATCGTGTTGGACGGTGCGACCCTAGCATTTCAATCCGTGCCCGGACCGGTGGGCGAAGGCATTTCCTTGCGCGGCGCGGGCGTCGGCGGCACCAGCGGCGCGTTGAACGTGACTGGGACAACCCTGTTCCGCAGCGCATTCCCCTCCATATTCGCGGCTCTCGATTTGACCACGAACGCCACCATCCGGGTGGAATCGGGCGGGCGGTTGACCACGGACGGCTTCGTGAATGGGATCGGGCCGTTGACCAAAACCGGGCCAGGCTCGCTAGTCTTCAGCAACTCGAACCCGAACACCTATACCGGCGACACGCTTATTCAGGAAGGTACCCTCGAACTGCGCAAACCGGCCAATGTGATTGCTGTCCCTGGAAATCTGATTCTCGGCCCCGCCAGCGCGGGTGGGCCGGCTACGGCGCGGTGGTTTCAAACCGGCGGCGTGAATGCGAGCTCCAACATAACGGTTAACGCCAATAGTTTGCTCGATCTCAACGGCAACGCTCAAAACGTCCACCGGCTCAACTTGAACGATGGTGGCGACGTCCAGACCGGCGCGGGCAAGATGACGTTCCTCGGCGGCGGCCCGATCACCGTTGGCACTCTCAACCCGGCCAATGCGCCCGCTAGCTCCTCGTTCAGCGGCTTGATCGGTTTGCCAGCGAACGACACGCTCATTTTCAATGTGGGTCGGTATACCTCGGCGTTCGTTGGATTGGTCGGCCCGGAGTTAGAGGTTTCTGCCGCCATCCCGGTGCCGGTGGAGAATGTGAATATCACGCGCGCGGGCATCTACAAAAGTGGGGGCGGCGAATTGCGGCTCTCCGGCAACAACGGGTTCAATGGCCCCGTGGATGTGGCAGCGGGCTCACTCACCGTCGGCAGCGCCACGGCGTTGGGCTCAAGCTTTGAAGCGACTTACGTGACCGGCGGGGCGAGCCTGGCTTTGATCAACGGCATCACCATCAGCGGCGAGAGCTTGTTCCTCAACAGCACCAACTCCGCCGCGCTTGATAATCTCGGCGGCGACAATACTTGGACCGGCCCCATCACGCTGGCGCGTGCCAGCACCATTGGCGTCAACACCGATTGGTCACTGCTGCTTTCCGGAGTCGTCAGCGGGCCGGGGACTTTGACCAAAGTGAGAGCGGGCACGCTGACCTTGAGCGGTGGCGCGAACAACACGCACGTCGGCAATACTTTCGTCAATGACGGCACGCTGGCACTGAACAAGGTTTACGGTTTTCAAGCCGTACCGGCGAGTTTGGTGATCGGTCAAAGCGGCGGCGGGCCTACCACGCTGGTGCGGTATCTGAACCAAGACCAGGTCTTCCAGAACATCACCGTGAACCCGAGCGGCCTGCTGAACCTGAACAACTTTGACGAGTATGCCAGTGACGTAACCCTCAATGGCGGGGGCGACGTACAAACCGGCACAGGCTCGCTCTATGTGCTCGGAACAAATGGACTCACCGTCAACCCGGCCAATGAAAATCCTGCCACCATCACCGGACGACTTGGCTTCGACGCGGGCAATCGCACGATCACCGTCGGGGCTGGCACCACGATCGCCGAGGCACATGACCTCGACGTCAGCGCGGTAATCTTCCAAGCCAATCCCACGGTGAATCTGACGAAGACCGGCGCGGGTCGCGCACGGTTTGGCGGCACGAACACCTACACCGGCACGACCACCGTGAGCGGCGGGCAGTTGCAGATTGATGGCAGCCAGCCGCAAAGCCCGGTGCTGGTCTCGGGCGCGCGCTTGCAGGGCATCGGCGTGATCGGAGCGGTGACCTTCAACGGCAGCGCCGTCAACCGGGTAGCCCCCGGCAGGACTGCCGGCATTTTGACCACCAGTAACTTCAACGCCACTGCCGTGGGCGGCGGCGCGCTGGAAATGGAGTTGAACGGCGCCGTGGCGGGTATTAGTTATGATCAACTCAACGTGCGTGGCAGCGTCAACCTCACCGGACTGAGTCTGCAACCGACCTTGAACTTCAGCTCCACGGCGATCCAGCCTTTCACGATCATCAACAACGACGGCGTCGATGCCGTGGTGGGCACGTTCGCAGGTTATCCGCAGAACAAAAAGTTCTACGTCGGTGGGGAACTCTTCCAGATCACCTATACGGGGGGCACGGGCAACGACGTCGTGCTCACGCGGTTGGTCACACCGCCGCCGCCGGTGCTGAAGATTGAACGGGCGACTCCCAGTTCAGTTTGGCTTATGTGGGCCACTAACGATCCGCCCTTCAGCCTCCAGTCCAACACCAACCTGACGGGGTCAAACTGGATCGCAGCCACACCGCTGCCAACCCTCAGCAGCACAAATCACATCGTCACCAATACCATCACCGGCAACGCCAAGTTCTATCGCTTGATCAATCC
>CAMCWI010000263.1 GCA_945882065.1 Akkermansia muciniphila
AGTGTAAAAAATGTTCCGCATGAAATCGTCTGGTGGTCACCGGCGGCATTGCTCGGTGGAATCATAGGCGCAGAGTTGGGCAGCCGTCGTCTCGAACCAGTGACGATGCGGCGGTTGCTCTCGGTCGTCCTAGTCGTGGCAGGCGTTAAAATGTTGTTGACCCGCTGAATAAAGTTGCCCGGATAAAAACCGCAGGAACTGACAGCCACCGCGTTTTACCGGCAGAACACCAGCACTAGGATCTGGACCACTACGATACGCAACAACATGGTCAGTGGATACACCGTGGCATAGGCGACCGATGGCGCGTCTGAGCGACAGACCGCATTCGCGAATGCTAGCGCGGGCGGATCAGTCATGCTCCCAGCAAGCAAGCCGCTGATGGCCGTGAAATTCATTTTGAAGAATGCACGCGCCACGATTCCGACAATTAGGATCGGCAGCACCGTGATTGCAAATCCCCCAGCCAGCCAATGCAATCCTTCGTTCGTGAAAACTGTGCTGAAGAATTTTTCGCCCGCCTTCAATCCGACGCACGCGAGAAACAGAACGATACCAAGCTCACGAAAAGCCGTGTTCGCATTCGCTGGCATATACCACACCAGTGGCCCGATGCGCCCGATTCGGCTTAACACAATCGCTAGCAACAGCGGCCCACCTGCGATGCCAAGTCGCACAGGCACGGGCATTCCCGAAAAGTAGATCGGCACAGTCCCCAACAAGACTCCAAGCGCGATGCCGACAAAGATGGGGATGAAGTTTGTTTCGTTCAGGGCGCGAACAGAGTTGCCCAACTCCTTTGTCACACCCGGCATCGCATCTTCTTCCCCGACCACTTGAAGCATGTCGCCGAATTGCAGCGCGAGCTCCGGCAACGCCGTCATCTCGATGTCTGCTCGTGCCACGCGCGTCACGGTCACGCCGAACCGTTCATCAAGACCAAGCTCATCAATTGAACGACCCAGAATTTCGCGACGCGTGACGACAATCTTGCGTGTCACGACGCGACCGGGAGACTTGGAAAGATTCACATCGCTCTCAAGCCCGATGATGATGCGGAATTTTTCAAGATGTCGCCGCGAGCCGACAGCGAGAACGATGTCGCCTTGATGCAGCACCGTCTGGTCTGTAGCGGTTTGTACTTCCGATGCTCGCAATCGTTTGACCCGCGAAACCACCACGTTGATTTCTCCGCGTCCCGGAATATCTCCGATAGTCATGCCTTCGAGATTAGCGTTTTGCACGAGGATGTTCATTCGCTCCAGAGGCTCGATTCCTTTGCGCTGTTCGGCGCGATAGGCTTCCGCTTCCTGCTCCGGGTTGATGCGGAACATGAACCGCAACGTCAGCAGTGAAAGGATGATTCCGAACACGCCCCCGGGATACGCGACCGCATACGCGAGCGCGGGCAACGCTGCCTTATCCGCAACTGCGCTGCTCATCGTCGCGAGAGTTTGCTGCGCAGCGCCGAGCGATGGTGTGTTCGTTGTCGCACCACAAAGCAGACCTAGCGAGGCGACCAGATCAATTCCCAACAATTTGTTCGCGACCAGCAATGTCGTCGCAACGCCAAGCAATACGACGCAGACTGCGAGCGCGTTAAGTTTCAAACCTTGTTTTCGCAATGATGCGAAAAATCCTGGACCAAGTTGCAAGCCGATGGTGAAGACGAACAAAATCAAGCCGAACTCGCGCACGAATTCGAGAATCTCCTTTTCGATGTGAAGGCCGAAGTGTCCGACGATGATCCCCGCAAAGAGCACGCCCGAGATGCCAAGCCCAACGCCGCGAACCTTCACACTTGCGATCACCAGACCAAACGCACCGATCAATGATAAGACCAGCACCGCCCAAGCGACGGGTTGTGTGGAAGACAATTGGTTCAACCATGGCATAGTATTCAAGGCTCAAGATCGAGCGGGGGAAAATCTAGCGGAGTCACCGCGCACTCACTCGCCTTATTTTGCAATTCTTGAACCAGCACTCACGGTGAGATGAATTGCTATCCGGGAATCTCTATTTCACCCCATAAATACAGCACTGCTCGTCCACCAATCCGCACACGCGGGCCGACAAGCTCGCAAAACAACTCGCCTCCGCGCTGCGAAACCTGCCGTGCGAATATTTTTGTTTTACCGAGTCGCTCCGCCCAATACGGAATCAGCGTGCAATGCGCCGAACCTGTTACCGGGTCTTCGTCCACACCGGCACCCGGCGCAAAGAAGCGTGAAACAAAGTCACAATCACTGCCCGGCGCGGTGGCGATGATGCCAAGGCAATCAAGAGTTTTCAGCGCGGCAAAATCCGGCTTCAGCGCGCGCACTTCCGCTTCACTGTTGAATACGGCGAGATAATCACGAGCCTTGAGAACTTCACCCGGCTTTGTACCCAGCCCGCGAATCAAAGCGTCTGGCGTTGCGCAAGCCTTGGCTGGTCGCGAAGGAAAGTCGAGCGTGAGTTGATTGGTTTCGCGAGAAACCGTCAACAAACCGCTCCGCGAATGGAAGCGTGCCTCATCCGCATGAAGGCCGCGCTCGTTGAACAAAACAAAAGCCGCAGCCAGTGTCGCATGTCCGCACAGATCAACCTCAACAGTCGGCGTGAACCAGCGCAACTCAAAATCATTACCACGCGGCACAATGAACGCAGTCTCCGCCAGATTGTTGTTCGCTGCGATCCCTTGCAGGGCAGCATCAGGCAGCCACGCGTCGAGCGGACAAACGCCAGCGGGATTACCACCAAATGGATTGGTGGTAAAAGCAGAGACTTCGTAATAGGGCAGTTTCATGCTCGGCGTTCCGGCTAAACCAACCCCGCCGTTTCCGGGTAGCCGCAACGGATATTCATGCTCTGCACAGCCTGTCCGCTCGCGCCTTTGACCAGATTGTCTTCCGCGCTCATCACGATGAGCCGACCGGTTCGGGGATCCAGACGCCACGCAATTTCGCAGACGTTCGTGCCGACGACATTCTTGGTATCGGGCAGCACCTTGCCTTCGAGCACGCGGACGAAAGGTTCGTTCGCGTAAGCCTTCTCGTAGCACGCAGAGATTTGCTCGCCAACTTTCGCCGCACCCACCGCGTCGGAAAAATGTTCACTTGGCGCGAGGTAAAGCGTGGTGAGGATGCCGCGATTCACCGGCATGAGATGCGGCGTGAACTGGATGATGACCTTCGTGCCCGATGCAATTGAGAGTTGTTCTTCAATCTCCGACAAGTGCCGATGCTTGGGAACACCGTAGGGCCGAACGCTCTCGTTACATTCGCAGAAAAGATAATCAGTCTCGGCCTTGCGCCCTGCCCCGCTCACACCGCTGTGCGAGTCGGCGATGATGCCGTGCGGTTTGATGAGTCCAGCTTTGAGCAACGGCAACGTCGGCAACAAAATGCTTGTCGGATAACAGCCCGGTGATGCAACGAGCGACGCTTTCTTGATTTGCTCACGATAGAACTCCGGCAGTCCATACACGGACTTGGCGAGTAACTCAGGTGCGGGATGATCGTGGTCGTAAAATTCTTTATAAACCTCCGCGCTCTTGAGCCGGAAGTCTGCGCTGAGATCAATGACGATTGCACCCGCGTTCAACAACGGAATCGCATATTCCGCCGCGACACCATGCGGTAATGCGAGAAACACCACGTCGGCTTGCTTGGCGAGTTGTTCGGCATTCGGCTCGGTGAACTTGAGCGACTTCGTTTTCGGATGGCTCGCAAACTTGGGAAACACACTGGCGAGTGTTTGCCCGGCGTTTTGGCGCGAGGTGACGGCAACCAATTCCGCGTGCGGATGGTTCAGCAACAGTTTTACCAGTTCCTCGCCTGAGTAACCGGACGCACCAACGATGGCGACTTTCTTCATAGCTCTTTGCTTTCAGCTATCAGCGTTCAGCCAGAAAACTGGCGACAGCGGAGAGCTGGCTGCTGACAGCTGACGACTGACAGCTCTCCAATAAAAAACCCCGCCGGATTGAACCAGCGGGGTTTGAAAATATCCAGTGCGATTAACGCTTGCTGAACTGGAAACGCTTGCGCGCACCCGGCTGGCCGTACTTCTTGCGTTCCTTGGCGCGGGAATCGCGGGTGAGGAAACCTTCAGCCTTGAGAGCAGGGCGGAGGTTCACATCGAACTCAAGCAACGCACGAGCGATGCCGTGGCGAACTGCACCGGCTTGACCGTTCGGGCCGCCGCCCGTGACGTTCACACGCACGTCGAGCTTGTCGGTCGTGCCAGTGATTGTCAACGGACCGGAAACCGTGGAACGCAGTGTTTCGAGCGGGAAATAATTATCAAACGCACGACCGTTGACAGTGATTTTGCCACTGCCGGTAGCGATGCGAACACGGGCAACAGCGGTTTTGCGCCGACCGGTGCCGAGAAATTCAGGAGTCTTGGTAGCCATCTTTAGTCAGTGTTGAAATTAGTTTGCGGCTTTGAGGGTGGTGGGCTTTTGAGCCTCATGATCGTGCTTCGGGCCTTTGTAAACTTTGAGCTTGGTCAACAACACACGACCGAGGCGATTCTTGGGAATCATACCTTTAACGGCGTGGGTGATGAGATGCTCGGGCTTTCCAGCACGCAAGCGTTCCACGGTCGTATATTTTTCGCCGCCCTTCCAACCGGAATAGCTCATGTATTCCTTGGCGGTTTCTTTTTTGCCGGTGACCTTGACCTTTTCGGCATTGATGACGATGACAAAGTCGCCCGCATCAAGGTGCGCCGTATAGATCGGCTTGTTTTTTCCGCGCAAAATATCGGCTACCTGCACAGCCAACCGGCCCAAAATAGCGCCATCGGCATCTATTACGTGCCACTTGCGTTCGTCTAAATTAACTTTCGGCAAATGCGTTTTCATGTATTTCCCATCAAAGGGACGCAGACGTTATCAAATGAGCGTTTGAAGTCAATACGTCTTTCAGGTGTGTTTTGCACCCGATCTGAGGCAAAAGTTTTGTTACCGGAGGAGTGGGAAGATATTGCTTGGAAGGGGTTGGTGCGCCAAAAGTCGGTGTTACCCGATTTATGCACGACACTATGAGCCAACAAACCAAAGAAGAAGTTTTGATTCAGGTGCGCCGCCG
>CAMCWI010000264.1 GCA_945882065.1 Akkermansia muciniphila
ATTAAAGACTAAGCCGCGCGTTTGGAGGACAAGAGGATGATTTTGTTTTCCATCGATTCCGGGGTGATCGACCAGAAGTCCTGTGTGTCGCCAACTTTTACCAGACCTTTGTAGTGGCGCTGGATGATGTCGGGACTGTTGCCGGCCCACGTCGCGGTTTTGCCTTCGTGCTGGAAATAGGCCAGGTGTTGACTGATCGCCGTGTGGCGCAGGATGTCCGGCGTCCAGGGTTTCAGCTTTTCGCGGCTGGCCTTTTCTTCTTCGGTTTCCCGCTTCTTCTTGCGGCGGGGTAGGAGGTCGGGATTGCCAAAGCCGAGTTGCCTCTTTAGCGCGTCGAAGTCTTTCCGCCAGTTCTTTCCCCGAAACGGAGTTTTTTCTTTGGCGTGAGGTAAGAGCCAATTTCGAAGATTTGGGGGCAGTTTGATTTCTTTGCCCTTTTTGTTGCGTTCGGTGATCTGGACGAATTCCACGATGCGGCGCTGGCGCATCTTCGCGAGCTTGGCCCCGATGGTGACGGTGCCGGCATCAAGGTCGATGTGCTCCCAACTGATCCGGGCGAGTTCGGTGGGGCGGATGCCGGAGAACAAGGACAGGGCGACGTAGGGAACTAACTTGCCGTTCTTAAAGTCACGCGCGGCGGTAAGAAGCTTGCGGACTTCGGCCAAGGTCAGGATGGCGGGTTCGGTGTCGTCCGTGGTGCTTCGGGTGCGGGAGGTTTTTTTAGCGGGGTTCGTGACGCAGTATTCTTTGGCGATGCACCAACTGAAAAAGCTGGAGGTGGAGCGGCGGTTGTCTTGTTTGGTTGCCTCGGTGACGCCGGGCTGGGCGATGGCTTCATTGACGTGAGCAGGCAAGATTTCGGAGACGAGTTTGTCCCCGAATTTTTTGTTCAAGAAGCCTACGCGACAGTCCAAGGCTTTGATGCTCGCCGGGCGCAAACCCGCGAGCTTCTTGGCAGCAATAAATTCAGTGAAGGCATTCTTGACGGTGATCTGATTCACCGGCTCGCGATAGTTTTCCAGAAAGAATCGAATGGCTAGTGGTAGCGGGTATTCCCCGAGATCTGCAAAGGCACGTTCGGCTTGGGCCTCCTGTTCCGGCGTGAGGCGAGTGGTGGTGATGCGTTTCTCGGGAGCGGTGTTCAGCGCTTCAACTTCAAGCTGCTGTTTGCGGGCGAGGGCTTCGGTCTCGGTCTTGTAGTTTTCGCGCACGCGGACGCCCTTGAGTGTGGTGCCGATAACGCGATAGGATTTGGATTTATTCGGGTTGGTGAAGCGAGTGATTTGATAGGTGCCGCGAAGTTTCACCCCTTCTTAATGGCAAACTTAAAGGCAAAGTGCAAGCTTGAACAGCGCAAAAGGCCATAAAATATGGCATATAGCAATGTAGGCAGTGCCCTTTTAAGGCATTGGTCCGGGGTTCGAGTCCCCGCCAACCCACCACTTCGTTTTAACAACATGGCTTGGGTCTATATCCTTCGCGGAAGTTCAGGTCGTCACTACATCGGTTCAACCAACGATCTGGAGCGTCGCCTCACAGAGCATCGCAACGGTGGGACTCATTCTACGGCTCGACTCGGCTATCCGCTGGAACTCGTGGCGAGTCTCGAACTTTCTGAACTGGCTGAGGCACGCAAGCTGGAGCGTGAGTGGAAACGAAAGAAAAATCCCAACCTCGCCATCCATCTACTCGAACTCAGACGCGACGCCAGTTCATTGAGCAGCCCCGAACGCTTTCGGGGTTGGTCCGGGGTTCGAGTCCCCGCCAACCCACCACTTCTTTTTTCAATCAATACCCCGCGTCAGATCTGAAAGCTCGTGTCCGGTCCCGCAGTGACAAGACGCGGATGTTGCAAGCTGCGTCCGACCAGCGTAATCAGAATCTGCGGATCCATGCGTTTGTGAAAAAATGCGCTGGCACCAGAACTGAACGCTTTCTTGGTGTACTTGGCCGCATCACCGCCAGTGGCCATCACCACAGGGATATTTTTAAGATCATCAAACCGTCGCAGCCACGAGATAACAGTGAATCCATCCCACGGCACTCCGGCAATATCACGCTTTAGTTCTACATCGAGAACAAGAATGTCGGGCTTGTTTCGGCGCGCGATCTGGATGGCTTCAGAACCTTCTGCAGTTGTGATCACATCGTAGCCTTCTGATTGAAGGCGCATGGACGCCGCCTTCAAAAAAACAGGGTCATCGTCCACCACCAGCACGGTTTTTTCCTTGCGTGGAGCTTTTTGGATTTTCATCTCAGTTGCTGCGGCAAGATTCACCGCATCCGCTTGGGATTTATTTTCGCATGGAGAGAAAATACTTTTTAACCAGCGTATCGTGTCGCTTCCTTTTTGGGTTTTATTTTCTGTTTTCATAAACGTCTTCCTTATGTTGATGTTTCTCTCTTGCGAACAACAGATACGACCACGAAGGCAACAGAACAAACCGGGATACATTGCAGACAAGACCCCGGTGCTTCCCTGGTAATTAGTCCAAGGGTTACAACTCACGGGCAAATCACTCGCAATGCCGAGGGTTGCACACCAAATCGAGCCGGAAGGTTGCAGCCCAGCTCGCCATCCACTTCAAACCGTGCCGTATTCCTCCCCACCAATGTGAATGATGCCGTGCTCATGCGGATAACAGCCGACGCGGGAAGCTTGCCGGTGAGGAGCAGCGGAAATCCGCATTTCAGCAGCGTGTGCCAATCCGCCTTGGGAAACACGCACACATCCAACTTGCCGTCGCTCAGGCTCGCGTTTGGAAACAGGTGGAACTCTCCGCCGTAAAGCCGTCCGTTGCCCACAAGCACCAATTCACCCGTGACCGAGCGCGTGCCGTCGGAGACAAGGATGCTCGCCTGTTTCTCGCCGAGTGCTTTGAATCCTGCCGCGATGTAGGCGAACGGCCCGACCTTTTTCTTCAAAGACCAATCCACCAATTCGATAGCGCGCGCATCAAGTCCCGCGCCTGCGAGTTGTGCGAAGTATGTGCGCTTGCAGTTGTCGCCCGCGCCGCTTTCGACGTGCGGTAAATCAATAAGCCGCTCATTCCCACGGCGCAGTGCCGCCCACGCAGCTTCGGGTTTGGTGGGGATGCCAAGTTCGCGCGCGAACACGTTCACCGTTCCGAGCGGCAACACGCCGATCCGGGCAAGCTTGAAACCATCCGGCACATCGCCCAGCCCGTTCAACACCTCGTTCAACGTGCCATCACCACCCGCAGCGATGATGGATTCAAACCCTTCACGCACGGCATCAGAGGCGAGTTTGCGTGCGTCACCTGGAGATGCGGTCTGTTTGAGGGAACATTCGGATGAAATCAAGTCGAGCAGCGTGCCAAAGCGTTCGGCCTTCTGCCCCTTTGCTGCCGGATTAAAGATGACGCACGTTCGCACTGGTGCACAGTTTTCCGACGCCACTTCGCAAGTCGAGGATAATGTCGTATCAAGACTCGACACTTCGCTCCTTGATAAAAAAACTCCACCGCCGTTTCCAGCGATGGAGCTTGTAAATCAGGCCGGTGGATTATTTCTTTTTGTCTTCTGCGCCTTTGGCTTCCTTGCCTGGTTTGGCCTTGGCTTCGGGAGCTTCGGTGGCTTTATCCTTCCTGGCAGGAGCTGCGTTTTTCCATTTCTCCGCATCTTCAGGAGTCATCTTGGCGCGTTCCTCTTTGTCGAGGCGTCCGCTTTTGTCGGTGTCGTATTTTTCAGTGAGCTCCTTGCGGATGTGGCAAATCGTGACCGTCGGTGTGTATCAGTTCTACCATCTCTTCAACGGCGACACACAACTCCGCATAAACCTTGGCCTCATCATTGCCGTGAACGCCGCCCGCCATGATTTCAGGACAGCGCCCGACGAAGCACTCGTCTTCCTCGCTCCACTCCAAGAACTTCGTGTAGCGAGCGGCGTGCGCTTTGATTTCTTTACGTGTCATATTCAGTCCTCTTTCGCCGGGTTCAAGGCCCGCTTCACATCCCGTTCCTGATAATGCTGGCGTCGTCTCCGGATGCGTCGCCGCAATTCATTTTGCCAATATGAAGGCGGTTGCCTTTTGTGACCGCATGAAACAATTGACTGCAATAATTTATCCCGGCGAATCCAAGCGTTGGTTGGTTGCATTCAACCCAGAAACCGGCACCACCAGCCAAGGTCGCACTGTGGAACAAGCCGTGGAGAACTTGAAAGAGGCCACAGAGCTTTATCTTGAAGAACACAAGCTCGCAAATCGCTCCCCGACTTTTATGACCACGTTCGAGGTGGCTCATGCCTAAGTTGCCCTGTGTCTCCGGCCAGAAAGTGGCGCGGGCACCGGAGCGACTGGGTTTCGAGCGGCGGCGACAAAAGGGCAGTCATCTTGTGATGCGACGAGGCAGTGCCGTTTGTGTTGTGCCCATGCACCGCGAAGTGGATCAGGGAACACTGCGAGGCGTGTTGCGACAGGCAAAAGTGAGCGAGCAGGAATTTGTGGAAGTCTTGCAACCACGAATCGTAGCCTGCAAAACAACTTACCGGCGATTCGTCCCCGTGACGAAGATTTCTGTTTTGACTGAGTTGGCGATGAAGCATTGCTCGTGGGCGAGGTGGTGCAATCGTTCCTCGTCGGCGGGAGTGGGAAGTTTCTCGCCGCTGTAAACGATCTTGGGATTGAGCGTCACGGAACTGACCCAAGGCACGCCCTTCTCGTTCTTGGTCATCGCGCCGATGGCTTCGTCCTCGTAGCTGTCCACCTGAAATCCTTGCTGCGAGGCGATGAAAAGAAACGTGAGCATGTGACAACTGGAGATTGAAGCGACGTAAGCTTCTTCCGGGTCAACATGTGCCGGGTTCGAGTAGGGCACTGGAACAACCGACGGCGATGGCGAAGCTGGAATGGTCAGTCCGCCATCGAACGACCAGCTATGTTCGCGGGAATACTTGCCTTTGAGAAAATCAGGGCTGGTGCGTTTCCAAGTGATGGTGGCTTTGTGTTCGGACATAAAGAAAGCACTGTCAGGCAGTTGATTTTATCGAACTGTGCATTAACGACGTTGCCTTCACATTT
>CAMCWI010000265.1 GCA_945882065.1 Akkermansia muciniphila
TGATTGGTTCTGGAAGAGCGGAGAATCGCTCGTGGCGCAAGCTGCGGGAGGAAAGTCCGAACACCACAGGGCGCGATGCCGCGTAACCCCGGTTCAGCCGGGGATACACGCGGGAGGTGACGGCGCGAGTCGTCCCGACGGATAGTGCCACAGAGAATATACCGCCCGCGATTCGCAAGGATTGCGGGTAAGGGTGAAAAGGTGGTGTAAGAGACCACCGCGCGAAGCGCAAGCGACGCGGCACGGAAAACCCCATCGGGTGCAAGGCCAAATAGGAAACCGAGGAGCGGCTCGTTCCGCGTCTGCGAAAGCAGACAGGTTTCGGGTATCGGCTGCTAAGACAAATGATTCTCTCCACTCGCAAGGGTGCAGACAGAAATCGGCTTACAGCTCTTCCAGAATCAACTTCAATTATTGTAGCCCCGACGTGAGGAGGCGGATTTCAGGATCGTTCGCCGATCCGTCTCCTGACGTCGTCGGCTGCACTTGCTCAATTCACAAACGACAACTCATTCGCCTGAAGGAGTGCGTGGGCGTATTCCTGCCAGCCGGTGAGCGGGGCGCGTTTCTTGGGCGGCTGATTGTTTGGAGTTTTGCCGCCGATTTTTTCTGCGCGTTTCTCTTGGATTATTTCCTGCCGCCGTTCCTGCCGCGTCGCAGGACGCGTTTGAGTTGAGGCAATCGTCTCCACAGATTTTTTTACCAACGGAGCTTGAGCCACGAAGTCCAAGCCCAGTTGAATCTCCGTCGGCTGCGGCAAGCGTTGGTAAATGCGCTCATAGAGAAACTCGATGCGCGCGGTATCGTTCGTGCGTTCTGCAAATTCTTCCAACGCCACCAGCTTCTTGGCCTGCTCGATGACCACGGGGCTGTTCATCAGAAACAAGGCCTGTTGCGGCACGCTCGTCTCGTAGCGTTTGCCGTTCACCATGTCAGGGTTTGCAAAATCAAAATTCACGAACGCGTCCAGCAAGTCGGAACGATCCACCACGCCGTAGATGGTGCGCCGTGTGGATTCCAGATTGCGTTCCAGATCAATCGGCCTTCCGTAGAGTTTTGGGTCCAGCGAGCCGCCGATGGCGAGCAGTGAGTCGCGCAACGATTCAAACTCCAATCGCTGAATGTTCGCGCGCCAGAGCAGGCGATTGTAGGGATCAACCTGCGCGTAACGAGGGTTGTCCGTGGTGGTCTGCTGATACACGCTCGACAGCATGATGAGCCGGTGAATCTTCTTAATGCTCCAACCTTCGTCCTGGAATCGCATCGCCAGATAGTCAATCAACTCAGGATGACTTGGCGGTTCGGACATCGTGCCGAAATCATCGGGCGTAGTGACAAAGCCTGCACCGAAGTGATGTTGCCAGATGCGATTGATCATCACGCGCGGCGTGAGCGGGTTGCTCTTGTTGACGATGGCGTGGGCGAGTTCGAGCCGTCCGCTGCCGTTGGTGAACGGCTGGCGTGTTGCTCCGGCGATGACTTCCAGAAACTGGCGCGGTACTATCTCGCCTTTGTTCTCGGCTTCGCCGCGGATGAACACTGGCGAGTTCTTCGGGCGACCTGCATCTTGCACAGCCATCGCGCGCAGTACAGCGCCGGAATGCGTCATTTCAAGCCGAGCGTTTTGGCTAGCGTTTTCGCGCTGCTCGCGTTGCAACATTTTGATCTGTTCGCGGTCGCGAGTTTTGCGTGCGGCTTGGAACTTGTCGTTCAGTTCGTCGCGTTTACGTTCAAGGTCGGTCCGTTGCTTGTAGTAATCACGATACTCGTCGGTGTTCGGAAGTTTCTGGATCACCGTTTCAACCGTCGGCTCAACCGTGCTGGCGAAGATGCCGTGCAGTGAATAATAATCTTTTGTTGGAATCGGATCGAACTTGTGATCGTGGCAACGCGCGCAAGAAACGGTCAGGCCGAGGAAACCTTTCGTCACCACGTCAATCCGGTCGTTGAGCACGTCTTGTTGCATTCCCATGAACCGCTCGCCCACCGTGAGAAAACCGAGCGCCGTCAGGTTGGTTGGATTTGATTTTGTCGCGGGTAATTTGTCCGCGGCGAGTTGTTCAATGATGAAAATGTTGTAAGGCTTGTCGTCGTTGAAACTTTTGATGACGTAATCGCGATACGTCCACGCGTACGGACTGCGCGGGTCTTCGCGTTGGCGGCGCACCATGCCTTTGGTGTCGCTATAACGCGCCACGTCGAGCCAGTGGCGACCCCAGCGTTCGCCGTAGTGCGGTGAGGCGAGCAGGCGATCCACTACTTTGGCGAAAGCGTCCGGCGATTCATCTTTCACGAAAGCCTCTACTTCCTCCGGCGTGGGGGGCAGGCCGACGAGATCGAAGGTGGCGCGGCGGATCAGTGTGCGCTTGTCCGCGATGGGATTTGGCGTGAGGCTTTTCGACTCCAATTTTGCGAGAATGAAATTGTCCACCGGAGTTTTGCCCCAAGCGTCACCCTTCACTTCAGGCACGGCAGGTTTGGACAACGGTTGCCACGCCCAATGCTTTTTGTTCGGGTCAACCCACTTTTTCTGAGCGGCGGTGGCTTCGCGCGGATCGGGTGCGCCCATCTTGACCCAGGTTTCCAGATCAGCTATCTGCTCGTCAGTAAGTTGTTTCTTGGGCGGCATCTGCAAATCCGCATCGTCGTAGCGCACGGCTTTGATCAATAAACTTTGATCGAGCTTGCCCGGCACGACGGCGGGTCCGGTGTCGCCGCCTTTGAGCGTGGCTTCGCGCGAATCGAGCAGCAGCCCGCCTTTGACCTTCTCGGAAGTCAGGCTGTGGCACTTGTAACATTGCTGCGAGAGCAAGGGGCGGATTTTGTTTTCGAAGAACTGGGTCTGCTGAGCAGTTAACTCGGCGGCAGACGAACAATTCAAAATTAAAAATGAAAAATTAAAAAACAATCCAGCGAGCGCGAGGCGTTCCTTTAATTTTGCATTTTGCATTTTTAATTTTTCATTCATCCGAGGATTCCTTTCACCACATTGCCGCTCACATCCGTCAGGCGGAAATCGCGCCCATTGTAACGATAAGTCAGCTTGGTGTGATCGAAGCCGAGCAGGTGCAGCACCGTCGCGTGCAGATCGTGGATGTGAACTTTGTCCTTCACTGCGGCGGTGCCGAATTCATCCGTGGCACCATAGACCGCACCGCGTTTCACGCCCGCACCAGCCATGACGGTGGTGAACGCCTTCGCATTGTGATCGCGACCGGGATTGTCGTTGCCGTTGCGATCTTTCACGGGCTTGCGACCGAACTCACCGCCCCAGATGACGAGCGTTTCGTCGAAGAGATTACGTTGTTTGAGATCAGCGATGAAAGCAGCGAGCGGTTGATCAATCTCTTTTGCGCGTTCGGGCAAGCGATCTTCGATGTCTTGATGATGATCCCAGCCACCAGCCCAGACTTGCACGAAGCGCACGCCGCGTTCGATGAGCCGCCGCGCGATGAGGAGTTGATTGCCTTGCGGGGTCCGGCCATACGCATCGCGCACGAGCGCGGGTTCTTTGCTGATGTCGAACGCGTCCGTCGCCTCAGTCTGCATCTTGAACGCCATCTCGTAGGATTGCAGGCGAGCTTCAAGGTGCGAATCTTTCTGGAGATTCTGCGCATGAAGCTCGTTGAGTTGCTGCACGAGATCCATCTGGCGACGTTGTTCCTTGAGCGTGATGTAGGGATTCTTGATGTTCTCGATCAACTGATCCACGGCGGTGACCTTGGTGTTGATGCTGACGCCTTGATAATGACCTGGCAAGAACGACGCCTGCCAGTTCGCGCTGCCACCGGGCGGTGGCCCGCCGGGGCGCAACGAAACGTAGCCGGGCATGTTCTGGTTCTCCGAACCCAAACCATAAAGCACCCACGAGCCAAGACTCGGTCGCGCTTGGCGCGTCGAGCCGGTGTTCATGAAAACCGTGGCGACTTCGTGCGCGGGAATATCCGTGTGACAAGAGCGCACAATGCAGAGGTCATCCACCATTTCGCCGAGTTTTGGGAAAACTTCGCTGACCTCGATGCCCGATTTACCTTTCTTCTCGAACTTGAACGGAGATGCCATCGCCACGCCGTCTGAACCCGGAATGGATTTGCCATCATACTTGGCGAGGGCCGGTTTGGGATCCCAGGTATCAATGTGGGACGGCGCGCCCTGGGCGAAGATGTGGACGACGTGTTTGGCTTTGGCCGGAAAGTGCGGCGACTTGGGGAGCAGCGATTCAGCGGAACTCTCACCAGCGGCACGAGCGTCGTTGAGGAAGATTCCCTCGCCGAACAGCGCGGCGAGACCGAGCGCACCAAAACCCATTCCGGCGCGGTTCAAGAATTGGCGACGGGTTAGAAAGTGATCCGAAAGTTGGGCGGTGTGTTCCTGCTTATACTTGTCGTCGGCGTTCATAGGCTTAACAATACGGATACAGACGGCGGTGGCGAGCCTGTGGTTTCAAAAATGTTTGGCGAATGTTACGACGATGTTAAAGATAAAAAATCTGCGAGGCGTATGTCAGCATTGCGGCGGGCCGATTGAATTCCACGCCGAGGCAGCTGGGACTACGGCGGACTGTCCGCATTGCAGTCAACCGACGGAGTTGATGCTGGCGCAACCGCCAGAGGAAGATTCACCGCTGCGAACGAAGGCGATTGTGTTCGCGATCATCGCCGTCGTGATTCTGATCGGCGGATTGGTAGGAGCGTCCATCGCACTGAAGCGAGCGAAGCGATTACGTGCGGAGCAGGGGACGATTGCTGCCAAACCAACTGAGCCAGCCGCCCGGCTTGATCCATTCGCACAAAATGGTTTCCGTGTGTCATCGGTGTCTCTTGGTAAAGGGCAGGGGAGTTCACTCGTCTATGCGGTTGGTTCAATCGTGAACACCACGAACCGTCAACGCTTCGGCGTGAAGGTTGAACTGGACTTGTTTGATGCCGCTGGCGTGAAGGTCAGCATGGCGAGCGACTATCAAAAGGTGATGGAGG
>CAMCWI010000266.1 GCA_945882065.1 Akkermansia muciniphila
GCGCGACTGGACATCAATCCCAAGGTGATTCTAATGGACGTGCGTGAGGATCATGAATGGAACGCTGGTCATGCCGCCCAAGCCGTCCATCTCGGCAAGGGAATCATCGAACGCGATCTGGAGAAACTTTATCCCGACAAGAACGCGGAGATCATCATGTATTGCGGCGGCGGATTTCGCTCCGCGCTCTCGTGCGACGCCGCGCAGAAGATGGATTACCGCAGTGTCACGTCGCTAATCGGCGGCTACAAGGCTTTGGCGGCAGCGGAGTGGGCGATCAAAAAAGACGACAAGTTGCAGGAGACGACGTAAGAAGTCGTTGGAGACCGAAAGCACTCCTTACGTCGTGCCCTACAAGACTTCGTCCTACAAGCCATGTCCTGCAAGGATTCGCTTGAAACAAACTCTGTTCAACGCGCCCGCCAACGTCACCACCTTCTCCTTGGCGATCTCGCCCATGAAACAGATTTGTATCCAGTTTTTTCCGCGCAGATAGTCGCTGTTGTAACTCAGCAAGAAGCCGGATTCCTTGAGCAGATTTCCGATGGTGACAGAGTTCAATCCTTCAGGCAGCGCGATGGTGATGACGGCGGGTGAAGTGCGCGTGTTGCTCCCGACGAGTTCAAAACCGGATTCAATCAACTTCGCGCGGAGCCATGCGGATGTTTCAAGAAGTTCGCTGAAACGTTTTTCCCAATTCACACCGCGAACAGCCGCATGCAGTGCGTGGAGCAGGTTGGATGAAAACGTGAACGGGATGCCTTCCTGTTGCGCGTAGTAGCCGAGGTCGAGATAGCGCGGGAGATGATCTTCGGCGGGCAACACTTGATGATTGTAGAAAACCATCGAGACGCCGGGATAGGAACGCAGTCCTTTACCGCTGGCGCAGGAAGCGAGGTGAACGCCTTCGAGATTCACGGGAGTCGTGCCCACACTGCTGATGCTATCGAGGCAAAGTTTTGCTCCATGTTCGGCGCACAATTGTTTCAACGCTTCGATGTCGTTCATCACACCGGTGGAAGTTTCGGATTGCGCGCACCAAATCCATGTCGGCGCGGCGATATGGGAGAGTCGTTCGCGCACCACCTTCATGTCGAGTGGTGCGCCCCAATCGAATTCAATATGCTCGAAGGGAAGTTTGAATCGGCGCGCTTGATCGGCGAGCCGCTTGCCAAATTCGCCATTGCTTAAAACGATCCCCTGCCCTGCCAGCAACGAAAGTTGCGCCCCCACGACATCGTTGGCGAGCGTGCCTGAGCCAAAGAGCAATTCGACATTCGCAGCGTTCACGAGCTTGCAGAGAAGTTCCTTCGTCTGCTTGAAATCAGTCTTGAAGCTGTCAGCGCGATGGGATTCAGGCGCTTGCTCGAACGCACGGCGCACTTCGCGGCGAACAGTCACAGGGCCGGGAAGAAAATTGACGGCGCTGGGCTGAAAGGATTTCGCGGGAGCGGAGCGCAGGAATTCACGAGCCGTGACCTCGAAGGTTTCGAGCGTGACATACATTGGCTGGAATTGAGCGTCACCTATTCCGACGATCGGACCGAACGGAACAAAGCCGAGGTGTTGATAGAGGCGCAACTGGCGCATCGTGCCGGAAATGATCGCGAGATCATAACCGCGTTCGACGCCGTGCTGCCAGAGCAATGCCAACAGGCCGGAGAGGATTTGTCCGCCGCGCGAACCTCGGAATAGTTTATCAATGGCGAGCAGCCGGATTTCGCAGACGGTGCGGCTCTTCGGCAAATGCTTGTCGAGATCCGAAACTTTTTGATCGAGCGAGAAGGGACGATTGCCACGCGCAGCCAACATGCCCACGAGTTTTTGGCCATTGAGACAGATGAGATAAGTGTTCTCCGCGTGAAACTTGTCCACGAGCCGATGTGTGGGCGAGGCTTGATGCTGTGGAATCTCTTCCACGAACGTGCGGTAGTTGAGGCGATGAATCAGTTCAAACTCCCAGTCTTCGGAAGCGAACTTAAAAACTAGAGGTGAACGAGGCTTGCTCATGGTTTGGTGTGTTCCGGTTTCTCCGAAACGCCGCGCCAGAACGCCAGTGCGGGAAAAGTTTCGATGAGATTCTGCCTATGCGCGAATAGTATCAGCACTGTGAGCATTGAAACGATGGTGGTTTCAAAAGGAGTGTGATGCAGCCAGTAACTTGCGAATGGAGCAACCAAATACGCGGCCAACCCCGGCATTGTCATCCGCCGGGTGAACGCAAAACCAAGGGCGACAGCCGCGCCATACGCAAGCGCGATCCGGTAATCGAAGACAATCATCGCACCGCCGGAAGTCACAACGCCCTTGCCACCACGCCAGTTCAGCGTGACGGGCCAGATGTGGCCGATCACCACGCACAGCACGGCAAGAGCAGCGAGCAAGTTGCTGCCGGTGAAATATTTTGTCGCTCCGACTGCAAGCGAGCCTTTGGCAAAGTCGCCGATTACGGTCAACCAAAAGCCACTTCGGCCGAGCACGCGACCGACATTACGCGCGCCAATGTTACCAGTTTCAATCTGGCGAACGTCCTGTCCGGTGCGTCCGCGCACCAAGTAATACCCTGTGGCAAAACAGCCAATCGCATACGAACCAGCCGCACAAGCAAGTGCAGATAGCGTGTCCACCGACTGAATTTGTTCCGTCCACATCATGGCTTCAAACTTTGAGGATCATTCGAGTCACTTCGGGATTGTATTCCACCAATGGCAAAAGGATGCATCGAAATTTTCGTCACCAGTTTGATTGGTTCGATGTCACTGTCACTATGACGCGTTTGATTTCGCGACCAGTTAAACGGAACGTACGGGAACGGGCGAGAAGTTTTTCAGGGGAAGTTTTTCACGGAACAAGGTGCGGGCTTTGACTGCGTTTTGTAAAAATGTTCGCAAACGCGTGTTTTCAACTCGTCCTCGTGGTCGTATTCGTCCTCGAAATACTCCCTGCACGAGGACGAGGGGCGGTGAGAACAGAGGACACTCCCTACACCGCAAAAAAAAGAGCCGGATGAATATCATCGTCCGGCTCTCTGAAGTTGAACTTTGCGATGTGTCAGGCGGCTGCAGCTTCTTCGCCATCAAGAAAGCCTTGCAGATGACGGACGCGTGTCGGATGACGCAGCTTGCGCAACGCCTTGGCTTCGATCTGCCGTATGCGTTCGCGAGTGACGTTATACATCTTGCCGATCTCTTCGAGCGTGCGTTCGTAGCCGTCCACAAGGCCGAAACGCATTTCGAGAATCTTGCGCTCGCGTTCGGTGAGCGTGGTCAACACGTCTCCGAGCTTCTCCTTGAGCAACGAATAACTGGTCACGTCGGAAGGATTCTCCGCGCTCTTGTCTTCGATGAAATCGCCGACACTCACATCGCCGTCATCGCCGACGGGCGCGTGCAGCGAAACGGGCTGTTGCGCCATCTTGAGCAGCGAGTTGATGCGCCCCACGGGCATGTGCATTTCGTCGGCCAGCTCTTCGGGGGTTGGTTCGCGACCGAGTTCCTGTGTGAGCTGCTTCTGCGCGCGCCAAAGCTTGTTCATGATCTCGATCATGTGGACCGGGATACGAATGGTGCGCGCCTGATCTGCGATGGAGCGAGTGATGGCTTGACGAATCCACCAGATGGCATAGGTGGAAAACTTATAGCCACGGCGATACTCAAACTTCTCGACGCCTTTCATCAAACCAATGTTGCCTTCCTGAATAAGATCAAGGAACGACTGGCCACGGTTCGTGTATTTCTTCGCTACGGACACAACGAGGCGAAGGTTGGCTTCAGCCATGTGCGTCTTGGCGCGATGCGCACGGTCGGCGGCGTTCTTCAACGCGGCGAATTGTTTGTAGAATTCTTCGCGCGTCATGCGGACGAATTGTTCGAGCGTACGGATGCGTGATTGTTCGGTTTCAATGGCCGCGCGGCGTTCGGTGGACGTGCGCAAGCGTTCCAATTCCTGAACGTGACGGGAACTGGTCTGCAATTTCTCGTGGATGTTGCCAGCCACGACGATCATTTCTTCAATGACCTTCTGCTTGTAGGCAAACTTCGAGAACATGTCCTGAAGCTTAAGGCTCATCTTGCCAAATTCTTTGAAAAGTATTTCCTTGCGACCTTTTTGGGCCGCCTTCTGCCAGGAAGCGTATTTCTCATCCACATTTTGATCCAGAGCGCGGACTTTCTTGATGTAGATGCGGAGGTCTTTCAAATGGCCTTCACGATTCGCCACCTTCTTATCAATGACCACGCGGTCGAAACGCTCCTTGGGCGGCTCGGACAAAAGTTTTTCAGCGATGGCGATGTGTTCCTTGGCCGTGAAGCCGAGGGCGCAAACGATTGATTTCATGCCGATCTCGGCGTCTTCGATGCGTTTGCAAATCTCAACTTCCTGTTCGCGCGTGAGCAAAGGAACCTTGCCCATCTGGTTCATGTACATACGAACCGGGTCATCTAAAATTTCGAGGCGTGAATCTTCCTCCGCTTCTTCGGGCTCTTCCTTCTTGGTCGTGCGCTGGACTTCAGCCTGATCCACGATTTCGACATCAAGACTGCGAAGTTTTGTAAAAAGTGAATCCAAGTCTTCAGGGTTGAGACCATCGGGCAAAACATCGTTGATGTCGTCGTAGGTGACGTAGCCATGTTCCTGCGCGAGGTGTAGCAGGGTTTTCACCGTCTCTGTGAGATCCACGGAGACCGCAGTCGGATTGATCATCGCAGCGAGTTGGGCCGACGGCTTTTTCTCGTCGGTCTTGGGGGCTTCCACTTTCGAGGGAACTCCAGCCTTGGCGGGAGTTAAAACCTTGTCAGAAGCCACGACATTGTCTGGAGGTGCAACCTTTGAAGTTGCCGCCTGCTGTTCTGCGGCCTTGCGCTTGGTACTGGGCAACACAAAGCGGCGACCCGCCAACGTTGTTTTGGCGTGACCATTCTTCTGGTTTCGCGATGCGCGGGTGGCCGTGGC
>CAMCWI010000267.1 GCA_945882065.1 Akkermansia muciniphila
AGACCTTCGCCGAACCTTCTTTGACGACATTGATGAATTGCCGCATTGCCGGAGTCAGGACTTTGCCCTTCTTGTAGATCGCTGCGAGCGGGCGATAAAGCTCCGCGTCTTCGATGGTCACGGCGGCAAGCGTCTGCTTGGAGACTTCCTGGCTGATGGTGCCAAGCGGCACGATGGAAATACCCGCATCAATCTCCACCGCGCGCTTCACGGTTTCGATATTGTCGAACTCCATCACAGTCTTCACTTCGATGTTTTGTTCCTTGAGCACCTTGTCGATTGCCTTGCGCGTCGGGATGTCCGGCTCGAACGCGATGAACTTCAGATCGGCAATCGCCTTGAGCTTGATGGCTTTTTGTTTTGCGAATGGATGTTGCGGATGACAGATCACCACCAGCGGGTCTTTGCGCAGGGAAATGATCTCCAACTTCACATCCTTCACCGGATACGCCACGAGGCCGAGATCAACCACGTTGCTGTTCACGTCGTCATAGACCTGATTCGCGCGCCGATACTCCACATGCACATGCACCGTGGGATGTTCTTTGAGGAAGCGCTTGATGTAGGGCGGCAGATCATGAAGCCCAATGCTGTAAATGGTCGAAACGCGGATCGTGCCCGAAATGATGTTTTTGATCTCCTGCAATTTATTTTGCAGCTCTGAATAGGTCTGGATGATTTGTTTGCTGAAATCATAAAGCACCTGGCCCTCGCGCGTGAGTCGGAATTTTTTCTTGCTGCGCTCGATCAAGAGCGATTTGAACTGCCGCTCCAACGAGCTGATCTGCTGACTGACGGCGGATTGGGTGACACTGTTTATCTGGGCGGCTTTGGTGAAACTTTCCGTTTCGGCGAGATCGCAAAAGACTTTCAAGCTTTCAATTTGCATAAGGCAATTCAATGCGAAAGCCCCAGCAGAGTCAATTGATGTTATCGCGGCAATCCATCAATGAGTCAGATTTTCTATTTTTGAAATTGAATTGTCCCCACATGTCCGGCGTCGTAGCCTTGCCAGACAACACTACGAATTAAATGAAAAATATTTTACTCATGCTCACTCTTGGCCTTGCGATCTCCGCATCAGCCGCAGACAAAAAAATTGTTTTTATCGCTGGCAAACCCAGCCACGGTCCCGGCCATCACGAACACCGGGCTGGCTCTCTGCTGTTGAAGTCTTGCTTGGATAAAATCCCCGGAATCTCTTCTGTCGTTTATTCCAACGGTTGGCCAACTGATGGCGGTGCATTTGAAGGCGTGGCGGCTGTCATTGTTTACTGCGACGGCGGTGGCGGACATGCATTGTTGCAAGAGAACCGCTTGAAAGCCATCGGCGCTCTGATGGATAAAGGCGTCGGCCTTGCCTGTCTGCATTACGGAGTCGAGCCGACAATTCAGAAAGGGCAGAAGGAATTCCTCGACTGGATCGGTGGCGCATTTGAAATTAATTGGTCGGTGAACCCCCATTGGACAGCTGATTTCAAAACGTTTCCCCAACATCCCATCGCAAATGGCGTGAAACCGTTTCAGTGCAATGACGAATGGTATTTCAATATGCGCTTCCGTGACGGTATGAAAGGCGTGACCCCCATCCTGTCCGCCGTTCCGCCCAGCAGCACAACGAATCGCAACGACGGCTCACATTCTGGGAATCCAGCAATGCGCGGCATGGTCGCGCGTGGCGAGCCGCAACATGTCGCGTGGGCGACAGAGCGTGCGGACGGCGGACGCGGCTTTGGTTTCACCGGTGGGCACTTCCATAAAAACTGGGGCGACGATAATTTCCGCAAGCTCGTACTCAACGCCATCCTCTGGACGGCGAAAGTCGAAGTGCCGAAGAACGGAGTCGAAAGTTCCGTGAGCGCGGAACAACTGGCCGCCAACCTCGACGACAAGCGCGACCGCAGGCCGTAGGGTTTTTGTGGAGTGTGGCCGTCCTCGGCCACAGCAACGCACGTCGGAGAAAAGATTTTCACATTTGCCAACCCGCTTGAACAGCGGCGAGTGCTGCGCCTGAGGACGGGCGCACTTCGATCTGATTATGAGACGACGCCCATTATTCCTTCACGTTGAATTAAGGTTCGTCGTTGTATGTTCGCGATATGAAAATGAAACTGACTCTTCTCGCGATGGGATGTCTCACCGCGAGCTTGGCTATTTGCAACGCGCATCCCGGCCACGACGAAACTGCGCCTTTGCTTTACGCTGCGTTGGACGGAGACACTTCCGCCGATGCAGCCACGTCTTCCGCACAAAACAAAGTCGTCATTAGCATCGAAGGTGGCCATCGCGTGTTCCGCGCGAATGGTTTGCCCGATCACAAGCCGGGCGATTTTCCAAATGCCGGCAATCCCAACCGCATCTCCGCGCAGAGCTACAATTTCCGGGTCGCGCTCAAACCGCAAACCAACTCCACTCCGCGCGACGGACGCGGCGGCTGGTTTGGCGTGGCACTCAACGGCGTGCCGTTCGAGCCGGGCACAGGCGAATTCTGGAACGGCCAGCGCGAATGGAATTACGAAGCCAAGTCCGGCTTCATCAACCTCGGCCTTGATCAAAACAACGCGCATGTCCAACCGACCGGCGCATATCATTATCACGGTTTGCCCAATGGCCTGATGGACAAACTCGGCGGCGACGGGAAGAAGATGCTGCCCGTCGGATACGCAGCAGACGGTTTCCCCATTTACACCAGCTACGGATATTCAACCGCCACCAACGCTACGAGTGCGTTGAAGAAGATGCGTTCAAGCTGGCAGATCAAGAAGGGTGAACGCTCTGGCGGTCCCGGCGGAAAATACGACGGCAAATTCACCAGCGACTACGAATACGTTTCCGGCAGCGGCGATCTCGACGAATGCAACGGCCGATTCGGCGTCACGCCGGAAAATCCGCAAGGCATCTATCACTACTACATCACGGATGAATTCCCGCAGCTCTCTCGTTCGTGGCGCGGAACACCGGATGCGAGCTTCTTCAAGCGCGGCCCCGGCGGGCCAGGTGGTCCCGGTGGCGGAGGTCCGGGCGGACGCGGCCCCCGTGGACCGCGTGAGCAAAGAGGTCTTGGCGCACCGCCACCGCCACCGCGTGGGTAAACCCACCAAGACAAGAATGGTTTTAATGGCAATCAGGTATGTGGAATTTGCCTCCAGAGTTATCGTGGTGTTCGGGGAATAAGTTGCAAACTTTGTCCATGCTGGCCATTGGGTGGGTCGTGGATCAACGGTAGGATTACTGAATTGTCCGTGAAGCAACAGCGGCCAAGCCGGAGGTTGGGCCGTTTCAAGCGGGCCAAAACGATAGATTTGGACGCGAAAGTTCTGCAATGGACCTGAATACTTGATGTGCTCAAAAGTAACGAAATCGAGTCTGTAACGGCCAGGGCCTGTAACGAAGGCCATGCCGAATTGTTGGTCGGGAGTAATCGCCTGAATGTCGCCTATCGTTCCGGGTTCATTCCACGGCACTCCAAGGTTGCAAATCATCGTGCCCGCCAACAAACGTGTTGAAAACATGCAAAGCAGGACGGCTACCGAGCAGCAGCGTCACATAACTAAAGATGAGCGTGGAGGTGGACATGGTTTTTACCTAAACCGGGTTTTTGACCACGAAATACACAAAAACACGAAAGGGCTGCACGGAAATCGAGGGAGGAGGTTTCGTTGGCCCACAACGGCGAGTTGAATCCGGCGCGCGCATTCGCTTCCCAGATTTTCGTATCATTTCGTGTGTTTCGTGGTTTCAAATTCTTTTCCGGGTTATGGAGTCGCAGCGGGCGCATTGGTTTTAACCCCTGATTTGCGAGTCGGCTTGATTCTTCCCGACGCCTTCTTCATTCTGGCATCACTGTGAATTTACCCGAGCATCGCAAGGCGATTGACAAGCTGGACGCGCAGATCGTTCGGCTGCTCAATGAGCGCACGAAGCACGTCCTGTCAATCGGCGAAATCAAACTCAAGGCTGGCGAGGAAATCTACGCGCCGCACCGCGAACTCGCCGTGTTCGCCCGCGTCTGCAAACAGAACGCCGGCCCCATCACCAATGAATCCCTGCGCGCCATCTATCGCGAAGTCATGTCCAGCGCGTTGTCGCTGGAGAAGTCGCTGACCATCGCGTACCTCGGACCGGAAGCCACGTTCACGCATCAGGCGGCGATCAAGCGCTTCGGTGCGAGCCTGAATTACGCCGCGCAAAAAACCATCGCGGACGTCTTCACCGAGGTCAGCAAGAGCCGCGCGGATTATGGCGTCGTGCCCGTGGAGAATTCCACCGAAGGCGTCGTCACGCACACGCTCGATATGTTCGTGGACAGCGATCTCAAGATCGTTTCGCAGATTGTGCTCAAGGTGCAGCAATGCCTGATGAGCAATTCGCCACGCAAGGCAATCAAGAAACTTTACGTGCATCCGCAATCGCTCGCGCAATGCCGCGGTTGGTTGCAGGCACATCTGCCGCGCGTCGAGATCGTGGAGACGTCGTCGAACGCGCGTTCGGCAGAACTCGCCGCCAAGGAAAAAGGCGCGGCAGCCATCGGCGGTTTGCTCGCGGCGGAAAAATACGGCCTTGAAGTTCTGGAGCAGGACATCCAGGACAATGCTGCCAATGCGACGCGCTTCCTCGTGCTCGGCCGCAAATGCAGCCCGCCCACCGGCAACGACCGCACGAGTTTGATGGTCAGCATCAGCGACAAAGTCGGGGCGTTGCATCATTCGCTCGCAGCATTCCGGCGGTATCGCATCAATCTCACCAAGATCGAATCGCGCCCCAGCAAGCGGAAGGCGTGGGAATATTACTTCTTCATTGATTGCGACGGCCATGTGGAAGATGCGAAGGTCGCGAAAGCCATCGCGCTGCT
>CAMCWI010000268.1 GCA_945882065.1 Akkermansia muciniphila
TAACGCGGCTGTAAGGTTTGGTTGTTCATTTCTGTGCGTGTTGCCAGTGTGTTGGATACAAAACAGCAGAAGGTTGCTCAATCAAATTCCCATGACGCAACTGTTCGAGCGCGTGAACTTCCATGTTGTTAAAGCTGTTTCCTCCCGTAGCACCCCTGTTGTAATCCAGAACAGGGCAACCTCCAAACGGTTGCGCGCCAGAGTTCGCCGGGAAAAAATCCAGGGGATTCCCCGGCGGAAAACAAACCTCCGCATCGGATCGTCCTGCCACCTGCTGTCAGTCACAACTCTCCATTAGGGTCTCCATCAAGCGGATACTTCTTCAATCCCGTGATCTGCCAGAATGCTTTCCAGAGGAAACGCGGATTGTTCTTCAGATAACGCTTCGCCAGTCGCTTCGGCTCACAGCACATCCGATAAAACCATTCCAGCCCGCTGCGCTGAATCCAGCGCGGCGCCTGCCGCACCCGGCCCGTATGAAAATCAAACGCCGCCCCCACACCCACCATCAGAGTCGCGTCCAGCTTGGGCAAAAACTCCGCCATGAATTTCTCCTGCTTGGGCGTACTCAACCCAACCCACAGAATGTCCGGACGCGCACTACTCACCTGTTGTTGCAACACCGCGACTTCATCCACATTCAGTGGCCTGAACGGTGGCGTATAGCAACCCACCACCTGCAATCCGGGAAACCGTTTCGTCATGCTCTCACGCAGCGACTCTGCCACGCCCTCCGCGCCACCGAAGAAAAAATGTTTGCACCCGCTCGTCTGACTCCACTCGCAAGCGGCGAGCATGAAGTCCGGCCCATAGACGCGGTTCATCTCTTTGTGCCCGCGTAATCGCCCCATCCACACCATCGGCATTCCATCCGGTGTGCAGAGAAACGCGTTGTTCAAGATGCGTTGGAAGCCGGGATCATCCTGCCCCTCCATCACGCCGTGAACTCCCGTGATGCAGATGTAACCCTTGCGCCGTTGGGCGACGGCGACGGCGACGGCGGCGAGTGCCGTCTTCTGATTGAGGACGCTGATGCCTGCGCCCAGCACATTGACTCGTTGAATGTTCATCACGCTTCTGGTTTCCACCGGGACGTGTCCGCACAACACCCGGCACGTCTGATTTGTTCGTGGGAAAGAATGTCCATGGCATAAACGTTGCGCCAGCCGGATTTCAAGAATCGAGTTGGCGTATGGATGGTTTCCATGTCATCCTCCTCGCCATAATCAGAAGTCGAACATGAAGCTATTGCTCTTTGCACATACGCCGCCGCCGCACCACGGCCAGAGCTATATGGTGCAACTGATGTTGAACGGTCTCGGAGGCGACCGGCGTACGCGGCTCAAAAACTCCAAGCCGCACCCCGGCGACGTTCACGGCATCGAGTGTTATCACGTCAACACGCGCCTCTCCAAACGCCTCGAAGAGATCGGCTCGTTCCAGCCGATGAAACTGCTGCGCCTCGTGATGTATTGCCTCGAAGCCGTCTGGTGCCGCTTCCGTTACGGCGTGGAAAACTTCTATTATATCCCCGCGCCCGGAAAAAGTTCCGCCCTCTATCGCGACTGGATGGTTCTGTTCATCTGCCGTCCATTTTTCAAACGCGTCATCTTCCACTGGCACGCCGCCGGACTGGGCAAATGGCTGGAGACTTCCGTCCAGATGCGCGCTCGCTCGTTGACTTACAATTTTGGGGGCGGAGCCGATCTCAGCATCGTCCTCTCGCGTTACAACATCGCCGATGCCGAGAAACTTCTGCCCAAACGCGTCCGCGTGGTTAGCAACGGCATCCCCGATCCGTGCGCCGAGTTCCGCCAGAAAGTTTTACCACGCCGCCTCGCACGATTCGCTGCACGGGAAAAACTTCTCGTAAGACGCCCTCTCTCCGCTGCCGACTTGCATGACACCGGCGGTGATCCGCAGATCGTGAAAGTTCTCTTCATCGCACATTGCATGGAGGAGAAGGGATTGTTCGACGTCATGCGCGCCGTGGTTCTCGCCAACCGCACCCTCGCCGAACAGCAAGCCTCCGTCCGCATGAAACTCATGGCGGCTGGCACGTTCGTCACTCCCGGCGAGCGCGCCACGTTCGACAAATTGATGACCGATCCCGAATTTTCCACCGCTGTCGAGTATCTCGGCTTCGTCTCTGGTGAAGGCAAGGAACGCGCGCTCGGCGAGAGCGATCTGTTCTGCTTCCCAACGTATTACCTCGGCGAGAATCAGCCGGTGAATCTCATCGAAGCGATGGCGTTCGGCCTGCCCATCGTCACCACACGCTGGCGTTCGCTCTCGGAAATGTTCGCCTCTGATTACCCCGGCCTCGTCTCCATCAAATCGCCAAACCGCATCGCCGCCGCCATGCTCAATCTCATGTCACGCGAGACCGGCGAAGACTTGCGCCGCATGTTTTTGGCGCGATACACCATGGAAGCGCATCTCATTAAACTCGCGGAAGCCCTCGCCACAGCGGAGCAAGCAGACTCCACGCTTCACCCGGCGACAGCAGCGGCGGCCAATTGAATCCCCCAACTCAAATTCATTGCGAATTAAACTCTCATCGCTACTTTTTTAACCAGTGAAAATCGGAATACTGCAACTCAACTCGACCATTGGCGCTTACGAAGCGAACCGCCTTAAACTCGTCGCAGCCTACGAACAGGCCGTGAAACAAGGCGCGGAATTCGTCGTGGCCCCAGAACTTTTCCTCTGCGGTTATCCTCCGCGCGACCTGCTCCTGCGCCCGGATTTCATTGAAGCTGGTTTCAATGCGCTGAACCAGACCGCCGCTGTCGTCGGCACTGTTCCGCTCTGCGTTGGCTTTGTGGATCGCAACGACGCGCGTCCCGGACGTTCACTCTTCAACGCCGCTGCCGTCCTCCAAAACGGCAAGATCGTCTGGCGACAAAACAAATCGTTGCTGCCGACTTACGATGTGTTCGACGAAGACCGTTATTTTGAACCGGCCAAAAGCACCGCGCCGTTCGTCTTCAACGGACGCAAGATCGGCATCACCGTCTGTGAAGACATCTGGAACGACGAAGATTTCTGGCCGGATCGTCGCTATCCGTGCGACCCCGTTCGCGAACTCATCAAGCAAGGTGCAGACATCATCCTCAACATCTCCGCCTCGCCGTGGCATGTCGGAAAAGAAAGGACGCGCCTCGAAATGTTGCAACGCGTGGCGCGTGACGAGAAAGTCCCGCTCGTGCAAGTCAACTCCATCGGTGCGAACGACGAATTGATCTTTGACGGACACAGCGTCGCGCTGAATCGTCAGGGTGAAGTTCTCGCGCTCGGCAAAGGTTTTTCCGAAGACGTGCTCGTGGTGGAAGTGGACAGCAACACGCCCGCGCTCAAGCCGAACTGGCCGTTGAAAGAAGAACATCTTTACCGCGCGCTCTCGCTCGGCATCCGTGATTACGTCCATAAGTGCGGATTCAAATCCGTTGTGCTCGGTTTGTCCGGCGGCATTGACTCAGCTATCACAGCGGTTCTCGCCGTCGAAGCACTCGGCGCAGCCAACGTCATGGGCGTGGCGATGCCAGCGCGTTATTCGAGCAGTGGCAGTCTCACTGATGCTGAATCTCTCGCGAAGAATCTTGGCATCCGCTACGAAGTCTTGCCCATCGAAAACGGCTTCAAAGCGATGGAAGGCCAGCTCGCGAAAGTTTTCGCTGGCACAAAGCCCAATGAAGCCGAGGAAAACATCCAGTCTCGTCTGCGTGGTGTGACGCTGATGGCGCTCTCGAACAAATTCGGTTCGCTCGTACTCACCACCGGTAACAAATCTGAAGTAGCCGTCGGCTATTGCACGCTTTACGGCGACATGTGCGGCGCGCTGGCTGTCATCGCAGATGTTTTCAAAACGGATGTCTATGCCGTCTCTCGCTGGATCAATCGCGACCGCGTCATCATCCCGACGGACTCGATCACGAAGTCTCCGAGTGCCGAGTTGCGCCCCGATCAGAAAGATCAGGACTCGCTGCCCGAATACGACATCCTCGACGCGATCCTGCAACACTACGTCGTGGAACATTTGAGCAAAGACGAGATCATCAAACGCGGTTTTGCACCAGCCGTCGTCAACGACGTGATCAACAAAGTCACGTTCAACGAATACAAACGCCGCCAAGCCGCGCCGGGATTAAAGGTCTCGCCGCGTGCGTTCGGTTTGGGCCGCCGCATTCCCGTTGCGCAACGTTTCCGGGCAGTTTGAAGGTTTCTGGCAACACACCCAAGATGAGCACACCTTTCAAGATCACCGTCGTCACTCCTTGCTTCAACAGCGAGCACACCATCCGCGAAACGATGGAGAGCGTCGCCCGTCAAAAGCATCCGCATGTTGAACATATTGTTTTCGACGGCGGCTCGAAGGACGGCACGCTCAGCATCCTGAAAGATTTCCCGCATCTCAAATGGTTCTCAGAAAAAGATGAGGGTCATTACCACGCCATGAACAAAGGTATCGCGCTTGCGACGGGTGATGCCGTGGCGATTCTCAATGCCGATGATTGTTACTGCGACGGCATTCTGGAAAAAGTTGCCGCCGCGTTCGAGGCGCATCCGGAATGGGACGCGTTGTTTGGCGACATCATCTTCGTGGACGGCGGCGGCGTGGAGATTTTCCGCCGCGAAGAAGCGTGCTGGGACGCGCAAATTATCCGCTACGGTTTCGGTCTGGCGAATCATCAGGCGTTGTTCGTTCGCAAACGCACCTACGACAAACTCGGTTTGTTGCGACACAAGGTATTCAAGAACTGCTGCGACTACGATTTTCTC
>CAMCWI010000269.1 GCA_945882065.1 Akkermansia muciniphila
TTAACGCCTGCCACGACTAGGACGACCGAGAGCAACCGCCGCATCGTCACTGGTTCGAGACGACGGCTGCCCAACTCTGCGCCTATGATTCCACCGAGCAATGCCGCCGGTGACCACCAGACGATTTCATGCGGAACATTTTTTACACTTGCCAGATGGCCGAGCAATCCCGCAGCGGAGTTGACGAGTATAAACGCGACGGAAATCCCGGCGGTTTTCTTTACGTCAGCCCAGCCGAGAAACAGCAAGAGCGGGCTCAGAAAAATCCCACCGCCAACGCCCGTTAGTCCGGATAAAAGGCCCATTCCCGCCCCAAAGATCAAAGCGCGCGGCATGGCGACGGGCTTTAATCCTCCCGACGATTGTGTTGTTGGTTTAATTAACAGCCGCCACGCCGCAAACAACAGCACGCAACCGAGAATGATTTTATAAGTCGAGGCAGGCAGATTCTTCATGCCGCCAAGAAACGCCATCGGGACAGACAACGCGGCGAATGGCCAGAAGAGTTTCCAATCGAAATGTCCCGCGCTTGCAAAACGAATCGTGCCCACGGTGGCTACGACGAGATTCAGCACGAGTGCAGTCGGCTTTATCACGTCGGGCACGAGACCGAACAGTGCCATCGCCGCGAGATAGCCGGAGGCGCCTGCGTGCCCCACCGAAGAGTAGAGCAGGGCGGCGATGAAGATCAGCAGCGTTAGTGCGAGCGTTTCAGTCATGGCCGCTCGAAGGAAATTTAAGCCGGCGTTGGCGTGATGTGCCGAACCAGCAGCGGAATGCTCGTCTGCACTTTTTCGTCGAACAGGATGTCGAGCGAGTAAAGACCGGGTTGATCAAACTTGAGCTGTTGGATGTTGAGGATGTAATTGCGTGTGCCGAAGTGCATGTCGCCCGGCAGCGTGACCTCGATGGGGATTTCAATCGGCGGCATGATGGCGCGTCCGTCGGCATCCACAAAGTTCAACTTCAACTGGCGTTTGCCTTCGTCCTCGCTTGCAAACGTGACACGCAACGCCACGGCGCACTGCGGATGAATCGCCGGAAGCTCGCGCGCATAGATCGTGTCAAACGCGCCGAGCAGATTGAGTTTGCCGTTGTCGTCCGTTGCCGCGTCACAGAGAACGGCTACTTGAATGTTCATGCGCCCAAAAGCTAGCCGGAAGCCGGGCGAATTAGCACGAAAGATTTTTTACCTAAACAGCGGCGAACCGTTTCAAGTCCGTGAGAAAATTGTCCACGTCGTTTTCCGTCGTATCCCAACTGCACATGAGCCGCGCTTCCTGCCAGCCGCCGACGTGCGTGTAAAACCTCCAGCCGCGAGCGTGCATTGCCTTGACCAGCGGGTCGGGAATCTTGGCGAACACAGAGTTGGAATCCACGGAGTAAGCGACGTTGATCTGCGGTAATGCACGCAATCCAATGTCGAGCCGCTGGGCCATCGCGTTGGCGTGTCGCGCGTGCTTGAGCCACGCGCCATCCTTCAACATTCCGGTCCACGGCGCGGAGAGGAAGCGCATCTTGGACGCGAGCTGACCGCCTTGTTTGCAGCGGTAATCAAATTCCTTCGCCAGTTCGCGATCAAAGAACACGACCGCTTCACCGATGGCGATGCCGTTCTTCGTTCCACCGAAGCACAGGACATCTACGCCGGATTTCCAGGTCGCCTCGGCAGGGGAAACATTGAGCGAGGCGACCGCATTGGCGAACCGCGAGCCATCCATGTGAACGCGCAGGCCGCATCGCCGCGCCTCTGCCGTGAGCGTGCGAAGTTCATCGAGCGAATACACCGTGCCCACTTCCGTTGCCTGCGTGATGCTCAACGCGCGCGGCTTCGGATAGTGGATGTCTTTTCGCTTGTTGACCGCGCGATCAATGTCTTTGGGATCAATCTTTCCATTCTCGCCACGCAGCAAAAGAATCTTGCTGCCGTTGGCAAAAAACTCCGGCGCGCCACACTCGGACGTTTCAACGTGTGCAATCTCGTGACAAAGAATGCTGTGATACGACTGGCAGAGCGATGAGAGCGAGAGGGAATTGGCCGCCGTGCCGTTGAAGACGAAGAACACTTCGCAGTCTTTCTCGAAAATTTCGCGGAGCAGGTCAGAAGCACGTTGCGTCCAAGTGTCATTGCCGTAACCGACTTCGTGATCAGCGTTGGCTTCAACCATCGCGACCCACGCCTCGGGGCAGATGCCGGAATAATTGTCGCTGGCGAAATGGCGGCGGATGGGGGACGCGTCAGACATTCAGAAACTTTAGTGAAATAGCCCGGCCAGCGAAAGCTTGAAGAAGATTACGAAAAACATTTTCCGAAGGATTTCTCGCCTAGCGGCGTCTTTCTGGATGGAGAACAAACCGTAAACTCCAACAAAATGAAAAAACGAATCTGCCTGATCTTGCTCGTCACTGTTTCTGCGCTTGGTCAACCCGCCGTCACGGTGCCCGCGCCAGCACCTGTTCCAAGCCGCCCCATCAAGGCCTTCGATCCGTATGCTGCTACGTCCGAGCCATCCAAGCTCACCAAATTCAATCTCGATTTCCCCGGCGGAAATCCCAAGCAACTGGTTGCCGCCATCGAGAAAGCCACTGGACGACCGCTGAATGTGGTGATTCCGGATGAATATGCCGAGGAAAGGATTTCCGCGCTGCGGATGACTCAGGTCACCGTGCCGGATTTATTCCGCGCCATGGAATTGGCTAGCATGAAGACGACGCCGTACCGCACTTCCGCCGGCGTGGGGTCTTCTTACCAATTTAATCAAACTGCGATCAGCTTCCAGACTAGTGGCACCCTCTCCGATGATTCGATCTGGTATTTTCGAGGGCGTCAGCAGCCGCCTGATCTTTCATTTTTGGAAACAAAACCTAGCCCTAAAAGAATCAGCCGGTTCTACGCATTGACTCCGTATCTAGAGCAGGGTTTGAAGGTGGAAGACATCACCACGGCGGTTCAGACTGGTTGGAAAATGCTTGGCGACACGGAAACGCCCAACATTAGTTTTCATAAGGAAACCAAGTTGCTGATCGCTGTTGGCGAAGCTGAAAAACTTGAGACGATTGATGCCGTGTTGAAAGCCTTGTCCACAAAAACAAGTTTCAAGATTGATCCGTCAACCGGTCTGCCAGTTCTACAGGAAGCAGATTTTACAGCACGACTTAATTCCATCATCAAGAAAGCGGCGCAAGTCGCCCCGGACTTCCATACAAACAGCGCGCCGCTCAAGCCGGTTATAACATCGGAGCGTCAACCCTGAGAAGATTTTTCACGAGAACTTGAAATCAATTTGGGTGCTCACTCACAGCAACGAAGCGCGGCGGGTGACACAGGGGGAGCAGCGCCGCCTGCGTCACAGATGTTGTCAGCGTTGACGCGCGGAATGGTGATGGGCGATGAAACAGCGTATCGAACATTTCATGAAGTCTATTATTCCAGACTCACGCGGTATCTCTTGGTCGTCACCAACGGCGATGAAGATGCCACGCGCGAAGCGTTGCAGGCCACGTTCGTCCGCGTCGTGCGCCACATCAAAGTGTTCGACGATGAAGCCCGCTTCTGGAACTGGCTCACGGTGCTGGCACCGACGGCGTTCGCAGATCAACGGCGGAAGCGCAATCGCTACCTGGCTTTTCTCGACCGCTTCACCACCCACGCCAGGGCGGAAGCCGATGTTGCAGAAAATGGACAAGCTGATGTGCGCCTACTGGCAACACTGGAGATTAACATGGGCAACCTGTCCGCCGAAGATCGGGAGTTGGTCGAACGAAAATATCTTGGGCAGGAATCCGTGCGGCAAATTGCCGAATCGCTCCAGTCGAGCGAGAAAGCCGTTGAGTCGCGGCTCGGGCGAGTGCGACAGAAATTAAAGGCTGCCATGTTGGCAGCGTTGAAACATGAACAAGCGGACTGACAACGAGCGATTGTTGGAAGATGTGCTGGCCGGGGAATCCGGCGAGGGCGCGCGGGTGGCATCGCTCGAAAACATTCTCCGGCTGGCCCAGCAGCGACGGCGTGTTCGCGCTGTCCGTCGGGTCGCTGTCGTAGCGGTGCTGCTAATCGCATCAACCATCGGAGTGATGCGTCACTTCGCGCCGAAGACTGTGCAGCTTGAAATCGCCAAGACCAATCCGCCTGCTGCCAGCCTTGGCTGGGTCACAAGCCAGCCGCTTTCACCTGCCGAGCTAGTGACAAGTCAACGGCTGTTGCCCGGTCAGATTGTTTCTTCTCTCCCCGCGCCGATCATCGTTCACACCGTTCCTTATATTTTTCGCGAGGTGGGGGATGACGAACTTCTGGCACTGGCGGCACCACAAGTAGTCGCATTGGTTCGGCGCGGCCCGCATGAAGCGGAACTGGTGTTCATCACGCCACAAGCTCCGCTGGACACAAACTGATTCACGCGCCGCGTTCCTATCCTCCCAAATACGCGCTGCGGACTTTTGGGTCTTGGCGAAGTGCAGCGGATTCGTTCTGCAAAATAATCTTTCCGGTCTCCAGCACGTAGCCGAAATTGGAAATCTCCAGCGCCAGATTTGCGTTCTGTTCCACGAGGAGGATCGTGATGCCGTGCGTGCGGTTGATCTCGACGATCTTCTCGAAGATGGTCTTCACCAACAGCGGCGCGATGCCGAGCGACGGCTCATCCATCATCAGGAACTTCGGTTTGCTCATCAGCGCGCGGCCGATGGCAAGCATCTGTTGCTCGCCGCCGCTCAACGTTCCGGCGATTTGTTT